>LVAP01000121.1 GCA_001603025.1 Clostridiales bacterium Firm_10 | reverse complement strand
CTGTTCATGACAAAATCGTCGCACGGTCATCCAAAGCGTGGTAGAGGCAACTTTCCAAAGTGAGACCACAACCGGGAAGAAGAGGCGTCATATTTTCAAAGAAGGGTCGAACTTTGAAAATTTGACGCCACAGGGAGCGCACTTTGAAACTTTGCCTCTGTAAAACTCCCCCACCCTCCCGTAGGCTATAGGTGGGAGGATATCGGTATGGACACCACACAACGCATCAATGAGTGGCTGCACCTTGAGTTCGGCCTCTTCATCCACTTCGGCCTCTATTCACTCCTCGGCGGGGTATACAATGGAGAGATCATCCGCCGCGGCTACTCGGAGCAGATCCTCTCCCACGGCTACCTCTCCCAAACCGACTATGAGCGCCTTGCCACGCGTTTCGCCCTCCCCTCCTTCGATGCCCGGCACATCGCCCGAACGGCGAAGGCGGCGGGGATGCGCTACGTGGTCATCACGACCAAGCACCACGACGGCTTCTGCCTCTTCGACACCGCGACGACCGACTACAAGAGCACCAACAGCGCCTGCAAGATCGATATCGTGCGACAGCTCTCAGAGGCGTGCCGGGCGGAGGGGCTCGCCTTCGGCCTCTACTACTCCTGGATCGACTGGCACTTTCCCGAGGCCCTCCCCATCTCGAGCCACAACAGCGATGCGATCCCCCCCGCCCACCAAAGGCTCACCATCGCCCAGCTGACCGAGCTGCTCACCAACTACGGACCGATATGTGAGCTGTGGATGGATATGGGGGCCCCTACCCCCGAGCAGAGCCAGGAGGTGAAGGCCTTAACAAGGAGGCTGCAACCACAGTGCATGATCAACGGACGGATCTGGAACGATGAACAGGACTTCCTCACGATGGGGGACAACCAGCTTCCCACCGTCGCCCTCAACTGCCCGTGGCAGACCCCGGCCTCGATCTACAAGGAGACCTGGGGCTACCGCAGCTGGCAGGAGCGCGGGGACAGGGAGGAGAAGGTCAAAGAGCTCTCCCAGACCGCACGCTCAGTCGTCGCTCAGGGGGGCAATTACCTGCTCAACATCGGCTTGATGGGAGACGGTGCCATAGAGCCGTTTGAGGAGCAGGTGCTCCTCGGTATCGGGGCGGAGCTGAAGAGCCAGCCCTTATCGCGCAATACAGCCTCCGAGGTACAACCGATCCCCTTTGACAGAGCGCACCTCCTGCTGGACACGCCACAGGTCCTGCATCGCTACACCGGGGGCGAGTACTACTCCTACCGCCCCATCGCCACCACTTTGGTGTGGACCATCGAGACAGAAGAGGAGACAACGGTGAGCATCGCCTGGGAGACATCGGTAGCCCTTGAGAGTCAACAGAAGATCTGCTTTGAAATTGATGGCGATTCGTACTATGCTTCCCTGCAGAAGGGGCGGTCATCGGACCCCTTGATCAGCGGCTACCCCCTGACGGCGGGGGTACACACCATCACAATCCATACGGTGGGGGCGCCGCTGGAAAGAGAAGCGCTTATTGATGAAAATCTCGCGGTGAGAGTGAAGAAGGAGTGAGTGATGAAGATAGAGATTTGCCTGGAGAGTGTAGAGAGCGTCATCGCCGCCGAGCGGGGCGGAGCCGACCGCGTCGAGTTCTGCGCCGACCTCTTTGAGGGGGGCACCACCCCCTCCCTGGGAGCTTTCAAGATTGCCCGGCGTCACACCACCATCGCGATGATGGTGATGATCCGCCCGCGTGGCGGGGACTTCTGCTACTCAGAC
>LVAP01000120.1 GCA_001603025.1 Clostridiales bacterium Firm_10 | reverse complement strand
GGCGAAGAGCTCGCGCACCCGCGCCGCCCCCACGCCCACGTACATCTCCACGAAATCCGAGCCGCTCAGCGAGAAAAACGGCACGCCCGCCTCGCCCGCCAGCGCGCGGGCCATGAGCGTTTTGCCGGTGCCGGGCGGACCGTAGAGCAGCACGCCGCGGGGCAGGCGCGCGCCCAGCGCCGCGTATTTATCCGGATGGGCGAGGTAGTCGGCCAGCATACGCAGGCGGTCCATGGCCGCCGCGTTGGCGGCCACGTCGCGGAAGGTGAGCGGGGACGCCGCGGGTTCGGCGCTCCGCGGCCGGAGCCCGGCGCGGCTCATCGCCCGCCTGCGGCGCAGCGGCGGCAGGCGGAAGGACAGCTTGAGGTTCACGGGCATTCCTCCCTGTTGACTGTATGCGTCGATTATAATATGCGTCACTGTAATTGTCCACGAACAAGTTTTGGCAGGAGGCGAAGGAAAGCCATGATCTGCAGGCTGGCCGAACGGGCGGATGTTCCCGCCATGCGGGAGATTTACCGCCCGTACGTGGAGCGGGACACTGCATCGTTCGAGTATGAAACGCCTTCCCCGGAGGCGTTTGCGGCGCGTTTTGAGGCCGTGACGGCGGATTTTCCGTGGTATGTCGCGGAGGAGAACGGCGTGGTCGTCGGGTTTGCCTACGCCTCGCGCGCCTTTGCGCGGGCGGCTTACCGGTGGGATGCGGATTTGTCGGTGTACCTGTCGACGCCGTTTCACGGGCGGGGCGCCGGGCGCGCGCTCTACGGCCTGCTGGAGCGGGATCTCGCCGCCATGGGCTATGTAAACGCCTACGCGCTCATCACGAAGGAAAACGCGGCCAGCGTCGCCTTCCACGAGCGGTTGGGTTACCGGCTCCTGGCGGAGCTGCCCGCGGCCGGCTACAAATTCGGCCGGTGGCTGTCGGTCGTATGGTACGGGAAGACGCTGCGCCGCGTGCCTGATCCCGGCCCCGCACCGCTGCGCTTCTGCGATCTCAACACACGGGAGGAATAGCCATGTTTGCTTCCAATGTGCCCACGAGCACTTCACACAACTGCAGGATCGTGCTGCATAAGGGCGAGGCGCGCACCTTCCGCGCGCTGCTGAGGCCCATCGAGGCGGGGCGATTTGTCTGGCGCTTCCGCTTCAGCAACTGCATAGACAGCACCTGGGATGACGGCAGCGAATCCTGGGCCGACATGCCAGGCGGGCGGCTGGAAATCGTCTCGGCCGGCGCGGGCGCGGTGCCGCCCGGCGGAAGCCCCGGGGCGCTCGTCCCGGTGACATGGGGCGGCGCGTCGGGCTGCGGGGTCGCCCCGCGGGCGTGGGCGCAGAGCGATCCCCTCGCGCTGGAGATCCCGGAGGGCGGACACATCGCGTTCAGCTGGTGCCTGCGGGCGCTGGAGGAGAACGCGATTCTGCCCGCCACGCCGGACAGCCGCGCCCTGTGCTTCTCTGCGCCGGGCGAGGAGACGTTTTCCGCCATGGCCGTCTTCGCCGTGGACGACACGGCCTGCCTGCCGGACGCCTTCGAGGCGGACCGGCCCGTGCGCGCGCGCATGGCGTTCATGGGCGATTCGATCACGCAGGGCGTACAGACGCGGGTGGACGCCTGCGAACAGTGGGCGGCGCGCATCGCCCGGGGCCTGGCGGGGGAGGCGGCGGTGTGGAACACCGGGCTGGGCTTCGGCCGGGCGGCGGACGCCGCGAAGAACGGCGCGTGGCTTGGCAAAGCGGTGGAGGCGGACATCGTGAACCTTTGCTTTGGCGTAAACGACCTGCTGCACGGCTCGCGGGACGCGGAGGCGCTGACCGCCGACCTGCGGGCGGCCATTGCCGGCCTTCGGGCGCGCAATCCCCGGGTGAAGGCGGTGCTTTTCACCATTCCGCCCTTTGACCTGACCGGGGAGGACGAGGCCCGCTGGCGCCTGGTGAACGGACGCATTCGCGGCGGGGATCACCTGGGCGCGGACGCGGTGTTTGACATCGCGGCGATTCTGGGGCAGGAGCCCCCGCGCGACAACTTCGCCTTTTTCGGCGGCCATCCGGACGGCCGGGGCGGCGCGGCCGTGGCGGGCGAGTACCTTTCGGTGTTCTGGCCGGCGCACCGCGAGGCGCTGCTGCCCGGCGGAGGCGCGCGATGAACCGCGTGAGGATGGTGGCGGTCGACCTGGACGGCACGCTCCTGCGGGACGACAAGACCGTTTCGCCCCGCACGGTTTCCGCCATCGCGCGGCTGCGGGCGCGGGGCGCGGCCTTCGTCATCGCCACGGCGCGGCCCATCCGCAGCGTGCGGGGATTCCTGCCGGACTTCGGCTTCGACGCCGCGGTTTACCACAACGGGGCGGTGATTGAGGAGAACGGCGCGCGGCTGGAGGGCTTCGGCATTCGGGAGCCGCTGGCGGCGATCCGGTCGATCCTGGCGGCCGTGCCCCTGGCGCGGGTGGCCGTGGAGGCGGACGACGCGCTGCTGGGCAATTTTGACACGCAGACCATCTGGCCGGGCGTGACCTGCGCGAGTACGGAGGATTTTTGCGAAATGGAAGGCCGGACGGCGGACAAGATCATCGTCGAGGCCCGTTCGCGGGAGGAGCTGGCCGCCCTGGCGCGGCTGCTGCCGGAAGGCCTGTACGCTCAGCTCTCGGAAAACCGCATCGCCATGATCATGAACCGGCGGGCCACCAAGCTGAACGGCCTTCGCCTGCTGGCCGCGCGGCGGGGCGTTCCGATGGAAGAAATCGCCGCATTCGGCGACGACTATAACGACATCGAGATGCTGAAGGCCTGCGGCGCGGGCGTGGCCATGGCCAACGCGCTGCCGGAGGTGAAACAGGCCGCGGACGAGGTGTGTCCCTCCAATGGGGAGGATGGCGTGGCGTGCTGGCTGGAGCGGCATTTCGGGTTTTCCTGACGGGAACTTCCGGAGGCGCGGCGCCGTCATATGAACAGAAGAAAAGATGGGGGCGATTCCAGTGACCGGCAAGCAGAAATGCAAAATCCTCAAGGAGATCCGCGCTCAGATCGCGCAGGAGAACGACATCAGCCTGGTGATCGAGGAGTGTACCCACAAAGGCGCGTGCCGCGGCACCTGTCCGCGCTGCGAGAGCGAGGTCGCCTATCTGGAACGCGAGCTGGAGAAGCGCCGCACGGCGAAGAAGAGGGTGGCGCTGGCCGGCATTTCCGCGGGCATGACGCTGGCGCTGTCCGGCTGCGCGGTGATCGACGCCATAGACGACGCCGTGTGGGCGCTGCGCCATGGGGGCGACGATCCGGGCATCGTTGAATTGATGGGCGACGTGCCCTATTATAACCCCGACGAGCCGGACGTGCTGGAAGGCGAAATCGCGATTCCGCCGGAGGAGCTGGAAGGCGATGTGGCAATGATCCCCGAGACGGAGAATGACAGCGGCGAACCGGCGGCCGGGGGTGGAGAGTGACATGGCCGCGCCTGTTTTTCCGCTGATCGGCCTGGAGCGGCACCGCATCGGTATAGACGGTGCGGGCGTGACCACCCTGGCGGCGGCGCACGGATGCCCGCTGAGGTGCAGGTACTGCCTGAACCCACAGTCCTGGCGGGAGGACGTGTCCGTGAAGCCGGTCACACCGGAGCGACTGTATGACATGGTGAAAACGGACGACCTGTATTTTCAGGCAACCGGCGGGGGCGTGGTGTTCGGCGGCGGAGAGCCGTTGCTGAGGACGGATTTTATCCGGGCGTTCCGCGCCCTGTGCGGCGCGAAGTGGCGGCTGACTGCGGAGACCTGCCTGAACGTGCCAGGGGAAAACCTCGACGTCGCCATGACCTGCGTGGACGACTTCATCGTGGACATCAAGGATACGAACCCGGACATCTACCGCCGCTATACCGGCGCGGAAAACGCCCGGGCGCTGGCGAACCTGGAGACACTGCTGGAAACCGTCGGCCCCGCGCGGGTGACGGTGCGTGTGCCGCGTATCCCCGGTTACAACACGGCGGAGGACGTGGCCCGCAGCGAAAAGGCCGTGCGGGCGATGGGCGTGGAGATCGTGGACGTGTTCGATTATGTGGTGAGGGAGAAAACATAAAAATGACCCGGGATCCATATGAAAAAGGAACCGCGACGGCGGTTCCTTTTTTCAGTAAAGCGTTTTGAGATGCGCCTTGTGTTCTTCCGAAACCCGGAAGCTTTCCAGCGCTTTCTGGATGGCCTTCCGGTGCGTCCACGGTTCCAGCCTGCGCTGCTCGATGTAAGCCACGGCCGAATCATACTGCTTTGCCAGGGCTGTGGCGAAATACCAGGCGACCATCATTTTCAGGTAATAGTCGTCTCCCTTTTTGGCCGCGACCCATTCCAGATACTCTTCTTTGAAATCGCTTTCCAGGTATTCGTTCATCAGCATGCGGATGCCGAACCGGGCCGTGTAGACGTGCTCCGAGCCGATCCATTTCCGGATATGGGGGATGAGCCGGCCGCGGTTNNTCGTCAAAATCCCGGATCAGGGCGACCATGAAGAAATGGACCAGGTTTTCCTCATAGTATTGGTGAGGCACGCTTTCCAGAAAGGCCTTTCCCTCATCCGTTCCAGACAGCTCTTTGGCGATCCGCCGCATGTTGGGCGTTTTGACGCCGATTATGGTCTCCTTGGGAATGTTGGGAACCAGCCTGCTCTGAAAATCCCTGTAGGAGGTTTCCTGATGCTGCAGCAATCTGTCGTATATCGTCATGCGCCTGTCACTCCATCGTCAGCTCGTCGAATTCCGCCCCGGCGATGTCGGCCAGCTTCACCGGATCCAGTTCCATCTGCTGGCCCAGCCGGCCGGCGCTCACGAAGATGGCTTCCTGCGCCCGGGCGGAGGCGTCGATGCGGGTCACGTACGCCTTCTTCATGCCCACCGGGCTGCAGCCGCCCCGCACGTAGCCCGTGACCTTGTTGATGTCCTTCACCGGGATCATGGCCACGGCCTTTTCACCCACCGAGCGCGCCGCCTTTTTGAGGTCCAGCTCCGCCGCGGCGGGAATCACGAACACGAAATACGCCCCGCTCTTGCCCTGGGTCACCAGCGTCTTGAACACGCGGGCCACGTCCGCCCCCAGCCTGTCCGCCACGGTCACGCCGTCCAGCGGTTCCTTGCAGGGATAGCTGTGCAGCGTGTACGCCGCGCCGTGGGTTTCCACGATGCGCACGGCGTTTGTCTTCACCTCGGCCATGGGTCAGCCCTCCTTCAGGAGGAACGCCGCGATGGGGGTGGGATCCTCCAGCGAGTGCGGGTGATGGCCGCAGCCGGGTTTTACGATCACGCGGATCCTGCCGCCCGCCCGCCGGAAGCGCGCCGCGAAGGGCAGGCCGTTCTCGTCGTAGGGCACGGTTTCGTCCGCGCCGCCCGCCACCAGCACCACGGGGATGTTCAGCTTCGCCAGCTCCTCCGCGCGGTCCAGGGGATTGCGGCCGAAGGAGCGGGCCGTCTCTTCGGTGAGGTCGTAGCAGGCCAGGCACTCGCGCCAGCATTTCTCCTCCCGCGCCGCCTTGCCCAGTCCGCCCGGCCAGCTGCGGATGTCCAGCACGGGTGCGTCGAGGTAGAGCTTGCCCGCGTGCCCCGGATAGGTCAGCGCGTAATTCACGGCGTACAGCCCGCCGCGGCTGAAGCCGAACAGGAACGGCCTGTCCGCGAGGGCATATTTCTCCACCAGCATGGCGCGGAAAGCTTCCATGTCCTCCACAGCGGAGGGGCAGCCGTAGCGGTCGGACAGGCGGATGTAGGCGATGAAGCAGCCCGCCCGGGCCATGGCCTCGTCCGCCTGGGCAAAGGCGTCGAAGAATTCCGTGCGCCACACCCACGGACGGCCGGGCAGTGCCTCATGGGGACGCACCAGGATGCAGAGATGCCCGTTGAATTCAAAATCCTCGCGCGGGAAGCCGCGCCATGTATGTTCCGCGTTCATTTTTTCGTATCTCCGTGCCGGGCGATCTGTTCGTTGAGCAGGTCGATGTTGCCGCAGCCCAGGGTGATGACGATGTCGCCGGGCTGCCAGTGGGCGCGCAGGTATGCCTCCGCGTCGTCGAAGGTGGGCGTATGAGCGGCCTTCACGCCGCGCTGCGTGAGCGGGCCGATGAGCATGGGCGTGCTGATGTCGCCGGGATCGGGCTCGCGCGCGCCCATGATGTCGGTGATGAGCACCCGATCCGCTTCGCCGAAGGTTTCGAGGAAGCCGTTGAACAGCGCCTTGGTGCGGGAGTAGGTGTGGGGCTGCCACACGGCCCACAGCGCGTTGTGGGGCTGCATGGCGGCGATGTGGATGGCGGTCTGCATCTCGGCGGGGTTGTGGGCGTAGTCGGTGTACAGGCTGACGCCGTCGGTGACGCTGGTCAGCTCGAAGCGCCGGTGCGCGCCGGTGAAGCGGGCAAGCGATTCGGCCACGCGGCTCATGCTCAGCTGGCAGATGTCCGCCGCGGCGATGCAGGCCAGGGCGTCCAGCAGGTTCTTTTCGCCCGCCACGGCCAGGTCGATTTCCGCCAGGGGGTGGCCGAACAGCGTGGCCGTGAAGTGCGCGCGGCCCTGTTCGTCGTAGGAAATGTTCTCCGCGCGGACCTCGTTGTGGGGCTCAAGGCCGTATGTGCGGGTGTGGCAGCGCAGGGAGCCGAGCACGCGGCGCACGCGGCTGTCGTCGCCCCAGCCCACGACCCAGCCGTCCTCGGGCACCAGGCCCGCGAAGCGGCGGAAGGAGGCTTCGATGTCGTCCAGGTCCCTGTAAAAATCCAGATGATCCTCGTCAATGTTCAGGATCACGGCGATGGTGGGGAAAAAGTGCCAGAAGCTGCCGTTGTATTCGCAGGCTTCGGCGATGAACGTGCTGCCACGGCCCACGCGGGTGCCCCCGCCGATGGCGTCCAGCTCGCCGCCGATGTGCACGCCGGGATCCTCCCCGGCCTCCACGAACACCTGGGCGAGCATGGAAGTGGTGGTGGTTTTGCCGTGGGTGCCGGCCACGCAGATGGCGTGCTCAAACGTGCTCATGAGCCGGCCCAGCAGCACCGCGCGCTCGATCTGGGGAATGCCCAGCCGGGCGGCCTCGGCCCGCTCGGGATTGTTTTCGGGAATGGCGGCGGAGTAGATCACCAGGTCCGCGCCGCGCACGTTTTCGGCCCGGTGGCCGATGTGGACGGTGATGCCCAGCGCTTCGAGCGCCTCGGTTTTATGCGAGGCGTCGCGGTCCGAGCCGGTGACCTCGCAGCCCTGCTGCAGCATGAAACGCGCCAGTCCGCTCATGGAGCTGCCGCCGATGCCGATGAAGTGAAGCCGCCTGCCCGCGGCGTGAATGGACTGAGACATGTTTTCGACCTCTCGATGCTCTTTGATCATTTTCCATATTATACGCCCGTTCCCGCATCCGGAGCAACGGAGAAAACCGCGCAGGATGGGCCAAAATGCTAACGATGCGTTAAAAGAATATAAAAATATTCGGGAATAGTAGAAAGATGAAAAAGATTGCACTATAATCAAAACTATATAAAACTGGGGTTTTATGCGTGGGAGCATAATATGGAAGGAAATGGGTGGGAAAATGGATCGCATCAAGCGCAACGAACGATTGGCGGCCATGTCCAGGATTCTCACGGGATCGCCGAACAGGATATACACGCTGTCCCACTTCACCGAAATGTTCGGTGCGGCCAAGTCGACGATCAGCGAGGATCTGAGTATCCTCGCCGACACCTTCGCCCAGTTTGATCTGGGGCGTCTGACCACGGTGGCCGGCGCGGCGGGCGGCGTGATTTACCGCGCCGTTCCCTCAAAGCAGAAAACTGTCGCGACGCTGGAGGCGTTGAGCGAGCGGCTGTCCCAGCGGGGACGGCTGCTGCCGGGCAACTTCCTCTACACCACCGACATCACCTGCGATTCCGACCTCTCCGAGCTGATGGGCGAGATCCTGGCCTGCCGTTATTACGACAAAAACCCGGATTTTGTGCTTACCATGGAGACCAAGGGCATTCCCGTGGCCATGATGACCGCGCGCATGCTGGATGTGCCGCTGGTGATCGCCCGGCGCGATTCCAAGGCCTACGAGGGCAGCGCGGTGAAGATCAACTATATCTCCGGCGACGCGGGCGACCACATCGAGACCATGGCGCTGGCGCGCCGCGCGGTGACGCCCGGCCAGAAGGCGCTCATCATCGACGATTTCATGAAGGGCGGCGGCACGCTGCGCGGCATGCACGACCTGATGAAGGAGTTCGACGTGGAAGTGGTGGGCACGGGCGTGGTGATCGCCACAGCCGAGCCCAAAAAGAAGCGCGTGGACGGCGTGACCGCGCTGCTGGTGCTCAGCCAGGTGAATCTGGACGAGGGCAGCGCCGTTGTGAAGCCCTCCGACTGGGTTTATGAACTGAATTGAGGATGGGAATTGCAGAAACCGCTCGAGGAATTGGGGAAATGGCCCGATTCCTCCTTTTGTGCTGAGGAGGAAACGCCGTGTACATCATCGTTGGCCTGGGAAACCCGGGCGATAAGTACGCTCACACGCACCACAACGCGGGCTTTGACACGCTTACGCTGCTGGCCGACCGCCTGGGTGTGAGCCTGAACAGGACGAAATGCAGGGCGCGCCTGGGCGAAGGCCACATCGGCGGCGAACGCGTGGTGCTGGCCCAGCCGCAGACCTTCATGAATCTCTCCGGCGAGTGCGTGGCCGAGCTGATGAACTGGTACAAGGTCGACATGGACCAGCTCATCGTGGTCTACGACGACATCGACCTCGAGCCGGGCCGCGTGCGCTTCCGCGCCAAGGGCAGCGCCGGCACGCACAACGGCATGCGCTCCATCATCGGCCTGCTGGGCCGGGACGACTTCCCGCGCGTGCGGGTGGGCGTGGGCCGCGCGCCGCAGGGCTGGGATCTGGTGGACTGGGTGCTGGCCGGGTGGCGCACGCCCGAGGAGCGCCAGACCGCCTTCGACAGCTTCCTTGACGCCTGCGACGTGATCTGCGAATATGTGACCGCGGGCGCGGAGGCCGCCAACCGGCTGGCGAACGAAAAGTGCCGCAAGTTCGATCCGCCGGAAAAGGCGG
>LVAP01000119.1 GCA_001603025.1 Clostridiales bacterium Firm_10 | reverse complement strand
GACGGAGGTCTGGCCGTCCGCGGCGGTGGAGAAGATCTGGCTCTTGCTGGTGGGGATGGTGGTGTTGCGGTCGATCAGGCGGGTGAACACGCCGCCCATGGTCTCAATGCCCAGGGACAGCGGAGTGACGTCCAGCAGCACGACGTCCTTGACGTCGCCGCCCAGCACGCCGCCCTGAATGGCCGCGCCGATGGCCACGCACTCATCCGGGTTGATGCCCTTGAAGGGCTCTTTGCCGGTCACGCGCTGCACGGCGTTCTGCACGGCGGGGATGCGGGTGGAACCGCCCACCAGGATGACCTTGTCGATCTGGCTGGCGGAGAGGCCGGCGTCGCTCAGCGCCTGATTCAGGGGCTGGATGGTCTTGTCGACCAGGTCGGCGGTCAGCTCGTCGAACTTCGCGCGGGTGATGGTCACGTCCAGGTGCTTGGGGCCGGTGGCGTCCGCGGTGATGAAGGGCAGGTTCACGTTGCTGGTCATCACGCCGGACAGCTCGATTTTGGCTTTCTCAGCGGCTTCCTTCAGGCGCTGCATGGCCATGCGGTCCTTGCGCAGGTCGATGCCGTTCTCCTTCTGGAACTCGGAAGCGATATAATCGATGATGCGGTTGTCGAAGTCGTCGCCGCCCAGACGGTTGTTGCCCGCGGTGGCCAGCACTTCGAACACGCCGTCGCCGACCTCCATCAGAGACACGTCGAACGTGCCGCCGCCCAGGTCGTAAACCAGGATCTTGTGGCTGTCGCCCTTGTCCAGGCCGTAGGCCAGCGCGGCCGCGGTCGGCTCGTTGATGATGCGCAGCACTTCCAGGCCGGCGATGCGGCCGGCGTCCTTGGTGGCCTGGCGCTGGGCGTCGGAGAAATACGCGGGCACGGTGATGACGGCCTGCGTCACGTTTTCACCCAGATAAGCCTCAGCGTCCGCCTTCAGCTTCTGAAGGATCATGGCGCTGATTTCCTGGGGAGTATACTCCTTATCGTCGATGTGGACGCGGTAGCTGGAACCCATCTCGCGCTTGATGGAGATGACAGTGCGGTCCGGGTTGGCCACAGCCTGACGCTTTGCGACCTGGCCGACCAGTCGCTCGCCGTTCTTGGCGAAGGCCACGACTGAAGGAGTGGTGCGGGCGCCTTCGGCGTTCGCGATAACAACCGGCTCGCCGCCTTCCATAACGGCGACGCAGGAATTGGTGGTGCCAAGGTCAATACCGATAATCTTGCTCATAATGATTGCCTCCTGATATATTTCTTGATCTGTTCAAACAGGTGTTTCGCCCTTTTGGGGAGCCGCCGCACAAAACGCGCGGCGCGGATCCTTCAATTCTCAGCCGCGATCTTTACCATGGCGTAGCGGATCATGCGGCCCCTGACCCGGTAGCCTTTCTGGAACACCTCCAGCACTTTGCCCGGCTCGCCTTCGCCTTCCGGCGCGCGCATTACGGCGTTGTGGATGTCCGGGTCAAACTTCTCGCCCAGCGCGGGCACTTCCTCCAGGCCCAGCCGGGTGAGCGCCTCCAGCATCTGCCTCAGCGTCATCTGAACGCCGCTGACCAGCGCGCCGCTTTCCGATTCCGCCGCCGCGATGGCCCGTTCGAGGTTGTCGATCACCGGCAGCATCGCCGCGATGGTCTCGCGCACGCCGTCGTCATAGGCCTCGGTGCGCACGGCGCTGTTGCGCCGCTTGAAGTTCTGATAATCGGCCTGGGCCCGCTGAGCGATGGCCAGATACTCGTCGCGCTGCTTTTCGGCGGCTTCCAGCGCCGCCCTGAGCGCCGCCGGATCCTCATCCTCTTTCGTGTCGGCCCCGTCTTCCACGACGGCCGGCTCTTCTTCCTGATTCTCGTTCGCGGCATCCGTTCCGCCGTCCGCCGCGGCTTCTTCTGAAGGGATTTCAGCGGATTCCTCCGCAACGGTCTCCGGCTGCCCGTCTTCGGGAGCAGTCAGATCCTTTTCCATGTCGTCCGGCAAATTCTCCACCTCTATTCCTTATCGCCGCTCAGCATATCGCTGATCGCGCGGCCCATGTAATTCATAACCGACACGACCCTTGCATATTCCATGCGGGTCGGGCCAATGATGCCCATCGTGCCGCTCGTGTGGTTCCCGACGCGATAAGTCGTGGTGACAACCGAGCAGTCGGAAAACTCCGGCAGGCCGTTCTCCGGGCCGATCCTCACGGTGAATTCCACGCCGTTGTTCCGGAGCAGCGGGGCCAGCTTCTCGCGTGATTCCAGCACAGCCAGGAAGCTCTTGGCCTTTTCCACATCGCTGTACTCAGGAAAACTCAGCAGATTCGAGCGGCCGCCCACCACGAGCGGTACGTTCGGGTCGTCTCCCAGCTGCGCGTCGATCACGCCCAGCACGCTGGCCATCAGCTGCCTGTGCTCGCCCAGGTCAGTGGTCACATCGGCCAGCTGCTCGCGCGCGTCCTGCAGGGAACGTCCGTTCAGCCGTTCGGTGAGCATATTGCTCAGCGCGTAAAGCTGGTCGGCATCCACACCGTCGGGCACCCGGATGACCCGCTCCTTCACGAGACCCGCGTTGGTCACGATGACCAGCAGCGCGCTCGTGTCGGTCACGGGCACCATCTGCACGCGGCGGATGGTCACGTCTGTCATCTGCGGGGCGGACACCACCGCGGTATAGTGCGTCACGTCCGACAGGGCCTGCGCGGCCTGACGGATGACCTCCTCCACCTGCGCGGTGCGCCTGTTGAGGTGATCCTTGATCCGGCCCGTCTCCTCGTCGCTCAAGTCGACCATCTTCATCAGGCGGTCGACATACAGCCTGTACGCCTTGGCCGAGGGAATGCGGCCCGCTGAGGTGTGCGGCTGCGCCAGATAGCCCAGTTCCTCCAGATCGCTCATCTCATTGCGGATGGTAGCCGGCGAAAAGCCGACGCCGGATTTCCGCGAGATCGTCCGGGATCCTACCGGGACAGCGGTCATGATGTAGTCGTCAATGATCGCCTGCAGAATCATGAATTTGCGATCATCCATTTTCATCGCGCCCGCCTCCTTTCAGCTTGTTAGCACTCTCACCGAACGAGTGCTAACCGATGGCCTAATCATAGCCCTATTGGCGGGTTTTGTCAATAGGGCTGGCCAAAAAACCTTGTAAAAAGACATTGAAAATTGCGAACACAGTGTGAACGCGGCTGAAAAAACTTAACATTTAGTCAGGGAAGGTCAAATCAGGAGACATTCCACCTCTCCGCCCCGGGGAATCGCGATCAGAGCGCGGAGACGACACAGATCGGGATTCATCTCATCGCCTGCTCTTTCATTCTGTTATACAGTCTGACCGCAATGAAAACAATTATGGCGGCCCACAGGGCACCCCAGACCTCGACCGTCCAAAGCGGCACCACGCCTCTTTGGAACAGCGCGGCAAACGTATCCATCAGCATATGCAGAAGGATCGCCAGCGGCAGGTATCCTTTTCTTGCGCTGAGCACGCCGCAAAACACAATGACCGTGAGCCCAATGTGCAAAAGCATCGCAAGCAGCCGCTCAATGACATTTATAGCCATCATACCATAATCAAACGCGGCGGCTGCCTGAACGGACGGAAGCGCAGCGGCAGCGGTATCCCCCGTGATTTTCAGTTGGTTGAGCGCTTCTTCAACATTTCCCCGGGAGAACAGGATCGCAATAATAAGATACAGAATCATGGAAGGCAGAATGACGGACAGTATCTCTATCCCGCCGTGGCCGATACCGTACATAACCGCGTTTTCAGGGGTGCGGTCCTTTTTCATAATGTATTTCAGAATGATATGCCTTCCGCACTCCTCGAAAACGCCGGCCATCACGGTTCCGTAAAACACGAAAGCTACGGTGCTTCCATTGATGAACCTGGAAACGGGATTATCCGAGAGGATACAGAAATAATGCATGCCAAGCTCCAGCATCCGGGCAGAAACAAGAAACCCCACAGCGCCTGCGATGAGATAGCCGATCCTGGTCTGGCCCCTGTGCTTCCCGCGCCAACAGAGGAAGAAGATAACGGGAATCGCGATCATCAGAACGACTGTGATTGCCAGAGAAGGGATGCTGCTTCTTCCCATCACGATGTTTTCAAATTCCGTCATTTTTCGTCGCCTCCCCAAATCTCAACACAAAAGCCTCTATGACCGCACGCAGTGCAGGTCAGCTTGCGGGTCGCAGGGGTATGATTTGCCCAGAAAGCTTCCTTCAGAGTGGGCTTGAACGCCTCGTGGCATTCCGGGCAGATGTATTTCACATGTTTGAAGTAGTACCGGCTGACCAGTATGCCCCAGAGAACAGCCGCCAGTACCCAGACGATGAACGGCCACCAGATGCCTTTGACTATCCAGAAAATGATGGAAAACCATTGCAGCGCTGTAACCGGGATTCCGGTCAGGATCATCATCCAACGCATGCTTTTCAGTTTTTTCTTGCCTTCCATAATAACGGCTATGTCGCTGATGGATTCGAGAGAGACCGCCGCCCGGTTTTTTAGTCCGTTTTTCAGTTCCCGGAGTTTTTCAAGCTTCTCCTGTTTCCTGGAGATTTCTTCAGAAAGAGCATTTTCCTGCTGTTCAATCAGCAGAGAAATCACCTTTTCCGGATGCTCTTCCTTCAGGATCTGTGAGATGGCATCAATGGGAAGATCCATCTCCCGCAGGAAGCAGATGACCTTCATGCGCTTCAGATCGTCTTCCGAATAAAGCCGCCGCCCGCCTTCGGAAAGCTCGCTGGGAATCAGAATGCCCCTGGTATCATAATACTGAACTGTTCGGACTGTGACGCCGCAGAGCTTCGCAAGCTCTCCCGTCGTGTATTTTGACATAGCCTGACCTCCTTACGCCATGGATTTTACAACATGACGCTACGTAACAAGCAATACCTGACCCAGGGGGATTTTTCTGTTTTTCCGGTAAAAACGCATTTTTGCCCTCATTGACAATTCGCCCCGGCCGTTTCCGGCCGGGGCGAGAATATGCCGATCGGTCTCTCAGGCGCGGACCTCCATCCAGCGGCTGTCATAGAGCTCCATGAACTCGGTGATGTCGTGGAAGAATTCGCAGTTGGCGATGGTCTCCTCGGAGGGATTCAGCGCGGGCTGGGCCAGCTTGTCCTCGTCATACTCCTCCACCACCTGCCTGATGGGCGAGCAATAGGAGATGTACTCCTGATTCATGGCGGCGATGTCCGGACGGCAGAGGAAGTTGATGAACTCCATGGCCTCGTCCTTGTGCTGGCTGTTCTTCAGCACGCACATGCCGTCGATCCAGATGTTGGAGCCTTCCTTGGGAACAACGTACTTCAGGTTCTCGTTCTCCTCGATGGCGTACATGGCGTCGCCGGACCACATCACAGCCATGGCAGCCTCGCCGGCGATCATCTTGTCCTTGGCCTCGTCCACCAGGTAGCCGGCCACGATGTTATCGTTCTTCTGCTGGATGAGCAGGTCCTTCACGGCGTCGAGCGCCTCTTCGCTGTGGTCGTTCAGCGAGTAGCCCAGATAGCGCAGGCACACGCCGAAGCAGTCGCGGATGGAATCCAGCATGAACACGCCGTACTTGTACTGGGGGTCAAACAGCGCGCTCCAGCTGTCGATCTCACCCTCCACCTGGTCGGGATCATAGAGAATGCCGACGGTGCCCCACATGTAGGCCACGGAATACCTGTTCTCCGGGTCGTAGTCCGGGGAGGTGCACCAGTCGATCAGGTTGGCGGCGTTGGGAATTTTTTCCATATCCAGCTCAGCCAGCATGTCTTCCTTGATCATGCGCTCGATGATATAGTCAGACGGGAAGATCACATCGTAAGCGCCCGCGCTCTTTTCGAGCTTCACGAACATCTCCTCGTTGGTGGTAAAATTGGTATAGGTCACCTTGATGCCGGTCTCCTTTTCGAACATCTTGATGACGTCCTCGTCGATGTAGTCGAACCAGTTGAACACCGTCAGGGTGCGCTTCTGGCTGTCGGCCAGCGCCGGGGCGGCCATAACCGTGCCGAGAACCAGCATGAGCGCGAGGATCAAAGCGGCAGACTTTTTCATTGTCATTACCTCCCAGATTCTATATATTGCAACGGGATTGTCTCCCCGTCAGGATACGTCTTCCAGCGCACCGCGCTTGTTGATGACCAGCAGCAGCGCCAGCACAACCAGGAACATGATGGTGGACAGCGCGTAAATGGAGGGCTCGATGCCCTTGCGCGCCGCGGAATAGATGACCATGGACAGGTTCTTGTCCGTGTAGGACGTGAAGTAGCTGATGATGAAGTCGTCCAGCGACATGGTGAAGGAGAGGAGCGCGCCGGTGATCACGCCCGGCATGATTTCCGGCAGGATCACCTTCCAGACCGCCTGCATGGGAGTGCAGCCCAGGTCCAGCGCCGCCTCGTAGAGGTTGTTGTCGGTCTGCCGCAGCTTGGGCAGCACGGCGAACAGCACGTAGGGCGTGTCGAAGGTGATGTGCGCCAGCACCATCGTCCAGTAGCCCAGGGGTACGTTCACGAACACGAACATCAGCATCAGCGAGACGCCCGTCACGATGTCCGGCATGGTCATGGGCAGATAGCTGACCTTCAGCAGCAGCGAAGCCGGGCGCTTTTTCATGGCCTGAATGCCGATGGCCGCGGCGGTGCCGATGATGGTGGCGATGATCGTGGCGATCACCGCCACGGTCAGTGTGACCCACAGCGCCTCCAGGATGTCGCTGCGCTGGGTGAGTCGCACGTACCAGTCGAAGGTGAACCCGCCCCACTTGGCGCGGGAGCGGGAAGCGTTGAAGGACAGCACGATCATCACCGCGATGGGTGAATACAGGAAGAACAGGATCAGGCCCAGATACAGGCCCCGAAGCGTCTTTCTCATTTACATCGCGCTCCCTTCGCCCTTGGGATCGGCCTTGTTCAGCAGGCTGATGGAGATGATGATGAGCACCATCATCACC
>LVAP01000118.1 GCA_001603025.1 Clostridiales bacterium Firm_10 | reverse complement strand
AAACAGGGCGGGCACGGCGGGATCGCCTTTCGAGATGGCGCAGCCGCCGGTGATGTGGATCATGGTGTTTTCGCGGGTTTTGCCGGGCAGCAGCGGCATCAGCTCCGCCACGGAATCCCGCAGGGCCGCGGTTTCGGCGTCGTTCAGGGAACGGGAGGTGCTCAGGTGGATGTAGGGCATGGAAAGCGCTCCTTTCATTGAGGGTCGTGCGTGACGCCCCGCTCCTGCAGCCAGGGAATGACCGCGTCCAGCGAGGGCAGGATGGCCTCGGCGAGGGTCTCCATTTCGGCGTCCGGCCTGAGCAGGTCGGGCACCATGACGGGCCGCATGCCCGCTTCGTGAGCGGCCCGTATTCCGTTGTAGGAATCCTCAATGACGAAGCACGCGGCGGGCTCGATGTCCAGCTTGCGCGCGGTCAGCAGGAAGATGTCTGGCGCGGGCTTGCTGCGGGGCGTCTCCTCGCCGCCGGTGATGACGTCAAAATAGTCCAGCAGCGCGGCGTCGGACAGCTCCTCCCGGATGAGGCGCGTGCTCGTGGAGGACGCCAGGGCGACGGGCGCGCCGGATTCGCGCAGGAAGCCGAGCAGCTCGCGCACGCCGCGCTTCATGGGCAGGCTGTGGTCGTAGCGCTCGTGGAAGATGGCGGAAGCTTCCTTCACGTAGCGATCGTAGGGAAAATCCTCGCCGTAAGCGGCGAGCAGGGCGGCTTTCATGGCGGATGAAGTAATGCCCACGCACTCCTCGCGCAGGATCTTTTCAATATCCCGGATGCCGTGCTTTTGCCCCACGGGCGCCCAGCATTCGATCCAGATGCGTTCGGTGTCGAAGATGACGCCGTCCATGTCGAAGATGACTGCGTTCATGATGCGCCTCAATTCTGGCCGATGCGCCTGAGGGCCGCGCCGAAATAGCGGTCCCGGTCGGCGTCCGAAAGCTTAAAGCAGGCGGTCGTGTAGCCGATGATTTTCCCGGCGCGCTCCGCGATGCGCTCGCGCATGGACGCGATCTGCTGCTCCCAGCGCTTGAGCGGCAGCGTGTCCGGCCAGCGCTCGCCGTGCCGCGCCATTTCCGGACGGATGGATCCGACCAGCGCGTCAAACTGCGCCAGCACCTCATCCGGGGCCCAGGGCCCGGCCAGCAGCTCGCCGAATCGGGTGAGATAGCGATCGCGCACGCCGCTGTTGGCCATGACGTAGCGGAACAGCTTGTTCTCCACGTTCTTGCGCGTGCCCGCGCCCTCGGGATCCAGCCAGCGGGTGATGGAATCGGTATCGTTGTAGAAGCCGAAATCCTGGTCGTATACGATCCAGCGCCACTTGCCGTCCGCGGCAGGGGAGCGATAGCGCCGCGTGCCGATGTCCTGGTTGGCGGAGTACACCATGAAGCACATGTAGTCGATGTAGTTATCCATGTCGATGCGCGTTTCGACATAGGCGATGTTTTCGTCGGTGGCGTCGGGATGGGCCGCGATCCAGTCGAGCAGCTCGGCGTAGTCGTCATTGGTGCCGTACTGCGCCAGGTCGTTGCTCTTCACGATGTCCATGCGCTTGGTGCGCGGCCAGCCCTCGAAATCGCAGATGGAATAGGTGCCGATGCGCTCGCGGATGTCGTAAACGCCGTAGTATTCGCCGTTGAGATACAGCACGCACATCTCGCTCTCCTGATACATCACTTCCGTGGCCGCGGCGAGCGAATCGATAAACGGGTCGCGGATGAGGGCGCGGGTGTTGTCCTGCCCGCCGCCGCGCAGCAGGAACGAGCGGTAGGAGGGATAGTCGCGGTCGGTGAAGAGGCCGGCGGCGAACGAGTTGCTCTCGTCGTAGCAGGCGCGGCCCAGCACGCGGAAGGATTTCATCTCCAGCCGGCGCGAGGCGTCGCCGTTGAGCGCGACTCCACAGCCGTGGGAGGGCTGGATGACGCTGCCGTCCGGTCCGTAGATCTCCACGTTGGCCGCGCGCTCCCATTTTTCCAGCTGGTTGGCGATGATGCCGCTCTTTTTGGAGAACAGGTTATCCGGCGAGGACACCAGGGACACCACGCGCAGGCTGTGATCCAGGCCGAAGAAGTAGCTCTCGGTGGCGATGTGGGAATCGATGCTGCCGCGGCGCGTCGCGATGGCGCGGATGATGGTGTTGGCGGTCACGCGGATCGGGCCGGAATAGACCAGGGAGGACGTCGAGGGATCGCTGCAGTCCAGCGTGTAGAAGATGAGCGCGTCCGGCTCGGCCTTGATCTCGACGGTGAGCGTCCGGCTGCTTTCGTACAGCCCGCCGGACACGGAGAACACCGGCTTCTCGCAGCGCGCCCGCATGCCGCTGCTGCCGTTGTACGCGCCGATGGAGGGCTGCTCGAAGTAGAAGAAGCCGCTTTGGCCCTCGATGCGCCCGCAGGATATGTTGCCGTACTGCTTCATGACGGGCACGCGGTCGATGACGCTGCCGTCCGGCGTGCACAGCGTGACCGATTCACCGG
This sequence comes from Clostridiales bacterium Firm_10, assembly GCA_001603025.1. Taxonomy (GTDB): domain Bacteria; phylum Bacillota; class Clostridia; order Christensenellales; family Aristaeellaceae; genus Firm-10. The sequence continues at coordinate 6,854 of LVAP01000118.1, read as the reverse complement.
AACCCAGGCTGAAGCCGGTGCGGTAGAAGCCGCGGGCGTCGGGGACGTCCGTGTTGCTGCCCTCGGCCATCATGACCACCAGATAGCCGCCCGCCTTGATGGACGCGCCGCTGGGGAACTGCCACTTGCGGGGCTTGGCCGGGTTGTCCGACAGGCCGTAGCCGGTCAGGTCGATGGTTTGCGCGCTGGTGTTGCGCAGCTCCAGCCAGTCGAAGCTGTTCAGGCCGTCCACGCGGGCGGTGTTGGAAAAGCACAGCTCGTTGATGACGAGGCTGCTGTTCATGGCCGCCTCGAACTGGGATGCGACGTAGACGGCGCTGTCCAGCGTGTTGGCCAGGCCGGGCGTGGGGGAGGCCAGCGTGGTCCAGCCCCCCTCAACGAAGGAGAGAGCCTGGTCCGTCTCCAGCGATTCATAGCGCAGGCTGTCGGCCACCTGGCCCGCGGGATCGAACAGCAGCACCTGGTCTCCCTTGCCGCTCAGGCCGAAGGCGGCGTGGCTGGGCCGGTCGCCCCGGCCGTCCAGGTGGATGAGCAGGCAGCCGAAGCCGGGGATGGAGAGGCCGTCCAGCGGGTATTTGTCCGGCTTCGTCTCATCGTCCGTGAGCGCGTATCCGTCCAGGGACTGCGCCAGCGCGTGGCCGTTGTACAGCTCGATGTAATCGCACAGGCAGCCGTCCTCCAGGCGGTAGGTGGCGTTTGAGGCCATGATTTCGTTCAGGCGTATGCTTCCGCCGACGGACGCCGTCTGGACGGCCTCCGCGCTTCCCGACTGGTCGTTTGGGCGGCCAGGGGTGGGCGCCAGGCACTGGGAGAAGGCGCCGTCCGCTCCGCGAGCCCAGGAAACATCCGCGTCCAGCGCGGGAACCTCCAATGCGTCCACAGGGCGGCCGGAGGCGTCGTAGAGCGATACGGTGTCGCCCGAAGCGCTCAGCTTGAAGGGCGCGTGGCAGACATAACCCGGACGCGTCTGCGAGCGGCCGCTGGCGAAGACAAGCAGCGTGTCGCCGGGCTCGATGCTCTCTCGGGAGAACACGAAGGCCGACGTCGCGCCGCGCGCCATCAGCATCCAGCCGGAGAGGTCGACGCGCTGCAGGCCGGTGTTGGTCAGCTCGATCCAGTCGGAGTGGTCGCCGAAATCGTCCTCCAGGGTGCAGGTGTTCTTGGTCATGACCTCGTTGACGACCACGCCGTAATCCGGCGCCGGGGCGTCGGGGCCGCCCTGCAGCGCCTGCGCCAGCGCGCACAGCACGATGAGCCCTGCCGCCAGCACGCCTGCCGGCGTGAGGGAGACGATCAGTTTTTTTCTGGCCTTTTTATTCATGCGGGAAAGCACCTCGCGGAACGTTTGTCTTTATACGTTCATTATAGCTTATCCGGCCGCGCCGTGAACAGGATTTTGAAATGGAGAAAGTTTAGCATTTTGTTAAATCGTCGGGCGGAGAGGCAAAGCAACGCCGTCGGCTTCACAGAAGAAGCCGACGGCGCCGGTTTCCTGTTGTCGTCAGACGCGCTTGCTCATGACGTCCTTTTCGTACTGCTTCACAGTCTGGATCCAGCTGTCGCCCACGGGCACGTTCTGCTTGGCGCAATAGGCGTCCCACACGGCGGAGAAGGGCAGGGTCTTGACCTCTTCCATCAGCGCCAGGCGCTTTGAATAATCGAGGTTGTTCTCAGCCTCGCGCAGCATGGCGGTGGGCTCGAGGCAGGCGCGCAGCACGGCCTTCTGGGCGTTGCGCTCGCCGATGACCCAGGCAGCCACGCGGTTGATGGAGGCGTCGAAGAAGTCCAGCGCCACGCACACGCGCTCCTCGTAACCATTGCGGATGATCTCACCCATGATGTTCATGAGCTCGTCGTCCAGGGTGATGACGTGGTCGCTGTCCCAGCGCACGCCGCGGGACACATGCAGCAGGATGTGGTCCAGGAACTGCATGCAGGCGGAGATCTTCGCGGAAATGACCTCGGTGGGATGGAAGTGGCCGGCGTCCAGCGTGACCATTTTGCCGCGGGTCAGCGCGTAGCCCAGCATCAGCTCGTGGGAGCCCACGGTGTAGCTCTCCAGGCCCAGCGCGAAGAGCTTGCTCTCAACGCCCTCCAGCACCAGTTTCTCGTCGATCTTCTCGGCAAAGATCTTGTCCAGCGAGTCGATCATCCTCTGGCGGGGCGCGGCGGTATCGGCAGGAGTGTCCTTCATGCCGTCGGGCATCCAGTAGTTGATCACGCAGGTCTTGCCGAGCTGCCTGGCGAACTCCAGGCCGATTTCGCGGCAGCGCTTGCCGTGCTCAATCCAGAAATCGCGCACGGCCTTGTCCGGGCTGGACAGGGTGAAGCCGTCCTTGACCATGGCGTGGCCGAAGTAGGTGGGGTTGAAGTCCAGGCCTACGTTTTTTTCCTTGGCCCAGTCCACCCAGCTCTGGAACTCTGCGATGGTGTAGGCGTCGCGGTCGATCTTTTTGCCGTGCAGCTCGGCATAGCTGGCGTGCAGGTTGAACTTGCGCGCACCGGGGATCATGCTCATGGCCAGGTCGGCGTCGGCGCGGATCTCGTCCGCGTTGCGGGCGCGGCCAGGGTAGTTGCCGGTGGTGGCGATGCCGTCGGTGGCGCCGCCGTCGGCGCCTTCGCAGCCGACCACGTCGTCCGCCTGCCAGCAGTGCATGGAGACGGGCAGCCTGGCCGCCTTTTCCATCGCCTTGTCCACATCCACGCCGTACTGGGCGTAGATTTCCTTCGCATAGTCGTAGCCGGTCTGGATGAGCTTGTCGGAAACAGCCATGATGAATCTCCTCCTTGCGATTATTGTCTGAAAGTATTGTAGCTGATTTTGCCGCGGGAATCAAGCGTCATTCACGGTGCGGACGTAAATCTCCCTGAACGACCGCGCGCCTATTCCTTTTCGATGGCCGCTTCGCGCGCGGTGATGGCGTGAATGACTTCCGGATCGAACTTCGGGCGGCGGTCGTAGTAGTACAGCCCGTTGCGCTCCTGCTCCACGTCGGTCAGCTGGGTGTAGCAGAAGCCCATGTGGTTCGGGTTGTCCAGCAGGACGTCGGTGAGGCCCCTGTAGCGCGCGATGAATTCCTCTTCGGTCTTCGGGCCGTTGCCGTAGCCCCAGCCCTCGCCGTCCGGATTCCAGGCGATGCCGCCGTATTCGCTCACGAACACCGGCTGCCCGCCGTAATGCTGCGCTTTGCAGAAGCGATCGTAGATGATCTCGGCGTCCGGGGCATAGCGGACTTTGTAGATTTCGGGATCCTGCTCGTAGTCGTGGGTGTCAAAAATGTCGGTCTCCGTGTGGATGCCGCCGCTGGCGTCGATGCAGGGACGGGTGCGGTCAAACGCCTTGGTGACCAGGTAGGTCATGCGCAGGGTTTCACCCCGCTGGCCGTTGTTCTGCTCGCCCCAGGCCTCGTTCCAGGGGCACCAGCCCACAATGCTGGGCGCGCTGTAGTCGCGCCGGAGCACCTGCAGCCATTCGTCCAGGAACACGGACAGGGTCCAGCTGTCCTTGGGATCGATGCCCCAGCTGGCCATCTCGCCCCAGCACAGATAGCCGAGCCTGTCCGCCCAGTAGAGGAAGCGGGGCTCGAACACCTTCTGGTGCAGGCGCGCGCCGTTGAAGCCCATGGCCATGGAGCGCTCGATGTCGGCCCGCAGTTCTTCGTCGGTGGGGGCGGTATAGATGCCGTCCGGATAGAAGCCCTGGTCGAGAATCAGGCGCTGGAACACGGGCCGGCCGTTGATGAGGCACTTCATGCCGTCGAATGAAATGGTGCGCAGACCGAAATAGCTGTTCAGCTCGTCGACGGGCCGGCCGTCCTTTTTCAGGGTGAGGCGCAGGTCGTACAGGTTCGGCTCGCCCACGTTCCACAGCTGCGCGTCTTCGACGAACAGCATCATGCGGGCGGCGCTTCCGTCCGCGTCAACCTCGATCTCGCCCTGGCCCTCGCCCCGGAAGGAGGCCTCCGCGGCCAGCGACACGCCCTCCGACGGGCCGTCGATTTCCGCCTCGATGAGCACGGAGGTGTTGGCGGCGTCGGGCGTCAGCCGCACGCCCGCGATGCGCGTTTGTGCGGTCCATTCCAGCCACACCGTCTGCCAGATGCCGGTGGTGCGGGTGTAGCTGCAGCCGCGGGAGTGATACTCGGGGCACTGTTTGCCGAAGGGCTGGCGGCCGTGCCGGAGGTCGTCGTCCGCGCAGACGACCACAGTGTTTTCGCCCGGATGGACTGCCTTCGTGATTTCAAGCTGGAAGCCCACGTAGCCGCCGCGGTGCGTGCCCACGGAGGTGCCGTTCACCCACACCTCGGCCCTGTAGTCCACCGCGCCGAAGTTCAGGAAAACGCGCCTGCCTTCGGCCTCTTTGGGCAGCTCGAAGGTGCGCCTGTACCACACGGCGGCCATAAAGTCAGTGCAGCCCACGCCGGAGAGCCGGCTTTCGGGGCAGAAAGGCACGATGATCTCGCCATCCAGTTTTTCCTTGCCGGCGAGGCCGCGCGCCCGGCCGGACGCGCCGTGGTCAATCTCAAACTGCCAGGTTCCGTTCAGGTTCATCCAGCCGCTGCGCACGAACTGCGGGCGGGGATATTCCGCTCTGGGAATCATGTCTGTTCATCCTCCCGGGCCGGGCGGGTTGTCCCGCCGCGGTTACTTTCGTCCATTATACCATACAAGCCGGGCGGAGGGAAAGCCTGTTTTTTCCGGAATCCGCCAAAGAATCGCCGGGGAGAACGCGCAAACAATTCACATGAAAGGTATTGTCTTTCGCGAAAGATTATGCTATAATATCCCTGTTTTGAAATCGCAGGCGGCGGGAAAAAGTCCGCGTCGCCGTCAAGGAGGATATTTTTATGGCTGCGTTGCTGGTTATCATCCAGATTTTTCTCGTTCTCAGTGCGATCGTGCTGATCGTGTCCGTGCTGATGCAGCAGGGCAATACCGCCGGTTTGGGCGCCATCAGCGGCGGCGCCGAGACCTTCCTGGGCAAGAACAAGGCCAAGAGCTTTGAAGGCAAGCTGGAGCTGGCCACCAAGGTGTCCGCGCTGGTCTTCGTCGTGCTGGCCATCCTGATGACTGCGCTGCAATAAACACCGGCCCGTCATAAGATGAAGCCGCGGATGATTCCGCGGCTTTTTGCGCTGCGCCGGCGCGCATGAGAAGCGCCTTTTTGCGGCATAATACCTCCGTCATCAATCGACGGAGGTATTTGCTTTTATGTCAATCGGATTCATACTGCTCGCCGTCGTGAGCGTTCTGATCCTGTTCGGCGTCGCCCAGCGCGTGCTGGACCGCCTGCGCCTCACCGACCGCCAGGCGCTGCTGTTCGCAGCGCTGATCATCGTGGGCGGCCTGCTGCCCGAGATCCCCGTGACGCCGCTGTTCTCGGTCAACATCGGCGGCGCGCTGGTTCCCGTGGGACTGTGCGCCTTCCTGCTTGCCAGGGCTGGTACGGGCCGCGAGACGGGCCGCGCGCTGGCGGCGTCCGTGCTGACCGGCGTCGCCATCTACCTCATGGGGCGGCTGCTGCCCGAAGAGCCCGAGCAGGCGTTTGCAGACTACAACTACCTCTACGGCCTGGCGGGCGGCGCCATCGCCTGCGTCTTCGGGCGCTCCCGCCGCGGCGCGTTCATTGCGGGCGTGCTGGGGGCAGTGATCGCCGACATGTGGGCGGCGGTGGACGTGTGGCGGCGCGGCGTGGCCCAGCCCCTCGCTTTGGGCGGCGCGGGCGCGCTGGATGTGGTCGTCGTTTCAGGGCTCACGGCCGTGCTGCTGGCGGAATTCGCGGGCGAGCTGATCGAGCGCATGTCGCGCGGCCGGCGCAGGGATCACAGCCGCACCTTTGCGGGCGGCGCGTTCCGCGAAAGGAGCGGATCGAAATGAGCGGACTGAAGAGAATAGCGTGCCTGGGGGCGCTGCTGCTGACCCTGGCGCCAGCGGCGCTGGCCGAAGACGGCGACGTGTATGCCATGGTGGATCTGAGCGGCCAGCCGGTGATGAGCATGGCCGGGCGCATCTGGGAGGGAGACGAGTACATCTCCTCGGATAACCGGCTCTGGGTGGTGGTCGGGGTGGACGATGAAGCCCGGCGGGCCACGGCGCAGTGTCTGGGCGAAGAACCGGAATGCGACGCCGTCCTGGCGCGGGCCGTATTCGCCCAGGCCGGGAGAAAGGCCGGGGAAAAGCTGGTCGCTCTCTATTCCACGCACAGCGACGAGTCCTACGTGAAGGGCGACGGCGCCGCCTCCCGCGAGGGCAGAGGAGGCATTTACGACGTGGACAGGGCGCTGAAAGAGGCGCTTGAAAAGCTGGGCATCCGGGTGGAGCTGGACGCCACCACCCACCTGCCCCACGACGCCAAGGCCTACAGCCGCTCGCGCCGCACCGCGGAATCGCTGATGAAGATGCGCCCGGACGCGCTGCTGGACATTCACCGGGACGGCATTCCGGATGAGTCCGAGTATGAAACACAGGTGGACGGCCGGGACACCAGCCGGGTGCGCCTGCTCGTGGGCCGTTCCAATCCGGACAGCGCCGCCAACCGCGAGTTTGCCAAGGCGCTCAAGGCGGCCGCGGACGAAAAATACAAGGGCCTCATCAAGGATATCTTCATCGGCAGGGGCGATTACAACCAGGCCGTCAGCCCGCGCTCGCTGCTGCTGGAGTTCGGGACCCACACCCTGGATAAGGACCGGGCCATCGACGCCACGAAGTACATGGCCGATGTGCTCAACACCGTGCTGTACGGCGGCTCGGCGAAGGCCGAGGACGCGGACGGCGCGTCGACGGGCGCGGCGGGCGGCGCGCTGTGGCTGGTTGTCACGGCCGCGCTGGCCGGGCTGATCAGCGTGCTCCTGTCC
>LVAP01000117.1 GCA_001603025.1 Clostridiales bacterium Firm_10 | reverse complement strand
ATCTGACTTTCCATGTTTAGTTTTAGGTCACCTTGAATACAACAGTCAATCGGTGTTGATTGAATGCGACTCGATTACTGAAGAAGTATGTAATAAAATCTTTATCTCATTGGAAAACATGAAATGAGGCATGCTTGCGGGTGGCAAGCAGTGTAGAGAAAAAAGAAAAAAGCTTGCAGGGCATGGTCAGGCGTCCTGCAAACAATAGCCTTTCGTGCTGCGTTGGAACCAGGAACCAAAGGCATATCCTGCAGCTTGATGGAAGCGATCGTGCGCAACATCGGCCCCTTCCCCGGGGTGCGGGAGGCCATCGACGCGCTGCGTCCCTACGCGGATGTGGCGGTGTCCTCCACGACGCAGGAGGTGCTGATCCGGGATCTGGATCACTGCGGCATCCTGAACTGCTTCGACGCGGTCGGCGGCTAGGAGAGTGGCACGAAGACGATCCGCATATCCGCACGGCGATGAGGAAGGGCTACGCGCCGGATCACGTGCTGAAGGTGGGCGACTCGCCGGGCGACCATCAGGTCGCGGTGAACAACGGCTGCCTGTTTTATCCCATCATTCCGAGGGTGGAGAGCGAATCCTGGCGCAACCTCCGGGAAGAAGTGATCGGCAGGTTTGTGGCGGGAACCTATCAGGGCGCGCCCATGGCCGAACATCTGGAGCGGTTCTATACGGTACTAGGGGACAAACCGGGCTGGGAAAAGTGACGAAAAACAACCGGGCTTGCCGGCCGTTTGTACCATATTCGGAATTGACAAATTCGGGGGAAACTGCTATGATTAGTAACACGGAATTCACCTGTGGGTGATCCGAATAGGAAAGGAGCAATACCCATGAAAAAGATTCTGGCTCTGGTTCTGTCTTTGATCTTCGCGCTGTCTCTGACCGGCGCCGCCCTGGCAGATGAGGCCAAGGGCGCCGACGTGAAGGGCACCGGCGTGGCCCTCACCATCTACACCAACTCCGGTTCCTCCGGCCGCGCGGACTGGCTGAAGGAGCGCGCCGCCAAGGACGGCTATGAGCTGACCATCGTCGAGGAAGGCGCGGGCGCGGTTCAGCAGCGCCTGATCAACGAGGGCGAAGCCACCCCCTGCGACGTGGTGTTCGGCCTGAACGCCATCATCTGGAACGACCTGATTGCCCGCGGTATCCTCGCGCAGATCGACGCTCCTTCTTGGGCAGGCGAAGTGAGCGAGGGCCTGAACGACCCCAACGGCTACTACTACGCCATCGTGAAGCAGGCCATCCTGCTGGCCTACGACTCCAACCAGATCTCCCCTGAGGAGGCCCCCAAGGATTGGCCCGACCTGTGGGAGAAGGAAGAGTTCTGGACCAAGTATGAGTCCCAGATTAAGCTGACCGGCGGCACCACCCGCAACGTCCTGGCAGGCATCCTGACCCGCTATGTGGATCCTGACGGCGAGCTGGGCATCTCCGAAGAGGGCTGGAACGCCATCGGCGAATTCTTTGCCCACGGCACCCCTGTGGAGGACGGCGTGGATCTGTACGCACAGTTCGTGAACGAGAACTCCCCCGTGGTGATGGGCCAGATGTGGTCTTCCGGCGCGGATCAGTACGATCAGCAGTACGGCGTGAAAACCGGCTATGCGGTGCCCGAGGTGGGCATCCCCTACGCGGTCGAAGGCGTGGCCATCGTGAAGACCACCAAGAACTTCGACGAGGCCCAGCGCTTCGTGGAGTGGTTCGGCTCCGCGCAGATTCAGGGCGAGTGGTCCGAGCAGTTCAAGACCATGCCCGCCAACGAGAAGGCCGCCGAGAAGGCACCCGCCAGCCAGGTTGAAATGTGCTCTATCCCCGCTCAGGACATCGACTGGGCGCTGGTGGCTGCCAATATCGACGCCTGGTGCGAGAAGATCATGCTGGAGTACATGCAGTAATAGCCCGGCGCGAGCGGGGGCAAGGGAAACCTTGCCCCCTTTTCGTGAAACAAATAAACAGATGGAGGCATCCGCGATGATTCGACTCAACGATATCGAGGTGCGGTTCGGCGATTTCACGGCGCTGAAGGACATCAACATCCATGTGGAGGAGGGCCAGTTCTACACCTTTCTGGGCCCCTCCGGCTGCGGCAAGACCACCACGCTGCGCACCATCACCGGCTTCATTGAGCCGGCGAAGGGCACGGTGATGGTCAAGGGCAAGGACATCACCCATGTGCCGGTGGAGCGGCGCAACATCGGCATGGTGTTCCAGAACTACGCGCTGTTCCCCACCATGAGCGTGTATGAGAACATCGCCTTCGGCCTGCGGGTGAAGAAGGTGAACAAGCCGGACATCGACCGCCGCGTGAAGGAAATGGCCCAGAAGGTGGACCTGACCGAGCAACAACTCGGGCGCAAGGTGGCGGAGCTGTCCGGCGGCCAGCAGCAGCGCGTGGCTATCGCCCGCGCCCTGGTGAACAACCCGGAGATCATCTGCCTGGACGAGCCCCTCTCCAACCTGGACGCCAAGCTGCGCGTTCAGCTGCGGGAGGAGCTCAAGGAGATGCAGGCCAAGTTCGGCATTACCACCGTGTATGTGACCCACGACCAGGAGGAGGCGCTGACGCTGTCCGACTGCATCGCTGTGTTCAACAAGGGCTTCATCGAGCAGATTGGCACGCCCAACGAGATCTATAGCCAATCGAAGACCGAGTTCGTCTGCAACTTCATCGGAGACATCAACCGGCTGGACGAGGGCTTCGTGCGCGACATCGCCGCGAAGACCGGCCGCGCGCTGGATCCGGCCCGGGCCACCTACGTGCGGCTGGAGCGTATCCACGTGAATGACGGCGAGCGGCCAAACGCCGCCTCCTTCACCGCGAAGGTGACCGGGCGCGAGTATTTTGGGCTGTACATCAAGTATCAGCTGGAGGCGGGAAGCCAGCACCTCAAGTGCATTGTGAAGAACGACGGGGCCAGCTACTTCCAGGTGAACGACCAGGTCGCCGTCGCCATCGACCCGGACGACCTGATGGTCTACTGAGGAGGTGGGCGCAATGCAGGTAAGACTTCCGCTGAAACTCAGGCTCAAGCGCATGACGCCGGGGCAGATGATCCTGTTCGGCGTGATGGCGTGCGTGTTCGTGTGGTTCATCATGGCGTGCATGGTGCTGCCCATCCTAAACCTGCTGAAAACAGTGTTTTTGGAAGGCGGCAGGCTGTCGCTGGAATCCTTCCAGAAGCTGTTCAAATCCCCCCGCGCCATGAAGGCGCTCACCAACTCCTTCATCCTCGCGCCCACACTCTCCATCACGGTGGGCTTCGTGGGCATTTCCCTGGTGCTCATCACCGAGTATTTCGACATCAAAGGCTCGGCCATCTTGCGGCTGGGCTACATGACCACGCTGATCTACGGCGGCGTGACGCTGGTGTCCGGCTATAAGTTCATCTACAGCGATAACGGCGTGCTCACCAACCTCATGGCCAGCATCTTCCCGAACATGAACAAGACCTGGTTCACCGGCTACTGGGCGGTGCTGTTCGTGATGACCTTCTCCTGCACCTCGAACCACATGATCTTCCTGCGCAACGCCATGCGCGCGGTGGACTTCCAGACCGTCGAGGCCGCGCGCAACATGGGTGCCAGCCAGTGGACCATCCTGCGGCGCGTGGTGCTACCGGTGCTGCTGCCCAGCCTGTTCGCCGTGACCATACTCACCTTCATCACCGGCCTTTGCGCCATGAGCGCGCCGCTGCTGGTAGGCGGCAAGGATTTCCAGACCATCAACCCCATGATCCAGCAGTTCGCCGAGATGACCACCACCAGCGCCAAGAGCCTGTCGGCCACGCTGTCGCTCATCCTGGGCCTGGCCACCATGATTCTGCTGGCGCTGATGACCGCCATTGAGCGGCGGGGGCACTACATGTCCGTCTCCAAGGTGAAGACCAAGATCGTGAAGCAGAAGATCAACAACCCCGTGGTGAACGTGCTGGTTCACATCTACGCCTGGGCGCTGTTCGTGATCTATGTGATCCCAGTGGTGCTGATCGTGCTGTTCTCCTTCTCCGATTCGGCTCACATCCAGCAGAGGCAGCTCGACTTCTCCACCTTCTCGCTGAGGAACTATGGGGAGCTGCTGAGCAAGACCACGGCCTACAAGCCGTTCATGGTGTCCATCATCTACTCGGCGCTGGCAGCAGTGATCGTGGGCGCGCTGGTGGTGGTGGCCTGCCGCTACATCCAGAAGCGGCGCGACAGCCTCTCCGCCACGGCGCTGGAGTACAGCCTGATGCTTCCCTGGCTGCTGCCCTCCACCATGATCGCCCTGAGCCTGCTGTTGGCCTTCAACCAGCCCAGGTGGTACATGTTCAACACCCCGCTGATCGCCACGCTGCAGCTGCTGCTCATCGGCTATGTGATCATCAAGCTGCCATTCACCATGCGCATGACCAAGGCCGCCTTCTTCTCGCTGGACAGTGCCTTGGAGGACGCCTCAAAGAACCTGGGCGCGGGTGGGCTGTACACCTTCCGCCGCGTCATCTTCCCGGTGCTGCTGCCCACGGTCATGGCCATCGCCGCGCTGAACTTCAACGGCCTTCTGACCGATTACGACATGTCCGTGTTCCTGCACCATCCGGCCAACCCCACACTGGGTGTGAAGATCAAGAGCCTGACCGAGGAGATGGGCAACAGCTCGGACGGCGTGGCACTCACGTTCGTGTACGCCGTGCTGATGATGATCATTTCCGCCGTCGTACTGTATCTGGTCTACGGGCGCGGCGGCAAGGACAACATAAAGGAATGACGCCCGGGGTACTGAAGCACCCGCGAACGAAAGGAGGAACGAAATAGAAAAGATCAGAATCGGCATCATCGACACCGGCGGCATCGCCCACAGCCACATGCGCACCTACCTGCAAATGGACAACATCGAGATCATCGGCGCCTCCGACATCGTGCCGGGCAAGGCCCGCGCCTTCCTGGACGAGTTCGGTCTTACGGGTGGGTGTGCCCGCCTTTGAGGACAACGAGGAATTGCTGGCGCTGAAGCCGGACGGCGTGTCTGTGTGCACCTACAACACCTAGCACCACACCTGCGCCGGCTTCGGCGTGAGCACCGTCGTTATTCCGACGACGACCTGCATATGAAGATCGAGACCCATCTGTAGCTGTATGGCTTCGGTTTGTCTCAGATCGTGATATGAGGTAGGTTTAAAACCTTCACTTACCCATCGATCGATGGTTTTGTCCCACCACTCGCACCATTCAATCATCGGCAAGCGGTCAACATCCTGAAAAGCCAGTGTTCTTATGAAACGCTCCCGATTGGACAGTGTCATCGCGCCATGGCCTCCTATCATCTTACATATTCCATATGCCATACAGCTGCTCCGTGTTGCAGAAGCACAGCGGACAGATCATCGCAGCGCCGCCTACTCCACAATTCCACGGCACTGAACGCGCCGCAGCCAATTTCCGCTGGATCAACCACGACCGTCCGTCTCTCTTCGGACAGATTGAACGCCGCCGTGAAACAACCCTTTCCATCCGCGCGAGGTGCGATCCAGACGGATTCTTTGTCTGTCGTATACAGAGGATGCGCACAAAAGCTTTTCTTTTCTATGTCTAAAAGCGGACCGTTAGTGAGCAGTGACAGCGTAAAATCATCGTTTTTCGTCAAATCCCCGCCTATCATCAACGGTGATCTTATCATGCACCATAATGTCAGCATGGTTTGCTGTTCTGCCTGTGTGAATTGAGTCCAGCCACGGCGGCTGATCTTTCCGGGATACGGGTCTTCGCCATCGTTTTCATAGCACTGCCTGATGGCCCCCACCGGCAGCATATCTGCATCCGGCCAGTGCCCAGGTCCCGCGTGAATACACCACTTCTCCGCCCGCTCAAACATGGCCTTAAGCATCCGCCATTCGTCCCAGAAGTCGTCGGTGATGCGCCACATGTTGGCGTAAGTTTTTAGATGCTCCGCACGCTCAAGCGGTGCAGGGCCCGGCGACAGGGATAACACAATGTCTCGCCCACATGATCTTGCCGCGCTGGAAATGAGCTCGATTTCCCTTTCGCAGTGAGGATACTCCCGCGCAATGTCATCGCACTTGATAAAGTCGACACCCCATTGGGCGTACAGCCGGAAAATGCTGTCGTAATAATCCTTTGCGCCTGGATGCCCACTTCGCAGGCCATACATATCCGGGTTCCACGCGCATATGGAATTGGGATCCGCGGCCTCATTGCAGGTATACCCGCTACCCGCGATAGGCAGGCGGCGGTGAGCTGCCATTCGCGGAAGACCTCGCATAATGTGAATACCGAATTTCAATCCCAATGAGTGGATATAATCCGCCAGCGGTTTAAAGCCATTTCCGCCTGCGGCGCTGGGGAAGCGGTTCGGCGCAGGAAGAAGACGTCCGTAACCGTCCATGATTAGCTCTGCAAACGGTTCGTAAGAATGAGTCCGGGCCGTGGGCTGCGACCACTGTATATCGATCACAATGTATTCCCAGCCAAATGCCTTCAGATGCTTTGCCATGTATTCGGCGTTTTGACGGACGGTATCCTCCGTCACCGCCGCGCCGCAGCAATCCCAGCTGTTCCACCCCATCGGCGGATATTGCGCCAGTGTCACGTTGTGCCCCCCTTTTATTTCCGTCATTCAAGTCTTCACATCTTTCTTTTCGCGTTCTATTCCGGGATAATACCGGATCTGGTGAGTTTTGAAGAATTCTTGCCGGAACTGCGTCGGCGTCATGCCGGTTTTCTCCCGGAATACCCGCGAAAAATGCTGACGTGAATTGAAACCGCAGGCAATGACCACATCCATGATGTCGTATTCGCCGTAGGACGCCAGCAGACGCTTGCTCTTCTCAATTCTCAGCCAGTTGATGTACTTTTTCAGCGGCATGCCTTTATACGCCCGGAATATCCGCTGCATATAATTCTTCGATATGCCGAGTACCCGGGCCAGGTCGTCCTCGCTGATTTCCGATTCCAGATTGGCGGAAACATACCGGTCGATTTTTGCCACATAATTGACGATGTTTTGCTGCGCAACATTTTCATCCAGGCATTCAGCGGTAATCAGCAAAAGTCTGGCAACCAGAATGTCCGCAAGGGCGTCATCGTCTCCGATCCTGAGTTCATGGCTGGAGGTATGTTCAATAACATCGTTGAGCGCCTGCTGCAGCTTGTTGAACCGGTCGACGCCCCGCAGGTATGTTTTCCCCTTGATAATGCAGTTACGCAACTGCGCAGACCTTCCAGCCAAATCGCCGATACTGTAAAGGTGTCTGCCCTCCGGTTCAAATCTCAGTTCCACGTTAAGCATGTAACACTGGGCAGTCACCTCAAGGCCGTGTACAACGCCGGCATCCATCAGGATAAACTGGCCGGGTTCCAGTTTCTCGTCATGCACGGCAGTGACAACGGTTTTTTGGCTTTGCAAATCGTAGGTGCATTCATAAACGGGAGAGTGACAGCTACCGCTGACGACATAAGCCAGTTCCACCCGGT
>LVAP01000011.1 GCA_001603025.1 Clostridiales bacterium Firm_10 | reverse complement strand
AGCAGGCCTTCAAATGCTTCAGCGCCACATAAAACAGCTCGCAGAACTGCTCGTCCGTGCCCTGCCAGCAGGGGTTTGAGCCGTCCGCGTTGCGGCAGTCGGGCTCGTTCCAGATTTCCCAGTATTCGATGCCAAGCCGCAGGCCGTCCGCCCAGCCCTCGTTGTAATGGCGGATGACGTGCTCGCATATGCGCGCCCACTTGCCAAAATCCTTTGGCACCAGCGTCCCGTATTTTTTCGGCTCGTGCTCGATCTTGCTTCCAAGCCGGTAAAACACCTTCACGCCCGCGTCCGTGATCTGCCGGAGATAGTTGTCCGTCAGCGTGAAATCATAGCTGGCGGGATCGTTCTCATCCGCGTCGAAATCCGGAAACAGCGCGTGCACATCCACCGAATGCGAGCCGCCGTAGCCGGCGTAAAATCCCGAATCGTGCAGCCGGGCATAGGGAATGCCCGCCTCGGCAAAATACCGGGCGTTGCCCATGCCGCGCGCGTCCGCGGGGCCGTTGTTCACACTGTGCATGGGCTTGATTCTGCCCGTAATCCGGCTGAAGTCCACCTCAAACCGACTCATGATCCAACCTCCTCTCACGCTTTCGGAAACAGCGCTGTCGCCTCCTCCCGTTTTCATTATAAGTGAGCCTTCCGGGCATGTCAATAATCGCCTCACCACAGGCGCGTCAAAAGTCAACGAAAAATCTTCCCGCAGGACGTTGACACGCAGAGAAAACCCTGCTATTATAGTCCATCAAACCGGCATATGATAGCGTGACGCCAACTATGTCAGGAGGATGCATCTGATGGAAGCGAAAATGTCAGATCTGTTTGGATCCATGGTGTTCAACGACGACGTCATGAAACAGCGCCTGCCGCACGCCACCTATAAAGAAATGAAGAAGACCCTCGCCGCGGGCAAGGACCTCACCCTCGAAATCGCGGGTGTAGTTGCCAACGCCATGAAGGACTGGGCCATCGAGAAGGGCGCGACGCACTACACCCACTGGTTCCAGCCCATGAACGGCATCACCGCCGAAAAACATGAGGCATTCATCTCCCCCGACCACGACAACGTGATCATGGAGTTTTCTGGCAGGGAGCTCATTCAGGGCGAACCGGACGCCTCCTCCTTCCCCTCCGGCGGGTTGCGCGCCACCTTCGAGGCCCGCGGCTACACCGCCTGGGATCCTACCTCCTACGCCTTTATCAAGGACAACACGCTGTGCATCCCCACGGCTTTCTGCTCCTATACCGGCGAGGCGTTGGATAAAAAGACGCCGCTGCTTCGCTCGATGGAAGTCATCAGCCGGCAGGCCCGGCGCATTCTGAAGCTGTTCGGCCGTGACGTGGGCGTGGAAACCACGGTCGGTCCCGAGCAGGAATATTTCCTCATCGACAGGAAGGATTATGACCGCCGCCCCGACCTCATTTATACCGGCCGTACGCTGATGGGTGCCCGTCCGGCCAAAGGCCAGGAGATGGACGACCACTATTTTGGCGCGCTCAAGCCGCGCGTGGCCGAATATATGGCCGATCTCGACCAGGAGCTGTGGAAGCTGGGCATCCTGGCGAAAACCGAACACAACGAGGTGGCGCCGTCCCAGCACGAACTGGCGCCCATCTACACCAGCACAAACGTGGCTACCGACCACAACCAGCTCACTATGGAGCTCATGCGCAAGGTGGCCGCCCGTCACGGACTGGTGTGCCTGCTGCACGAAAAGCCGTTCGCGGGCGTGAATGGCAGCGGCAAGCACAACAACTGGTCGCTCGCCACCACCGAAGGCTACAACCTGCTGAATCCCGGCGAGAGTCCCAAGGACAACGCCCAGTTCCTGCTGTTCCTTTGCGCCGTCATCAAGGCGGTCGACGAGCACCAGGACCTGCTTCGAATCTCCGTCTCCAGCGCGGCCAACGACCACCGGCTCGGCGCGAACGAGGCCCCGCCTGCGATCATCTCCATTTTCCTCGGCGAAGAGCTGACGGAAATCCTCGAAGCGCTGGCCAGCAAGGCGGATTATGAAAAGAAGCAGAAAACCGTGATGGATATCGGCGTGGACATCCTGCCCCGCTTTCCCCGCGACACCACCGACCGAAACCGCACCTCGCCCTTCGCCTTCACAGGCAACAAATTTGAATTCCGCTCGCTGGGCAGCGCGTTCTCGGTGTCCGGCCCGAACATCATCCTGAACACCATCGTGGCCGACGTGCTCGAGGAATTCGCCGATGAGCTGGAACAGGCCAAGGATTTCACCGTTTCACTGAATCGCCTCATCCGCCACACCATCCGCGATCATCATCGCATCATCTTCAACGGCAACGGCTACTCGCCGGAATGGGTCAAGGAAGCGGAGAGACGCGGCCTGCTCAACTATCGCTGCACGGCCGACGCGCTGCCTCACTTCACCGACCCGAAAAACGTGGCGCTGTTCAAAAAGCACGGCGTTTTCACCGAAAACGAGCTGAAATCCCGCACGGCCATCCTGCAGGAGAATTACAACAAGACCATCCACATCGAGGCGCTCACCATGATCGACATGGTGAACCGCGACATACTGCCGGCGGTGATGGACTACGTGTCCTTCCTGACTGACGCCGCGCTCAAGAAACAGCAGCTTGGCATTGCCCTGTCGCAGGAAAAAAACCTCGCGCAGACGCTTTCCGAAAAGACGCAGGTCATCGCCGAGCGCACCGCCCGCCTCACGGCCGACGTGGCCGCCGTGCCCATCGCCGCGGGCTGCGAGGCCGAAAGCCATTACTACCACGACGTGGTGGTTCAGTCCATGGAGGCGCTGCGCGCCGTGGTGGACCAGACCGAGCTGATGGTTTCCACGAAATACTGGCCCTACCCCAGCTACGGCGAAATGCTGTTCGGGGTCCGGTAAGACGGCACAACAGCATAAAAAAGGTGTTTGCCGGCGTCAAGCGCCGGCAAACACCTTTTTTATGGCCTCGTTCCCAAAATCCGGCACGATCATATGGGTGCCGAGCGAAATGTGCAGCGCCCGCTGCCTCTCTGCCTTCGGATCCAGGCGGCTGACGGTGAGCGCGCCCATGTCCACGCCCGCGGCGATCTCGCTGCGCCCGTCGCCGGTCACCAGCACGTTCTCGCCCTTCACGCCCAAGCGAAGGCCCAGTTCGCGCATGATTTCGTCCTTGGGCGCCTTCTTTTCCCAGGAGGAACCGATGATATCCTCCACCAGCTGACCGGGCCCTACGGCATAGCCCAGCGTCTCGACCTCCTCGAACATGCCCATGCCCCGTTCCACCACCGCGCCGGTTACGAAGTAATTCTTCACGCCCGCGTCACGCAGCGCCTGCAGGAAGGCCATGGAGCCCTTTACGCGGAAACGTTCGGGATCCTCCCGCGCCAGCGCCAGGTTTCTGTCGCGGCAATAGCCGTTAAGCACCCGCTCGTACAGCCGGAACAGCCTTGGCGTCTTTTGGGCCAGCATGGCCTGCAGCCCGGACGGGTCCGGCAGGCCGTCGAAGCGCTCCTCGCCGCGGAAAATGCGCCGGACCTTTTCGCCGTTGACCGCGCCGTCGCAGTCCGCCTTCACCGTGCCCTCCTGCACGGCCCGGCGGATGGCCCATTCCATCTGCGTCAGCGCGGAAAGCCCCGCTGATTCCACGCAGAACCGGTCCGTCTCCGGCAAAGGCCGCCGGCCGGCCTCTGCGATCAGCCGCTCGGCGTTGGCCGGGCTGTCGAAGTCCTCCGGCAAGCCGTGAACGATCACGTCGTTCAGCACCACGCTCATCACCGGCGGCCAGTCGCGGATGAGGGAATGCGTGCCGTCGATGTCGTGAAAGGCGCAGCTGATTTCCCGCACGCCGAAATCCCGCAGGCACACGGCGGGATCGTATGTCGCTGTGATCATACGGTCATCTGGCCTCGCTGCACAGGGCGATGAGATCGGCTTCCTCCGCCGTGGCCATGCAGACCACCTCGTCGCCCGCGCTGAAGTAGATGCGGATCTTGCCCTCCAGGTCGCGGATCATGCCGCAGGGGAACAGCGCGTTGCTGCGGAAGCCGCCGTGCAGCTCCCGGTCTGTCTCCGGCACCATCAGCGGCTTCTTGCTCATGCCGATCACTTTGCCCGGATCGTTCAGGTCCAGCAGCATGATGCCGATGACGTAGCGTTTCTGCCACTTGTCCTCCCAGCCGTTCTTGCCGCGGGTATAGTCCTTGTCGACCGCGTGGAAAATGACGAGCCAGCCCTTGTCGGTCTTGAGCGGCGGCGCGCCGGGGCCGATCTTGCTGTTGCAGTACGGCACGTGCTCGCAGCCCAGCACCAGGCGCGACTTGCCCCAGTACACCAGGTCGGGGGATTCGGACAGCCATATGTCGAACTGCTCATCGCCGTCGCGGGAATAGACGGGCATGGGACGCTCCAGCCGCACGTAATTGCCGCCGATCTTTTCCGGGAACAGCACCATGTTGCGGTTGTCCGGCGTGCTCATCGAGATGACCTCGTAGCGCTCGAAGTCGTCCGTCACGCAGATGCCGCCGCACACGCCGTGCCTGGTATCCGCCGCGAAACAAATATAATACCGCCCGTCGAGGAAGGTGATGCGCGGGTCATAGGCCCGGTCGAATTCGTCGCTCTTCAGGTCGAACACCGGGCGTTCGAACACCTTCCACCTGATGCCGTCATCGCTGCGAGCCAAGCCGATGTTGGTGCCCTTGAAGCGCTTGCCGGCTTCCCATTCGGGCTGAGTGCATCCATAGTCGTTCCGGAAGAGCATCACATAACTTTTCTCGTCGTGCGTGATGCCGGCGTTAAAGGTCAGGTTTGATTCGTAGGGCACGTCCCGGCATGTCAGCACAGGGTCGGGCCAGCGCGTGATGACGCTGCTTCCAGGGATCTTTTCGTATTCGTTCATGCCATTTCCTCCCCATATCAGTCCTTTGTTTACCAGGTCGTTTTCACAGGCACCCACACGCGCATGTCGCTCTCGCCGCGGTTGGCGAAGGCGTAATACGGGATGAAGGTGAGCGCTTTTTCCTCATAACGCGCGGCGTAAGGGCGATACAGCCAGTTTCCCTCCGGCGACGGCCTCTGCCAGCCCTTCGCCGAGATGACCGGCAGGCCGCCGAAGGAACCCGCCTCCGCCAACGCGCCGCGCGGATCGAGCAGGATTCCGTGAAGCCGCTCGCCATTATCGACGCCTTCCAGGCAGTACACCACCGGGCCGCGCATCACAGCCGCCCGGCCAGCGCAGTCCGCCGCGTTCGGATTGGCTTCGACGAGCCGCGGCGCCATGTCCAGCGTCAGCGTGACATCCGCCGCGTCCGCCGGGGCGATGCAGGCATAGCCCCTCTCCATGGCATACGGCACGTTCAGCCCGAAACGGTCACACCAGCCGGGTATGCGCAGCGCGAGCCGGCGGCCGCCCAGCCCCTCCGCTCGCACGCGGATCACGCCGTGGCGCGGATAATCCGTCTCAACGCCGATCCTCGCCGGGCCGGCCTTCGCCGCGGCGTTCATGTATTGATGGACGAACACAGTCCCATCGTCTTCCGTGAGCATGAAATCACCCACGGAGGCCACGAAGCGCGTCACGTTGGGCGGGCAGCATGAGCAGGAGAACACCTCCACCCGCTGCGTGGCGGGAAGCCAGTCGCCGCGTTCAGAGCTGGGGTGTTCGCGGCGGCTCAGCGTGATCTCCAGTGGGTTCGAATAGAAGAAATGCTTCCCGTCCAGCGACGTGCCCGCGAGGAATCCGTTGTACAGCACGCGCTCCACCACGTCGGCGTACTTCGCGTCCGGCTCCATGAGAAGCAACCGTCCGGCGAAATACGCCAGCGCGATGGCCGCGCAGGTCTCGGTGTAGGCGGTTTCGTTCGGCAGGTCGTAATCGACGGTGAACGCCTCCTGGTTGTGCGTTGAGCCGACGCCGCCGGTAATATACATGCGCCTGAGCGCGATGCTGTCAAACAGTTTTTCGCAGGCGGCCTTCAGCGCCTCGTCGCCGCACTCACGCGCGATATCCGCCATGCCGCTGAACAGGTATCCGGCGCGCACGGCGTGGCCTTCCGCCGTGTCCTGCTCCACGCAGGGCAGGTGGCTCTGGTTCGCGCGTTTCTGCCATTCGGCCTCCCCTTCGGTCTCCGCATTCCGGCCGCGCATGTCGATGAAGTGCCGACTCAGCGCGAGGTACTTCTCCTCGCCCGTGGCGTGATACAGCTTCACCAGCGCCAGTTCGATCTCCTCATGGCCGGGCGTGGAGAAGCGCGCGCTTCCCTCCCGCCGGAACACGCGGTCGATGTAATCCGCGTAACGGCACATGATCTTCAGGAAGCGATCCCGTCCAGTGGCATGCCGCCACGCGACAGCGGCTTCGATCAGGTGTCCCGCGCAGTACAGCTCGTGCGCCCAGCGGCGGGTCCAGCGCTGGCTGGGCTCAATGGCGGTGAAATAGCTGTTCACGTAGCCGTTCCCGTCCTGGTGCCGCTCAATCTCGTCAATGGTGGCCTCGACCACCTTCTCCAATTCGGGCATGGGTCCTTTTTCGACGAGATAAGCCACCGACTCCATCCATTTGGCGATGT
>LVAP01000116.1 GCA_001603025.1 Clostridiales bacterium Firm_10 | reverse complement strand
ATCGCGCTTTCATACCGGGGCCGCAGCGTGATGGGCGTGGTGTATGCCCCCGCGCTGGACGAGCTGTACTTCGCGGCGGAGGGCTGCGGCGCCTTCTTCTGCGCCGGCGCATCGCGGGCGGAGGACGCCATCGCCGCGGCGCGGCCCATCCGGGTGTCCGGCCGGCGCGAGGGCCTGGTGATGATGATCAGCCGCTCGCACATGGACGACGCCACCCGCGCGCTGCTGGCGCTGAACGCCGACCGGATCGCCGCCACGCTGCCCTCCGGCAGCTCGCTCAAGGGCTGCCTGGTGGCGCGGGGCGAGGCCGACCTGTACTACCGCACCGGTCCCACCATGGAGTGGGACACCGCCGCCATGCAGTGCGTGGCGGAGCAGGCGGGCGCAATCTTCCGGCAGGGCGACGACACGCCCATGACGTACAACCGGACCGACTCGCGCAACAGCCGGGGCTTCTATATCGTCAACTCGGCGCAGAATCTGCTGCGCCGCGCGTAGAGGAGATTGCAATGGAACATCTTGACCAGTTGGAGGCGCGCAGCATCCACATCATCCGGGAAGCCTACAGCCAGTTCAAAAACCTGTGCATGCTCTGGTCGATCGGCAAGGACAGCACCGTGCTGCTCTGCCTGGCGCGCAAGGCGTTTTACGGCCACGTGCCCTTCCCGCTCGTGCACATCGACACCCACTACAAGATCCCCGAGATGATCGAATACCGCGACATGCTGGCGCGGAAATGGCACCTGGATATGGTTTACGGAGAAAACGCCCGGGCGCTGGCGGAGAAAACCACCTTCCCGGACGGCACGGCCACCCGCCTGGAATGCTGCAGGCTGCTCAAAACGGAAGCGCTGACCCACACGCTGGACGGCACCTGGCCCCGCTACCGCATGAACCACGACACAGGCCTCTACGAGCGCGACAGGAATACCGAGCCCTACACCGGCGTCATCGTGGGCGTGCGGGCGGATGAGGAAGGCAGCCGCTCCAAAGAGCGTTATTTCTCCCCCCGGGACCGCAACAACGATTGGGACATCGGCGATCAGCCGCCGGAGTTCTGGGGCCAGTACAAGACGGATTTCCGCCCCGGAACGCACATCCGCGTGCATCCCCTGCTGGACTGGACCGAGCTGGACGTGTGGGAATACATCCGGCGCGAGGGCGTTCCGGTGGTTTCGCTGTACTTCAACCACGGCGACGGCCTGCGCTACCGCTCGCTGGGCTGCTGGCCCTGCACCAAGCCGGTGGAGTCGGACGCGTCCACGCTGGACGAGATCGTCGAGGAGCTGAAAACGGGCAAGTTCGCCAACATCGCCGAGCGCTCCGGCCGGGAACAGGACAAGGAGGACGGCGGCGGGCTGGAAGAGCTGCGCAAGGGGGGTTACATGTGATGGACGCAGGGCAGAACCGCCGCGAGCACATGAACATCGTCATCGTGGGCCATGTGGACCACGGCAAGAGCACGGTGATCGGCCGCCTGCTGGCCGATACCGGCGCGCTGCCGCAGGGCAAGCTGGAGCAGATCCGGGAGATGTGCCGCCGCAACGACAAGCCCTTTGAATACGCCTTCCTGCTGGACGCCCTCAAGGACGAGCGCTCCCAGGGCATCACCATCGACACCGCCCGCTGTTTCTTCCACACGCAGAAGCGGCAGTACATCATCATCGACGCGCCCGGGCACATCGAGTTTCTCAAGAACATGATCACCGGCGCTTCCCGCGCGGCCGCGGCGCTGTTGGTCATCGACGCCAGCGAGGGCGTGCGCGAAAATTCCCGCAGGCACGGCTACATGCTGTCCATGCTGGGCATCCGGCAGATCTGCGTGATGGTCAACAAGATGGACCTGGTGGATTATGACCGCGCGGCCTACGAGGGGATCGTCGCCGAGTACGGCCGTTTCCTGAAGGAGATCGGCATTACGCCCGAGGGTTTCATTCCCGTGAGCGCGCGCGAGGGCGACAACATTGCCGTGAAGAGCGGGAACATGCCCTGGTACAGCGGCCCCACCGTGCTGGAGACGCTGGACGAGTTCCGCGCGCCCGGCTCGCTGGACGCGCTGCCGCTGCGCATGCCCGTGCAGGACGTCTACAAATTCACCCACGGCGACGCACGCCGCATCATCGCGGGCACCGTGGAGACCGGCGCGCTGAAGGCCGGCGACGAGGTGGTGTTCTATCCCTCCGGCAAGCGCACGCACGTCAACCGCATCGAGCCCATGCGCCCGGATGAGGCCGAGGGCGTGGCTTCCGCCGGCTGGGCCGCCGGCTTCACCATGACGGAGCAGATTTACGTGCGCCGCGGCGAGCTGTGCACGCGGGCGTGCGACATGCCCCCGAAGGTGGCGCGGCGGGTGCGGGTCAGCCTGTTCTGGCTGGGCAGGACGCCCATGGCGCCCGGCAAGACCTATTTCCTCAAGACCGGCGCCGCAAAGCTGGAATGCCGCCTGGAGACCGTGCTGAGCGTGATGGACGCGGCCAGCCTGCACCGCGTACGCAAGGAGGAGATCGACCGGCACGAGGTGGCCGAGTGCGTGCTGGCGATGAGCCGGCTGTGCGCCTTTGACGACACCGGCGACCTGGCGGCCACCAACCGCTTCGTCATCGTGGACGACTATGAGATCTCCGGCGGCGGCATCTTCGCGGAGGCGCTGCCCGAGGCGCCGGAGGAGCTGCGCTCGGGCGGCTGCGCGTGGCGCACAGGCGACGTGGCGCCGGAGGAGCGCGCGGCGCTGCTGGGCGGCCGGCCGCGCATGCTGCTGATTTCCGGCGCGTCTGCGGAAGACGTGCACCGCGTGGCTGCGTCGCTGGAGCGGCTGCTGCTGGAAGCCGGGCAGTCCGCGTATTACCTGGGCGTGGCGGCCGGCGCGGACGCCGGCACCCGCGCTGCCACCCTGCAGGCGCTGCCCGAGCGCGCGCGGCTGCTGATGAACGCGGGCGTCACGCTGATCGCAGCGGCGGCCGGCCTCACCGCCGAGGAAGAGGACGCGCTGCGCATGCACGTCTCCTCGGATCGCGCGGAGACCTACTGGGTGGGCGACGGCTGTCCGCTGGACTGCCCGTCCTATCCGGCGCGGGACGCCGCGCGGGCCATCATGGCGCGCTGCGCCGGCCAGCCGCGCGGCTGATCATTGGGAAACCTCCTGACGAGGATGATATGGGATGCGATATCGCATGCAGGATTGGCCGCGCATCCCAGAGGCACAAATCCTGCGTTCCGGCATTGACATGGGGAGAAGGCACAGGGGGTCTTCTCCCTGTTTCATTGCTTCAGACAGCCCAGACGCGCACGGCTGCTGTCCGGCTTGCGTGCCGGGCATTTTACATTTCTTTGCCGCCAGGCGCGGATTATGACCGATTCCTTAATTGAATCTGCGTTGACAAAAAAAACAGGGCGTTGTACAATGCCTGTAATTTAGGCATGATTGTATTTTTATGAGGAATATGCACAAATAACGCGAAATTGACGAATATTATGCGTTTGCTGTGCCGGCCGCGGCAATGGGAAACGGAGGTTTGTTCATGAAGAAGCGATATCTGGCTCTGGCGGACGGAACTGTGTTCGAGGGGCTTGCGTTCGGGGCGGACCGCGCTTCGATCGGCGAGCTGGTGTTCACGACCGGCATGGGAGGCTACATCGCCACCCTGACCGACCCCAGCTACGAAGGACAGATTGTGATGCAGACCTTTCCGCTCATCGGCAACTACGGCATCATCGAATCCGACTTCGAGGGCGAGTGCCGCGTGAAGGGCTACGTGGTGCGGGAGTGGTGCGATGCGCCCTCCAACTTCCGCAGCCAGTACGACCTGGATACCTTCCTGAAAAACCGGAACGTGCCGGGCATCTGGGGGCTGGATACCCGGGCCGTGACCAAGCACATCCGCGAGCGCGGCGTGATGAACGCCATGATCACTGACGAGCTCCCGGCCGACCTGGAGGAGATCAGGGCCTACGCCGTGCGCGGCGCGGTGGAAGCCACCACGGTGAAGCATCCCGAACGGCATCCCGCCCAGGGTGAAGCCCGGTATCAGGTGGCGCTGATGGATTACGGCGCGAAGCATCATATCATCTATGAGCTCAACCGGCGGGGCTGCGACGTGACTGTGCTGCCCGCCACCACCACGGCGGAGGCCGTGCTGGCCATGAAGCCGGACGGCGTGATGCTCTCAAACGGCCCCGGCGACCCGGCGGAGAACGCGGCGTGCATAGAGGCAATCGGGAAACTGATGGGCAAGCTGCCCATCTTCGGCATCTGCCTGGGCCACCAGCTGCTGGCGCTGGCCGCGGGCGGACGGACCGTGAAGCTGAAATACGGCCACCGCGGCGTCAACCAGCCGGTGCGGGAGGAGGCCACCGGCCATACCTACATCACCAGCCAGAACCACGGCTACGCGGCAGTGGCCGATTCCGTGCCCGGCGGCCGCCAGAGCTTTGTCAACGCCAACGACGGCACGTGCGAAGGCCTTGATTATCCCGGCCTGAAGGCGTTCTCCGTGCAGTTCCACCCGGAGGCCTGCTCGGGCCCGCGCGACACCATGTTCCTGTTCGACCGCTTTGTGAGCATGATGGAGGAGGATCGCCATGCCGCTGAATAAAGACATCAAAAAGGTGCTCATGATCGGCTCCGGTCCCATCGTCATCGGCCAGGCTGCCGAGTTCGACTACGCCGGCGCGCAGGCCTGCCGCGTGCTCAAGAAGGCGGGCGTGAACGTGGTGCTGGTGAACTCCAATCCGGCCACCATCATGACCGATAAGGCGCTGGCGGACGAAATCTACCTGGAGCCCCTCACCGCCGAAACGGTCAAGCGCATCATCGAAAAGGAAAAGCCGGACAGCATGCTGGCCGGCCTGGGCGGACAGACCGGCCTGACCATCGCCATGCAGCTCGACAAGGAAGGCTTCCTGCAGAGCCATGGGGTGAAGCTCATCGGCACCAACGCGGAGGCCATCTGCAAGGCCGAGGACAGGCAGCTGTTCAAGGACACCATGGAATCCATCGGCGAGCCGGTGATCCCCTCGGACATCGCGGGCGACGTGGACGCGGCGCTGGCCGTGGCGGACCGGATCGGCTATCCCGTGATCGTGCGGCCCGCCTTCACGCTGGGCGGCGCGGGCGGCGGCGTGGCCTATGATCCGGAGGCGCTGCGGGAGATCGCGCGGACCGGCCTGGACATGTCGCCCATCACGCAGGTGCTGATCGAGAAGTACATCGCCGGCTGGAAGGAAATCGAGTTCGAGGTCATGCGGGACGCCACCGGCAACGTCATCGCCGTGTGCAGCATGGAGAACGTGGATCCCGTGGGCATCCACACGGGCGATTCCATCGTGGTGGCGCCGGCGCTCACGCTGTCGGACAGGGAGTATCAGATGCTGCGCAGCGCTTCGCTGAACATCATTGAGGCCCTGGGCATCATGGGCGGCTGCAACTGCCAGTTCGCGCTGGATCCGAACAGCTTTGAATACGCCGTGATCGAGGTCAACCCGCGCGTGTCGCGCTCCTCGGCGCTGGCCAGCAAGGCCACGGGTTATCCCATCGCCAAGGTGACGGCGCAGATCGCGCTGGGCTACACGCTGGACGAGATCAAAAACGAGGTCACAGGCAAGACCTGCGCCTGCTTCGAGCCGACGGTGGACTACGTGGTGGTAAAGCTGCCCAAGTGGCCCTTCGACAAGTTCGCCGGCGCCAGCCGCAGGCTGGGCACCCAGATGAAGGCCACCGGCGAGGTCATGGCCATCGCGCCCTTCTTCGAGATGGCGCTGATGAAGGCCGTGCGCGGCGCGGAGATCAAACAGGATACGCTGGACATGCCCTATGACGGCGACGTTCCCGTCGAAAAGCGGCTGGAAATCGCGGACGACCACCGGCTTTTCACCGTGTTCGAGGCCATCCGGAAGGGCGTTTCGATCGACCGCATCTACGAGATCACCAAAATCGACCGGTGGTTCCTGGCGAAGATCAAGCACCTGGCGGATTTCGAAACCCGGCTGGCCGCCGGCCTGACGGAGGAGCTTTACGCAGAAGCCAAGCGCCTGGGCTATCCGGACAGGGCCATCCGCCGCATTTCCGGCGCGCAGACGCTGCCCTCCATCCGTTCCTCTTTCAAGATGGTGGACACCTGCGGCGCGGAGTTTGACGCCGAAACGCCTTACTTCTATTCTACCTTCGACGCCGACTGCGAGGCCCGCGCCTTCCGGCGCTCCGGCAAGCCCACGGTCATCGTGCTGGGTTCCGGCCCCATCCGCATCGGGCAGGGCATCGAGTTTGACTATTCCTCCGTGCACTGCGTGTGGACGCTCAAGGAGCTGGGCTACGACGTGGTGATCATCAACAACAATCCCGAAACCGTTTCCACCGACTACGACACCGCCGACCGCCTGTACTTCGAGCCCCTCACCGAGGAAGACGTGATGCGCATCATCGACGTGGAGAAGCCGGTGGGCGTGGTGGTGGCCTTTGGCGGGCAGACGGCCATCAAGCTCACGCAGTTCCTCGACCGGCAGGGCGTGAAGATCCTGGGTACCTCCGCGGAGGGCATCGACGTGGCGGAAGACCGCGAGCGCTTCGACGCGCTGCTGGAGAAATTCGCCATCCGCCGGCCCAAGGGCATGGGCGTGCGCACCATGGAAGAGGCGCTGCACGCCGCCGAGACGCTGGGCTATCCGGTGCTGCTGCGGCCCAGCTACGTCATCGGCGGCCAGAACATGACCATCGCCCACGAGGAGCAGGACGTGCGCCGCTACATGGCGCGCATCCTGGCCGGCGGCATAGAAAACCCCGTGCTGATCGACAAATACATGCCCGGCACCGAGCTGGAGGTGGATGTCATCTCCGACGGGCAGGACGTGCTCATCCCCGGCATCATGCAGCACGTGGAGCGGGCGGGCATTCACTCGGGCGACTCCATCGCCGTGTATCCGCCCTTCAACATCGAGGACAGGATGGTGGAAACCATCTGCGAGAGCTCTGAAAACCTGGCGCTGGCGCTGGGCACCAGGGGCCTGGTGAACATCCAGTATCTCATCTGGCAGGGCGAGCTGTACGTGATCGAGGTCAACCCGCGCGCCTCCCGCACCATTCCCTACATCAGCAAGGTGACGGGCGTGCCCATGGTGGACGTCGCCTCCCGCGTGATGGTGGGGCAGAAGCTGAAGGACCTGGGCTACGGCACCGGCCTTTACAGGACCCCGCCCTACTGCGCGGTGAAGGTGCCGGTGTTCTCCTTCGAGAAGCTGACCGACGTCAACGCCTACCTCGGCCCGGAGATGAAATCCACCGGCGAGGTGCTGGGCCTGGGCGAGAACATGAGCGAGGCGCTGTTCAAGGGCCTCACCAGCGCCGGCTTCCGCATGCCGCGCCACGGCGAGCAGGCGGGCGTGTACATCTCCGTGGACGACTACGACTACGGCGAGATCATCCGCCTGGCACGCAAGTTCAACGACCTGCACATCGCCATCTACGCCTCCTCGGGCACGGCGGAGGTCATCCGCACGCTGGGCATCCAGGTGACCGTGGTGGCCGGCGTGCGCGAGAGCGACGACCTGTTCCGCCTGCTGGAGAGCGGCGCGGTCAACTATGCGATCTACACCGGCGCGCTGCGCGACGACACCGTCGAGGATTACATCCGTCTGCACCGCAAGGCGCTGCTGCTGGGCATTCCCTGCCTCACCTCACTGGACACCGCCGATGCCCTGGCCGACATCATCACCAGCCGCTACAACCAGCACAACACCGAGCTGGTGGACATCAACCACATGCGCGCGGGTCGGCAGGTCCTGCATTTCTCCAAGATGCAGGCCGCCGGAAACGACTACATTTACGTGAATAACTTCGACGGCAGCATCACCTGCCCCGAGGCCATGAGCGTGAAGCTGTGCGAGCCGCACTTCGGCGTGGGCGCGGACGGGCTGGTGCTGATCGAGCGCTCCGACAAGGCGGACGCGAAGATGCGCCTGTTCAACCGCGACGGTTCGGAAGGCCTGATGGGCGGCAACGGCATCCGCTGCGTGGCCAAATACCTCTACGACAAGCACATGGCTGATGGAACATCCGTCACCGTGGAGACCGCCAGCGGCGTGAAGTCCATCGCGCTGCACACCCGCTACGGCAAGGTCACCTCGGCCACCGTGGACATGGGCAGGGTGTCGCTGCGCGCGAAGGACCTGCCCTGCACGCTGCCCTTTGAAACCATCATCGACATGCCGGTGGAGATTGGCAGCACGGAGTACAACATCACCTGCGTGTCCGTGGGCAACCCGCACTGCGTGGTGTTCACCGGGCAGGTGGACAGCCTGAACCTCGAGCGGCTGGGCCCGGTGTTTGAGAACGCGCCGGTATTCCCGGAGCGCGTGAACACAGAATTTGTGCGCGTGGTCAACGAGACCACGATCCGCATGCGCTGCTATGAGCGCGGCAACGGCGAAACCATGGCCTGCGGCACCGGCGCCTGCGCGGCGGTGGTGGCCGCGGTCGAAAACGGGCTGTGCCGGCGCGGCGCGGACATCACCGTGCAGGTGCCGGGCGGCAACCTGATCGTCAATTACACGGACGGCCGCGTCACCCTCACCGGCAAGACCGCCCTGGTTTACGAGGGCGAGCTTGAGTACTGACCCTGCATTGGCAAACGCAGTGCGTCAATGCCCTGAGCCTTCCCGCAGAGGGGAAGGCTCCTTGACTTTTCCGGGAGAATGTGCAATACTGAACCAAACCAAAAAGATATGAGGGTGTTCGCATGAAGAAGTTCTATCTGTCCGCCGACATCGAGGGTACCTGCGGCATCGTCTGCTGGGACGAGACCGAGGCGGGGGAGAGGCGCTACGATTACTTCGCGCGCCAGATGAGCCGCGAGGTGGCGGCCGCCTGCGAGGGACTCATCGCGGCCGGCGCGGAGGATATCCTGGTGCGCGACGCGCATGACTCGGCGCGCAACATCAACCCCGAAATGCTGCCGGAGCAGGCGCGCATTTTCCGCAACTGGGAGCGCCATCCGTTCAGCATGATGAGCGGCATCGACGAAAGCTATTCCGGCGCGGTGTTCACCGGCTACCACTCGGCGGCGGGCATGGATACCAACCCGCTCTCCCACACCATGAACACGCGGAACGTGTATGTGAAGCTCAACGGCGAGCTCTGCCCCGAGCTGATGATCAACTGCCTTACCGCCAGCTATGTGAACGTGCCGGTGGTGGCGGTCACGGGCGACAGGGGGCTGTGCGACTGGATCCGCGGCATCCTTCCCGGCGTCGTGACCGTGCCGGTGATCGAAGGCGTGGGCAGCGGCTCGGTGTCCATCCATCCAAACTTGGCTGTAAGGCGCATCCGCGAGGCCGTTGAAGGCGCGGCAAAGGGCGATTTCAGCAAAAACCTGTTTCCCATGCCGGAGCGCTTTGAGCTTGAGGTGCGCTGGCGCGAGCACAGCCGGGCGCGCGGCGCGGCGTTCTATCCGGGATGCCGGCAGACGGGGCCGTACACGGCCGTGTACGAATCGGAGGACTGGATGGACGTGCTGAAATTCATCCATTGGGTGCTGTAAACGGGCTCTGCAAGGGGATTGCGGCATCCGCCCGCTTTTTGAGGAAAAGCGTTTTATATGCGCTACGGTTAAATGTGGCCGGAATATATTGACGAGCGGCAACTTTTCCTGTAAAATTGCGTCAGAAAGAATACAATGAAAATTCTGTTCGCGTTTGAACGTGTTGGGAGGTTTTCTGTATGAAACTGATGAAGAAACTGCTTGTGCTGGCATTGGCGCTGGCGCTGTGCCTGACGGCGCTGGCGATGCCCGCGGCGTCGGCGGACAGCGGCATCAAAGCCCGCTTCGGCGCCTTTGCGGCGAAAGCAGGCGGCAAGCTGTTCATGATTCTGCCTGGCGACGGCGTCGCCTCGCTGTATTCCATGCCGGCGGAGGGCGGCGTGCTCACGCTGATCGAGACCGCGCCCCAGGTCAACGATCTTCTCTCTGACCTGAGCGGCAATATCTACTACCTGCGCTATACCGGCAGCAAGTTCCAGGCTATCATGCGCCGCACCGACGGGGCCCGCTTCATCGTGGCGGAGTTCGCGGAAGGCGAGATCGCCCATTCCCTGAGCCTGTATAACGGCAAGCTGTACTGCCTGGTCAACAGCCGCCTGATGGAGATCGACCTGACCCAGAGCGTCGCCCGCCAGGTGTCTGAGCGCTCCATGACCACCTATACCATCGCCGACGGCATCGTGTATTACGAATCCACCGATGACGTGGCGACCTATCAGATGAGCTCCGTGCTGAACGCGGGCCAGTATGTGACCGGCCAGAGCGGCCGGCTGTACGGCATGATGCTGGACGGCAGCAACGACATGCGCCAGTACGACCAGGGCGTTTCCGCGCTGTATGCCTACGGCGATTACATTTATTTCCACAACCTGAACGACAGCTATCGCGTCACCACCGACACCCAGGAGTGGCTGGACGGCTGCCTCTATCGCTTGAACGTGAACACCAACCAGTCCATCCGCGTGCTCAGCGAGTATGACTGGAACTATCGTCCCACCGACGCCGGCCTGGTGATCTACCGCGAGAAGCAGCTGCTGCTCTCCGACCTGGGCGGCGAGAACGAAGTGGTGATCTTCGAGCCCGATCCCTACAACTACATGGCCATCCTGGACGACGAAGTGATCGTCTATGAATACAACCTGGCCACGCCGAAGCTGTCCAGCGTTTCGCTGGGCGACGGCCAGAGCACGCTGCTGTGGCAGGGCAACTTCGTGAGCGACGGCACGCAGGGCGAGGTCATCACCCCCGCGACCGTGCCCGGAAACGAAACCACCGGCACCACTGAGACCACTCCGGCCACCACTGAGACTGATGCCACCGCCACCACGCCCGAAACCGCGGGCACGCCCGCCGCGACCACCAGGCCCGGCTACACCGCCGCCGGCAGCATGACCATCGGCGCCTCCGGCGAAGAGGTGACCAAGCTACAGAACCGCCTGATCGAGCTGGGCTACCTGAGCGGCAAGGCGGACGGCGTCTACGGCCAAAAGACCGCCAGCGCCGTGAAGGCCTTCCAGCGCCGCGCCGGCCTCACCGCCGACGGCATCGCGGGCAACGCCACCATCAGCGCCCTCAACAAGGAGAACGCGCCCCACGCGGCCTCCGGCGGCACCGACTCCAGCTATATCTTCCCGAATTCCAGCAAGACCAAGCTCACCCGCGACGACGTGCTCTCCATCGACAAGAGCCTGTGGCCCTACGCCCGCAACGAGATCTACGCGCGCCATGGCTACAAGTTCGACACCAAGAAGTACGCCGACTACTTCGCCGGCAAGAGCTGGTATACGCCCGGCGGCTTCAGCACCGGCGACCTCAACTCCGTCGAGTGGTACAACATGGAGCTGATTGCGGGCATGGAGAAGGAATTCGCCAACAGCAACCCCCCGAAGCCCTCGGGCGGATCGTCTTCCGGCGGTTCTTCCTCGGGCGGCAGTTCCAAGCTGCCGGCTGCCGCGCAGGCCATCGGCGCGGATCAGTACATCTTCCCGAATTCCAGCACCACCAAGCTGACCAAGAGCGAGATCCGCGCCATCGACAAGGCCCTGTGGCCCTATGCCCGCAACGAGATCTACGCCCGTCACGGCTACAAGTTCACCAAGGAGACCTTCAAGACCTACTTCGGCTCCAAGACCTGGTACAAGGCCGGCGGCTTCAGCACGAAGGACCTGAACGACGTCGAGTGGTACAACATGAACCTGATCGCCTGGATGGAAGAGAACGAAAAGTAAATCATCGACGCAATCAGCGCAGGGCCATCCCATCAGCGGGGCGGCCCTCGCTTTATCAGGAGGGGCTGAGCGGATGGAGCGCAGGGATGAGTTTCTGAAGGCCGTGCACCAGCGGCCCGTGATTGCCGCGGCGCGCTCGCCGGAGGACGCGGCGGAGGCGGCAAAGAGCCGCGTGGCGGCCGTGTTCCTGCTGGGCGGCTCCATCCTGACCCTGCCGGAAATGACGCAGGCGCTGCGCTGCGCCGGCAAGTTCGTGTTCATCCACCTGGACCTGTGCGAGGGCCTGGGCCGGGACGCCGCCGCCGTAGAATGGTGCGCGCGCACCCTCCGGCCGGACGGACTCATCTCCACGCGCTCCCAGCTGCTGAAGGCCGCCGCCGGGCAGGGCATGATGACCATTCACCGCCTGTTCCTCATGGACTCGAGCTCGCTGAACGGCGGCATCCGCCACCTCGCGGCCAATCCGCCCGATCTGATCGAGGTGCTGCCGGGGCTGGTGCCCAAGGCCATCACGCGGCTGCGGGAAACGCTGGAACCGCCTGTGATTGCAGGCGGCATGGTCACGGAGGAAAAGGATGTGGCGCAGGCCCTCGGCGCGGGCGCGCTGGCGGTATCCTCCAGCGAGCGGGCGCTGTGGCGGATGGGCCTGGAATAGCCTTTCGGGGCTGCCGAAAAAAACATTGGCAATCGTCCCGCGGTCATGTTATAATGACTGCGGGATTTTTTTACGCGGCACGCTGATACTTTCAAGGAGGCGAATCGTCATGGAGACTGAAAAAAAGGTTTTGATCTTCCAGGGCGGCTGGGACGGCCATGAGCCCAAGCTGGTGTCCGCCCGCTACAGGGGGATGCTGGAGAAGCACGGGTATCATGTGACCATCACCGACACGCTGGATACGCTGGAAGACGCGGACATGCTCATGGGCCTGGATCTGATCGTCTCCAGCTGGACCATGGGCTCCATCGACCACCGCCTGGTGCAGAACATCTCCAGGGCCGTGGCCGCGGGCACCGGCCTGGCGGGCTGTCATGGCGGCATGTGTGATTCGTTCCGCCAGGATACCGAGTGGCAGTTCATGACAGGCGGCCAGTGGGTGAGCCATCCCGGCGGCGACGGCATCCATTACCGCGTGAACGTGCGGCGCGGCTCCAGCCCCATCGTGGAGGGCGTGGAGGACTTCGACGTGTGCAGCGAGCATTACTATCTGCACGTGGATCCCGCCATCGAGGTGCTGGCCACCACGCGCTTTCCGGTGGTGCACTACTATCACATCTCCAATAAGCCGGTGGACATGCCCGTGGTGTGGACGAAATACTGGGGCAACGGCCGCGTGTTCTACAATTCACTGGGCCATCACGACGACGTGTTCGACAAATCTCCCGAAGCGGGCGTGCTGATGGAGCGCGGTCTGGTGTGGGCCGCCGAGGGCAAGCAGTACGCGCTCGACCACGGCCTCACCACCGAGCGCTTTGAAAACACGGCGAAAATGTACTGACGCGTTGACGAAAGGGACGGAGGTTATCTGCCATGTCTGTGAATATTGCGATGATCGGCGTTGGCGCGATCAGCGGCATCTATCTGAAAAACATCACCGGCACCTTCAAGGAGATCAGGCTCATCGGCGTGTGCGACCTGATTCGCGAGCGCGCGGAAAAGGCGCAGGAAGCCTACAATGTGCCCAAGCTGTATGAGACCATGTATGACGCCTTCGCTGACCCGGAGGTGGACATCGTGCTCAACCTCACCCGGCCTTACGAGCATTACGGCGTGACTAAGGCCGCGCTGGAGGCGGGCAAGCACGTGTATTCCGAGAAGCCCCTGGCCGCCGACTGGGATGAAGGCCGCGAGCTGGTGGCGCTGGCCGAGGCGAAGGGCCTCATGCTGGGCGGCGCGCCGGACACTTTCATGGGCGCGGGCATCCAGACCTGCCGCCAGCTGATCGACGCCGGCGAGATCGGCCGGGTGATTGGCACGGCGGCGTTCATGATCTGTCACGGCCATGAGACCTGGCATCCCGATCCCGAGTTCTACTACAAGCGCGGCGGCGGCCCCATGATGGACATGGGCCCCTATTACCTCACGGCGCTCATCAACCTGGTGGGCGGCGTGAAGGCCGTGACCGGCGTCACCAGGACCTCGTTCCCCACCCGCACCATCACCAGCCAGCCCCACAACGGCGAAGTGGTCACGGTGGATGTGCCCACCTATGTCACCGGCACGCTGCACTATGACAATGGCACCATTGGCACCATCTTCACCACTTTCGACGTGTACTATCCCTATCAGGCGCGGCTGGAGGTCTATGGCGAGAAGGGCACCCTGTTCGTGCCCGATCCCAACGGTTTCGGCGGCCCGGTGAAGCTGTTCAGGCCAGGCGACAAGGAGCCCGTGGAGATTCCGCTGGCCTTTGACTATGCCGAAAACAGCCGCGCGCTGGGCTTGGCGGACATGGGCAGGGCCCTGGAAACCGGCCGCTTCTGCCGCACGGATTACAGGCAGACGCAGCATGTGCTGGAGATCCTCACCGCCTTCGAGAAGAGCAGCGACGCGGGAGCGGTGTGGCCCATCTCCACCCACTACGAGCGCAAACCTGCCATGAAGGTGAATCCCGAGCACGGCGTGCTGGACTGATGACCGGGCGTCCGGCTCCGCCGGAAACCGAATAAGTTGACAGACCGTCCGCGGAAGTATATAATATAACAGATAGTTATTCTGCATTATGAAAGGATGGATCGTCTTATGAAGCTTCCTCTGAATATCAACCTGAAGGATAAGGTTGCCGTCATCACCGGCGCGGGCGGCGTGCTCTGCTCTGCTTTCGCGAAGGCCCTGGCCCAGTGCGGCGCCAAGGTGGCCGTGCTCGACCTGAACATCGACGCCGCCCAGAAGGTGGCCGATGAGATCACCGCTGAGGGACAGTGCGCCATCGCCGTGAAGGTGAACTGCCTTGAGGCCGAGAGCCTGCAGGCCTCCCACGAGGAAGTGCTCGCGAAGCTCGGCCCGTGCGATATCCTCATCAACGGCGCGGGCGGCAACAATCCCCGCGGCACCACAGACGACGAGCAGTTCGACGCCAAGATCGAGGGCATCAAGACCTTCTTCGACCTGGATCCCGCCGGCGTGCGCTTCGTGTTCGACCTGAACGTGATCGCCGCGCTGATGACCACGCAGGTGTTCGCCAAGGATATGATCGGCCGCGGCGGCAACATCATGAACGTGTCCTCCATGAACGCCTTCCGCCCGCTGACCAAGATTCCCGCCTACTCCGGCGCCAAGTCGGCCGTGAGCAACTTCACCCAGTGGCTGGCCACCTATCTGGCCAAGTCGGGCATCCGCGTGAATGCCATCGCTCCCGGCTTCTTCGTGACCAACCAGAACCGCGGCCTGCTGTTCACTCAGGACGGCCAGCCCACCGCGCGCACCGGCAAGATCCTGGCCGCGACGCCCATGGGCCGCTTCGGCGAGGCCGACGAGCTGCTCGGCGCGCTGCTCTTCCTGCTGAGCGACGAGGCGGCGAGCTTCATCACCGGCGTCGTGCTGCCCATTGACGGCGGTTTCTCCGCTTACAGCGGGGTGTGACGACCCGGCTATTCAGGCCGCCGCGGGCGGCATGCAAAGGAGTGTGACCCGTCAGCATGGCTAACAAGAGGCGCAGGTCGATTTTCAGGCAGGACGCGGGACGCGCGTTCCTTCGTTTCCTGATCGGGACGGTTCTGCTGATCGCGCTGGTTGCGCTTTTCTACATCTTTGTGCTCCAGGCCAAAATTGATATTCCGCTGCCTGGCGCCCAGACTCCGGCCCCGACAGAAACGGTCAAAAGCGAACCGACGCCCCAGTCCACTGCTGAGCCGACGGCGGTGCCGGTGGCTACGGCTGCGGCCGAACCGGTTTCCGAGCCCACGGCGGTGCCCACCATCGAGCCCACGGCGCAGCCCACGGACGCGCCGCCTCCCGAGCCTACGGCGACGCCCATCCCGCAGGAGTCGATGGCCGGCGAAATGCTGCCCCTCATGGACGGCATGCCTGAAACCGTCAGCGAAAGCCTCAAGCTGGGGCTGAAGGAGCTGAACATGTTTGAGAGCGCCGGGCGCAGCGTGCTCGTGGTGCGGGGCTATGCCTACATCGAAGGCGCGGACGCGGCGCAGAGCCATGGCTACCTCGTCATCACGGACGCGGCCTCCGGCGTGACGCTGGGCATGTATCCGGTAACGGTGAGTTCCGAGGACGCCGACCTGACTTTCGACGCAGCATCCGGATCCAATCTCGAGCAGGCGTTTTTCCGGGCGAATGTGGATGTGAGCGGCATGTACGACGGCATCTATCTCATCACCATGGCGGTGGAAAACAACGGCCGCATCGAGTGGAACAACTTTGACGACCGGATGTTCCACTTCTACGTGATGCAGGGTCTCGGCCTGCTGAGCGAATAGGCAAAAGGGGAAACAGGGCGGGAACGGCCACGCGTCGTTTCCGCCTTTTTCGCACATTTGTCCCCGCAATCAACCTTGCGCGGGAAACCGTTTTGCGGTATGATTATAAGAGAACCTTTCATCAATGCGCCAAAGGAGTTATTATGGCCAGAACAAGAACCGTCGTCCGCATTGCCGGACGCGAATATCCCATCGCCAGCAGCGACAGCGAGGAATACGTGCAGCGCGTGGCGGGCTATGTGGATCGCAAAATAACCGAGCTGAGCCTGGCGACGCGCCTGCCCGCGGTGGAAAACGCCACGCTGGCCGCGGTGACCATCGCGGACGAGCTGGCGAAGACCCGGGAGGAAATGAACCGGCTGCGCGAGCAGCTGGAGAGCGAGCGCGACGAGCTGCAGCGCCTGCGCGCCGAAAAAGAGGCGGCGCGATGAGCGTGGAGCTGCTCGCCCCGGCGGGCGGGAAGGAAGCGCTGGTCGCCGCGATCCAGAACGGGGCGGACGCGGTGTACCTGGGCGCGCAGATGCTCAACGCCCGGGCAGGCGCGGGCAATTTCGACCGCGACGCACTCAGGTGGGCCGTGGAATATGCCCACGAGCGCGGGGCGCGCATTCACGTGACCGTCAATACCATGGTGAAGGAAAGCGAAGGCGATCTGCTCGAGCAGGTGGCCGAGCAGATCGCTTTTGCCGGCGCGGACGCCGCCATCGTTCAGGACCTGGGCGCCGCCCGGGCGCTGCGGGCCATGCTGCCCTCGCTGCAGCTGCACGCCAGCACGCAGATGGCCGTGCACAACCGCCAGGGCGTGCGCTTTGCGAAGACGGCGGGCTTCGACCGCGTGGTGCTGGCCCGGGAGCTGACCTTTGAGGAGATCGCCGACTGTGCGCGGGAGGACATCGAGCTGGAGGCGTTCGCGCACGGCGCGCTGTGCGTGAGCTGCTCCGGCCAGTGCCTGTTTTCCAGCCTCGTAGGCGGCCGCAGCGGCAACCGCGGCCAGTGCGCGCAGCCCTGCCGCCTGCCGTATCGGCTGGAAGGCGCCCAAAGACCTGTGGACGCTGGATCACCTGGCCGATTTGCGGCAGGCGGGCGTGTGCAGCCTGAAAATCGAGGGACGGCTCAAGCGGCCCGAATACGTGGCGGTGGTGACGCGGGTGTACCGCGAGGCCCTCGACCTGCTGGAAACCTACGGCGAATACGAGCCGGAGGATGAGGCGCGCGAGGCGCTGCTGCAGATTTTCAATCGCGGAGGGTTCACGCAGGGCTACGGCCCCGGCGTGGTGGACCAGGAGCTCATGTCGCCCCAGAAACCCAACCACGCGGGCGCGGCGGTGGGCGAACTGGCCGCGCCGGGGAAAATCCGCCTGACGCGCGATGTGGCCGCGGCGGACGCGCTGGCCTTCCGGGACGGCAGCGGCGAGGAATATCCGGTGCGCGGCGCGGCGGGCCGGGCGGGGGAGACGGTGTGCGTGAAAACGCCCTCCGGCGCCCGTCCGGGCACGACGCTCTGGCGGCTGACCAGCGATGAACAGATGAAGGCCGCCCGGGAGAGCATGAACGGCGAAAGGCGGCGCGCCAGCGCCTGCGCGAGGCTGTGCGCCCGCGTGGACCAGGCGGCCTCGCTGGACGTGACCGACGGCGCGCATACCGTGCGCGTTGTGGGCGGCGTGGTGGAGCGGGCCACGGGCAAGCCCGCCGATCCCGCGCGCATCCGGGCGCAGCTGGAAAAGACGGGCAGCGTGCCATACGACCTGCTGGACGTGTCCCTGAGTGTGGACGCGGACGCCTTCCTGCCCGCGTCGATGCTGAACGAGCTGCGGCGCGATGCTTTCGCGCGGCTCGGACGGGCGCGCGTGGAGGCGGCCCGGGGCTGCGAAGAGACGCCGCGTCCCCTGGACGCGCCCGGCGAACCCGATCCGGACAGGCCGGCGGCCACTCGCCTGCGCGTTCAGGCGCCGGATGTGGCGCGGCTGCGCGCGGCGCTGGAAAATGGCGCGGACGAGGCGGTGTTCGCCCCGGAGGATTTCACCCGCGAAGCGCTGGACGCCGCGGCGGCGCAGGCGGGTTTCCCCTTCGCGCTGGCCCTGCCGGACACGCTGGACGGCGATTCGCTGGACATGCTGAACGCCTGGGCGTGGGAGAATAAAGGGGCGGTCACGGCCTGCCTGGCTTCCAACGCGGCGCACCTGGGCATGAAGTGGCCCGGCGCGCTGCAGCTGGACGCCGGGCTGAACCTGGCTTCGAAGCGGGCGCTGGCGGCGGGCATGGCCTGGGGGGCGGCGTTGTATACCCCCTCCGTGGAGCTGAATGCCGGGGAGATCCGGCAGATGGGCGCGGGCGGCAGGCGCGAGTTGATCGTTTACGGCCGGATGCGGCTGATGTCGCTGCGCCACTGCCCCATCCGGGCGCAGCTGGGCGGCAGGCACAGCGGCTGCGCGCGCTGCGACGGCGTCGCGGAGGACAGGCGGCTGAACGCGCACCGGCTCGTTGACCGCACCGGCGCGGCGTTTCCGCTGCGGCGGCAGAAGAGCGGCGCGGGCTGCATCGTGAAGGTGATGAACAGCGTGCCCATGCTGCTGCTGCGCCACGCGGGCCGGCTGCCCGCGGCTGCTGCCTGGCGGCTGGTGCTGACGGACGAGGACGCGCAGCGCGCGGCGGATATTGTGCGGCTGCACAGGATGGCGCTGGACGGGGAAGACTTCAAAGACAGCGCGGCCTGGCGGCGGATCGAAGGCGAACCTTCCACCACGGGGCACTATTTCCGGGGTGTGGAATAATCCGGGCGTTCCCGGTGGGACGGACGCAGAGGATAATTTGAAGAGGAGTTGAACGGTATGCGCGAGAGGAACCTGCGCGTGCTTGAATTTACAAAAATACGGGATATGCTGGCCGCGCTGGCGATATCCGACATGGGACGGGAGCGCGTGAAGGCGCTGGAGCCCTCCTCGGACGCCGCGGAGGTGCGCGACCTGCAGCAGCAGACCGAGGAAGCGGGCACCGTCATCGCCTACACGGGCGGCAATCCCATCCTGGGCTTCAGCGACGTGCGCGAGCACCTGAAGCGCGCGGGCATCGGCGCGACGCTCAACCCGAAGGCGCTGCTGGAGGTGGCCGAATCGCTGCGGGCGGCGCGCGGCGTGCGCAGCGCGCTGGTGACCGACCGCGAGAACACGCCGCTGCTCACCGGCATGGCCTCCGGGCTGTCCACCAACCGGGCGCTGGAGGAGGAGATCTTCGACGCCATCCTCTCCGAGGATGAAATCAGCGATCACGCCAGCCCGGAGCTGTACGACATCCGGCGGCACATCCGCCAGTGCAACGACCGCGTGCGCGAAAAGCTGAACGCCATCATCCACAACCCGTCCATGCAGAAGTACCTGCAGGACGCCATCATTACTCAGCGCGGCGGGCGCTATGTCATTCCCGTGCGCGCCGAGGCCAGGCAGTTTGTGCAGGGCTTGATCCACGACCAGTCTTCCAGCGGCGCCACGCTGTTCATCGAGCCCATCGGCGTGGTGGAGGCCGGCAACGACCTCAAGCAGTGGACCGGCAAGGAGCAGCAGGAGATCGAACGCATCCTGCACGCGCTGTCGCAGAAGATCGCCCCGGAGGCCGACCTGCTGACGGCCAACCTGAATATCCTTGCCGAGCTGGATATGATTTTCGCCAAGGCGTATCTGGGCCGCGACATGCGGGCCAACACGCCGAAGCTGAACACCGAGGGACGCATCAACATCAAGTTCGGCCGCCATCCGCTGATCGACCCCACGAAGGTGGTGCCCATGAACCTGTGGATGGGGCAGGATTTCACCACGCTGGTGGTCACCGGCCCAAACACGGGCGGCAAGACGGTCACGCTCAAGACGGTTGGCCTCATGACCCTCATGGCCCAGGCCGGGCTGATGGTGCCCGCGGAGATCGGCACGGAGCTGGCCGTTTTCGACGAGGTGTACGCCGACATCGGCGACGAACAGTCCATCGAGCAGTCGCTGTCCACCTTCTCCTCGCACATGACCAACATCGTGTCTATCCTGGAGAACGTGACGCCGCAGTCCCTGGTGCTGTTCGACGAGCTGGGCGCGGGCACCGATCCCACCGAAGGCGCGGCGTTGGCCATGTCCATTCTGGAAACGCTCAAAACGCAGCAGGTGCGCACCCTGGCCACCACGCACTACGCCGAACTCAAGGCCTACGCTCTGTCCACGCCGGGCGTGGAGAACGCCTCCGTGGAGTTCGACATCGAGACGCTGCGGCCCACTTACCGGCTGAGCATCGGCGTGCCGGGCAAGTCCAACGCCTTCGAGATTTCCCGCAAGCTCGGCCTGCCGGAGTACATCATCAAGAGCGCCAACGAGAAGCTCAGCAAGGATCAGATCCATTTCGAGGACGTCATCGCCAACGCGGAGTATCACCGGCAGGTGGCCGAGAAGGAGCGCAAGCTGGCTGAGGAGGCCCACCGGGAGACCCAGGCACTGCGCGACGAGGCGGAGAAGCTGCGCCGGGAGATCAGCGAGCAGCGCGAAGGCATGCTCAGGAAGGCCAAGGAAGACGCCCGCAAGGTGCTGGTGAAGGCCCAGCGGGAGAGCGAGCAGCTCATTGCCGACCTCAAAAAGGCGCGCTCCAAGGAAGGACCCTCCTTCAAGGAGCATGAGCTGAACGAGATCAGGAACAGGCTGCAGGGCTCCATCGACGACATGTCCGAGGGGCTGCGCATGCAGGCGGACACGATTCTGGAGCCGCCGAAGGACCTGAAGAGCGGCGAGACGGTGCAGCTGCTGGCGCTGAACACCAAGGGCACCATCATCACCCCGCCGGACGCCAAGGGCGAGGCGCTGGTTCAGGCGGGCATCATGAAGCTGAAGGTGCACGTGTCCCAGATGCGGCGCGCGCAGGAGGAGAAGAAAAAGCCCAAGCCCGCCAGCACGGTGAC
The DNA here is from genome assembly GCA_001603025.1 of Clostridiales bacterium Firm_10. Classification (GTDB taxonomy): domain Bacteria; phylum Bacillota; class Clostridia; order Christensenellales; family Aristaeellaceae; genus Firm-10. Next base: position 27,192 of record LVAP01000116.1, on the reverse strand, counting down.
GCTGGCCGGCCGGGCAGCAAGCATGGAATGCGATGTGCGCGGCATGACGCTGGAAGAAGCCATCCAGGCGGTGGACCTGTTCCTGGACGGCTGCGTGATGCAGTCGCTCAAGAACGTGCAGATCATCCACGGCAAGGGCACCGGCACCCTGCGCAGCGGCATCCAGCAGCATTTAAAGAAGCACCCCTCCGTGGCCGAGTTCAGGCTGGGCAAGTACGGCGAGGGCGAGGACGGCGTGACCGTGGTAACGCTGAAATAAGCAGGGAACGAAGACCTTCATGGTGACTTGGCTCCGGAATTCAAGGGACCGCAGCCCCCTTTCGGGTTTAGGCGCAGCCCGGATCAATCTTTTCCCTTCGCAGCGGGAGCAGGGAAGGGGAAAGCGGGCATGAACCGGCTTGCGGGGGAAAGGATAAGACGTATGAATCATCTTGGCACGCAGAGGATAGAAACCGAACGGCTGATCCTGAGGCGGTTCAGGCTTGAAGACGCCCCGGCCATGTATAAAAACTGGGCCTCCGATCCGGAGGTCACGAAATACCTGACGTGGCCGACCCATCCCGGCGAGGAGGTCAGCCGGCGTGTGCTGGCGGACTGGGTGAAATCCTACGAAAAAGACGATTACTACCAGTGGGCCATTGTTCCAAAGGAGAACGGGGACGAGCCCATCGGCGCGATCGCCGCGGTCCATCTGGACGACGATGTTTCCCTGGTTCACATCGGATACTGCATCGGCAGGGCATGGTGGCATCGGGGCATCGCCTCCGAGGCGCTGAAGGCGGTTATGGACTTTTTCTTCGACCGGGTTCAGGCCAATCGCGTCGAAGCCCGGCACGACCCGCGGAATCCCCGTTCAGGCATGGTCATGAAGAAGTGCGGCATGAAATACGAGGGCACGCTGCGCAGCGCCGACCGCAACAACCAGGGAATTTGCGACGTCTCTTATTACGCGCTGCTGAAGTCGGAAAGGTGATGCGTTGGCAGCAAACCGCTGTTCTCACTATTCTCCAGAGGTGTTATTATGAATAAGCTCAAGATCATGATCGTGGACGACGATCCCAACATCCAGCAGCTCATCAGCCTGTACCTCACCCGGGAGGGCTTCGACGTGAGCACCGCCGCGGCGGGGGACGAGGCGCTGCGCATCTTCAAAAACGATCCGCCCAACCTGATGCTGCTGGACATCATGCTGCCGGTCATGGACGGCTGGCAGGTGTGCCGCGAGGTGCGCAAGGTTTCCAACATCCCCATCATCATGCTCACCGCCAAGGACGAGACCTTTGACAAGGTGCTCGGCCTGGAGCTGGGCGCGGACGATTACATCGTGAAACCCTTCGACACCAAGGAGCTGGTGGCGCGCATTAAAGCGGTGCTGCGCCGTTTCCAGACGGCGGAGCCAAGCAGCGGCGGCAAGGAGCTGTCCTTCCCGGGCCTGACCATCAACATCAGCCAGTACACGGTCACTTACCTGGGCCGCCCGCTGGAAATGCCGCCCAAGGAGCTGGAGCTCCTGTATTTCCTGGCCAGCCACCCGGGCACGGTGTTCACCCGGGAACAGCTGCTCGAACAGGTGTGGGGCTATGATTTCTTTGGCGATTCCCGCACGGTGGACGTGCACGTGAAGCGCATCCGCGACAAGCTGGTGGGCAGCGAGGAGCTGGGCTGGGTGCTGCGCACGGTGTGGGGCGTGGGCTACAAGTTCGAGGTGAAATAGGCGGTGAAGAATTCGCTGTTCTGGCGGATGTTTTCCGCCTTTCTGGCGGCGCTGGTGGTAACCATCCTGGTGCTGTCCTTCACCATGGTGGCGCTGCTGCGGGCAGAGAGGCAGGAGGCGCTGGAGGCGGAGGTGCGCGTTCAGGCGCGCGACCTGGCGCAGCTCATGGAGGTGCGCGACGTGACCTCCTACTGGCTGTTTGATCCCAGCGCGGCCTCCAGCGCGGCCGTCAACCGCAAGATCGAGGAAATCCAGGAGACCTACGACGCCGGCGTCTGGCTGGTGAACACGGGCGGCTACGCGGTCATCCTGAACGACGGCCAGGTGAGCGAGGAGACGCTGAGGGACGAGCGGGTGATCGAGCAGATCAAGCGCGTGCTCTCCGGCGAGGAGATCCGCCAGCAGGGCCTGGCAGGCGCGCAGGTGGTGACCATCGGCGTGCCGTGGCGCAGCGTGAACGCCGCCGTAATGGGCGCGGTGCTGCTCAACGTGAGCGTGGATTCCCTCGCGGTGGACTATTCCGACCTCATCCGCTATTCGCTGCTGGCCGGCGTGCTGGCGCTGACGCTGGGCGCGGCCCTGTCCCTGTTCATCGCGCGGCGGCAGACGCGGCCCGTCCGCCAGATCAACGAGGCGGTGCAGGCCTTTGCACACGGCGATTTCGGCCGCCGGGTGGAGATTCGCGGCGCGGACGAGGTGGCGCAGCTGGGCGAGTCCTTCAACAGCATGGCGGAAGAGATCGGGCGGCTGGATCAGTCGCGCAGGAGCTTCGTGGCCAACGTGTCGCACGAACTGCGCTCGCCCATGACGTGCATCCAGGGCTATGTGCAGGGCATGCTGGACGGCACCATCCGCGAGGACGAGCGGGAGAAATACCTCGGCACCGTGCTCTCGGAAACGCAGCGGCTGACGAAGCTGGTGTCTGAGCTGCTGGACCTGTCGCGCTTTGAGTCCGGCCGGATCCCGCTGGACAAGACGAGGTTCGACATCGACGAGCTCATTCTGGGCATCATGTTCAAGTATGAGCGGCGCATCGAGGACAAGGGCATCGACGTGGAGATCTCCTTCAAGGAGCAGCCCTGCTACGTGCTGGCGGACAGCGCGCGCATCACGCAGGTGATCACCAACCTGGTGGACAACGCGGTCAAATTCGCGGCGGAGAAGGGGCAGATCATCATATGGACGCACGTGGTGGACAATCTGTGCTACGTGACCGTCAAAAACGACGGCGCAGGCATTCCGGCGGAGGACCTGCCCTTTGTGTTCGAGCGCTTCTATAAGGTGGACAAGGCGCACACCTCGGGCGGCGGCACCGGCCTGGGCCTGGCCATCGCCAAGCGCATCGTGGAGCAGCACGGGCAGACCATCAGCGTGACCTCCTCCGGCGGGCTCACCAGCTTTGTGTTTACGCTGGAGAAGGCGGACAGCGATTGACCATTTGGGCAAACGAAAGGAAAAGGGGTATGGGAATGCGGAACGGAACAATGAAGATGCTGTGCGCGGCGCTGGCGCTGTGCATGCTGCTGACGGCCGGCGCGGGATACGCGGAAGCCGCCGCGGCGAATCCGGTGGCTGACGCTTATGAGCGCGCGAGCGCCTCGGTGGTGCAGGTGCGCAACATGAAGGAGACGTGGTCTCCGGAGACCGGGCCGGCGACTGAGATCAGCGCCTACGGCTCCGGCGTGTGCGTCGAGGCGGGTTTCATCCTGACCAACTGGCACGTGGTGTACGAGGCCGATTTCGTCGAAGTGGAAACGCTGGACGGGCAGATTGCCCGCGCGCGCAACATCTTCAGCGACGACAGCGTCGATTTGGCCGTCATTGAGCTGGAAACCGCGCCCGAGGGCCTCGTGCCCGCGACGCTGGGCGATTCCGAAGCCGTGCGGCCCGGCGACCTGGCGCTCGTCATCGGCAGTCCCGTGCTGGACAATGTCGTGTTCCCCGGCACGCTGTCCGTGGGCTATGTGTCGGGCGTGAACCGCCCGAGCAGGGACATGGGCTACTTCAGCCGCGCGGTTCCGCTCATCCAGCTGGACGCGGCGCTGAACGCCGGCACGAGCGGCGCGGGCGTGTTCAACACGGCGGGCGAGCTGATCGGCCTGGCCGCCCTGAAGGCCGGCGAGGTTGACGGCATCATTTACGAAGGCCTCGGCTTCGCCATTCCCGCGGCCACCATCGGGCGCGTGGCGGGCGATTTGGTCGCCCACGGCGTGGTGCGCCGTCCGCGCATGGGCGTGATGGTGAGCGACCTGGACGGCCCGGAGGAACCCATCCGCACCTATCCGCCGAGCGGCCTGCTGGCGAGCGAGGTCGATCCCGAAGGGCCGGCCGCCCGGGCCGGCATGATGCTGAACGACATCATCGTGGAGTTCGACGGCGTGCGCGTGCACGACTTCACCGAGCTTTCCGCGCTGCTGGACACGCATCAGGCGGGCGAGGTGGTGCACGTGAAGGTGTACCGCTGCCTGGACGAAATGGGCTATATGATCGACAACCCGGAATACGTGGAGCTGGACATCACCCTGGGCATTCTGGACTGAGGGCATTCAGCGGCGCACCCGGCGATTTGCCATAATCTTTTAATCTTTTCCGGAATTTTCCTCCGCAATTATCCGTTACAATTCAAGGTGCCGGGGAATGATGAATCAGGACCGGCCCTGCGCGATGGGGCGGAAGGGCCGGGGGAAGAAAAGGGGGATGGGCATGAAGCGATTCAGGAAGGCCGTCGGGAAATTCTGCGTTCTGAGCTCTGGCACGCTGGCGCTTCTGGCCGGCGGACTGGCCGGCGGATTGCTGGCCACGCCGCATCTGTCGGCGGTGTGGTATGCCGTCGGCGGGCTCTGCGCCGCCTATGCCGCGGCCATCGTGCTCCAGTTCGTGCGCGCAGGCGTTTCCCACTGCTGAAGACAACCGAAAAACGAGCGTTCCGGAACAAAGCGCCCGGCCCTTTCAAAGGGCCGGGCGCTTTGCATTTGTCTGTCAGCCTTCGACGGCGGGCGTTTCGGCCGGCCTGTTCAGGATGGCCATGAACTCCTCGCCGGTGATGGTCTCGCGCTCATGCAGGAACGCGGCCAGCTCGTGCAGCTTGGGCAGGTTGGAGGATAGCAGGCCTTCGGCCTTCCTGTACTGCGCCTGCACCAGCTCCACCACCTTCCTGTCGATGAGGGCGGCGGTTTCGGGCGCGCAGGCCAGGGCCGTGTCGCCGCCCAGATACTGGTTGGCCTGCGTCTCCAGTGCCACCATGCCGAACTCCTCGCTCATGCCGTAGCGGGTGATCATGGCGCGGGCCAGCTTGGTGGCCTGTTCGATGTCGTTTGAGGCCCCGGTGGTCACCGAGCCAAAGATCAGCTGCTCCGCGGCGCGGCCGCCGGTGAGGGTGGCGATGCGGTCCAGCAGCTCCTCGCGGCTCATCAGGTTGTGCTGTCCTTCGTCTACCTGCATGGTGTAGCCCAGGGCGCCGGAGGTGCGGGGCACGATGGTGATCTTGGTCACGGGGGCGGAATGGCTCTGCAGCGCCGCCACCAGCGCGTGGCCGATCTCGTGGTAGGATACGATGAGCTGCTCCTTGTCGGAGAGGATTTTGTTCTTCTTCTGGTAGCCCGCGATGACCACCTCGATGCTCTCCTCCAGGTCGGCCTGGGTCACGGCGGTCCGGCCCTGCCGCACGGCGCGCAGGGCGGCCTCGTTGATCATGTTGGCGAGCTCCGCGCCGGACGCGCCGCTGGCGGCCCGGGCGATGGCGGAGAAATCCACGTTGGGATCCATCTTCACCCTGGCGGCGTGCACCCTGAGAATGGCTTCGCGGCCGATCAAATCCGGCAGCTCCACGGGCACGCGCCGGTCGAAGCGGCCGGGGCGCAGCAGGGCCGGGTCGAGCGTTTCCGGCCGGTTCGTGGCGGCCAGGATGACCACGCCCCTGGAGCCGTCGAAGCCGTCCATCTCGGTGAGCAGCTGGTTGAGCGTCTGCTCACGCTCGTCGTTGCCGGCGAAGCCGTGTCCGTCGCGCTTTTTGCCGATGGTGTCGATCTCGTCGATGAACACGATGCAGGGAGCCTTGTCGGCGGCCTGCTTGAACAGGTCCCGCACCTTGGCCGCGCCCATGCCCACGAACATTTCAACAAACTCCGAACCGGAGATGGAGAAGAAGGGTACGTTGGCTTCGCCCGCCACGGCCTTGGCCAGCAGCGTCTTGCCGGTTCCTGGAGGGCCGACCAGCAGCGCGCCTTTGGGCATTTTCGCGCCGATATCCTTGTATTTCTGCGGGTTGTGCAGGAAATCGACGATCTCCTGCAGGGCTTCCTTGGCCTCGTCCTCGCCGGCCACGTCGCTGAATTTGATACCGGTTTCCGAGGCGACGTACATCTTGGCGTTGCTCTTGCCAAAGGACATGGCGTTCGAGCCGATGCCGCCCATCTTCTTCATGAGGAAACGCGAGGCCAGCTGCCCCACCAGCAGCATGATGCCGAAAGGCACGATCCAGCTGAGGAGGAAGCTGAGGATGGGGCTCATCTGCCGGTCGCGCACCTGGCCGAACTCGCAGCCGGCTTCATACAGCCGGTCGACCAGGTTCGGGTCATTGAACGGCGTGGTGACGTACAGCGTGGCCTGTTCCCCGGCCTTGTCCAGGAAGTAGATGGCGTCGGCCTCCACCTCCACCTTGGAGATATCCTTTTCATCCAGCATTTTGAGGAAGGTGGAATAGTCCACCTCCTGGATGGACTGGCTCAGCAGGCTGGGCATGAGAAACCAGTTCAGCAGCAGGATGACGCCCAGCGCGATGAGATAGTAGAAAATCAAGGGCTTGCGGTTGACTTCCTTCATGGAAACACCACCTTTTTGAATTGAGAATGGGGTTTTACAACTGATTGCAGGGAATGGCAGCATCCGGCCCCGCAGGACTGATGGGCGAGGTTCATTTCAGGAATTCCTTCAGCCTGTCGATCAGCTTTTCGGCCTGCCGATACCCTTCGTTCCGCAGGGCGCGCAGCCTGGCGGCGTTCTTTTCGATGCGGTTCACCTCCGGCTTTGTCTCGGGGCGCAGGACGAACGCGCGGCCTGCCTGCTGCTCGGCCTCGATGAGGTCGAGCGCGGCGTTGTAGCGCTCATGGCGGATCCGGAGCGCCTCAACGAGGGCGGGATAGCGGCGATATTTCAGCTCGTACAGCCGCATGGCCCTGTCCGGCTCCTTGCGGTAGCCCGCCTCCCGGGTCAGGATGACCACGTTTTTCCCGTGCCCGTCCCCGATGGACCTGCGCAGGGGAATGGGGTCCGTCACGCCGCCGTCCAGGCAGGGCACGCCGCCTACATTGACCATGTTAGACACCAGCGGCAGCGAGGAGGAGGCGCGCACCAGCGGCATGCCGCCGTCCCTGAGGTCAGCCGGGCAGAAGTATTCGGCCCGCCCGGTGAGGCAGTTCGTCACCACGATGGTGAAGCGGTTCACGTTGCGGCGGTAGGCCTCGTAATCGTAGGGGTCCAGCCGGTTGGGAATCAGGTCGTAGCACATCCGCGCGCCGAACAGGTCGCCGGTGTGCAGGAGCGAGTAGAGGCTGCAGTAGTTCCGGTCGTTCAGGTAATTTGTCCACACGCGTTCGCCGCGGCCGATCTGCCCGGACAGGTAGTTGCAGCCCTGGCAGGCGCCGGCCGACACGCCGTACACATCCCGCAGCAGGATGCCGTGGGCCAGCATGCAGTCCGTCACGCCCACGGTGTACAGACCCCGCATGCCGCCGCCTTCGAGAACCAGCGCTGCCTGCTCCATTTCGATCATCCCCGTTTTTTATCTTCTCTGACCATTATAAGATGAATGTGTGAACAAAACCAGCCGCCTTGTGTGAAAAGATTCTGACGACAATGTGGCGCGGGCGGCAAACCGCCGCGCTTTTTCGTTTTTATGGGCGGGGCCCTTTGCGCGCTTGCAGAAAATCGCGAAGTATGGTATAGTTAAAAAATAAAATAGGATCAGTATGCGGAGCGTACGGAGGGACGGACGTGTTGAGTTGGATGAAGGCGCTGGGCAGCGGCCTGCGGGGGCTCCTGGGGGAGCGGCGCATGCTGTACCAGCTGATGAGGAACGATCTGAAGGCGCGCTATGCCGGCTCCGCCTTCGGCATGGCCTGGGCGTTCGTGCAGCCGCTGGTGAGCATGCTGGTGATGTGGGCGGTGTTCCAGGTGGGCTTCCGCACATCGCCGGTGGACGACATCGAGTTCATCCTGTGGTACATAGCGGCCAACGTGCCTTGGATCTACTACAGCGACGGCGTGAATTCCTCGGCGGGCTGCCTGTATGAATACAACTACCTCGTGAAGAAGATGCGCTTCCGCACGGAGCTGCTGCCGCTGGTGAAGGTGCTCTCCGCCACGTGCATCCACGCCTTCTTCATGGCCTTCGCCGTGTTCATGCTGGAGATTTACGGCTACCAGCCGCAGCTGATCTGGCTGCAGATCATCTATTACTCCTTCGCGGCGTTCTGCCTGATCCTCGGCCTCAGCGCCCTGGTGTCGGCGGTGTCCGTGTTCTTCAAGGATTTTGCCCACATGACGGGCATTGTGCTGGGCATCCAGTTCTGGCTCACGCCGGTGCTGTGGGGGCCTGCCCAGATGGGCGAGAGGGCGCTCGCCGTCTTCATGCTCAACCCCATGTATTACATCACGAACGGCTATCGCGACAGCCTGATCTACGGCGTGCCGTTCTGGCACAGGCCGTGGCTGACGCTCTATTTCTGGGCGGTGACGCTGGCCCTGCTGGCGGTGGGCCGGCTGGCGTTCCGGCGGCTCAAGCCCCACTTCGCGGATCTGATTTGACAGGAAAGGAACCGAAGCGATGCAGTCTGAAAACGCGATCGAGATACGCGGCCTGAACAAGGTCTATCAGCTGTACAACCGGCCCAGCGACCGCCTGAAGGAGGCGATGAGCCCCTTCCACAGGAGTCGCCACACCGATTTCTACGCGCTGAAGGACGTATCGGCGGACATCCGGAAGGGTGAGTCGGTGGGCATCATCGGCACGAACGGCTCGGGCAAATCCACGCTGCTCAAGATCATCGTGGGCGTTCTGAACGCCTCGGGCGGTGAGGTGGAGGTGGACGGGCGCATCTCCGCGCTGCTGGAGCTGGGCGCGGGCTTCAATCCGGATTACACCGGCCTTGAAAACATCTATTTCAACGGCACCATCATGGGCTTCACGCGGGAGGAAACCGACGCGCGCCTGCAGAACATCCTCGATTTCGCGGGCATCGGCGAGTTCATCCACCAGCCGGTCAAGACCTACTCGAGCGGCATGTTCGTGCGGCTGGCCTTCGCCACCCAGATCTACTCCGAGCCGGACATCCTCATCGTGGACGAGGCGCTTTCCGTGGGAGACCTGCGCTTCCAGCAGAAGTGCTACCGCGCCATGGAGCAGCTGATGAAGGACAAGACGGTCATCCTGGTCACGCACGATCCGGGCGCGGTGCTGCGCTTCTGCAAGCGGCTGATCTGGCTGGAAAAGGGCAGCATCCGCTACGACGGCGGCGTTGACCGCGGCCTGAAGCTTTACGAGGATTACCTCATCCGCCAGAGCATTGAGGAGAGCGAAGGCCGCGACGACTTCTCCTTCCTCGAAACGGATGCGAAGGCGAAGGACGGCGCGGAGCGCCCGCCCGTTCTGCCGCTGGCGAAGGACGTGCATCTCAAGGGCAGCGGCGACGCGCTGATTCTGGGCTGCGAGCTGGATCATGCCTCGACCGGCCGCCCTGCCCAGGTGGTTGAGCCCGGGGAAGACGTGGTGTTCCGCATGCGGGCCCGCTACGACGCCTATACGCCGCATCCCATCTTCGGGCTGACCATCCGCGACCGGCTGGGCAACGTGGCCGTGGGCATCAACACGGAGACGCTCCGCTGCGAGCTTCCGCCGGGCCGCGGCATCATGGAATACGACATGAGCTTCCGCCTGCCGCCGCTCAACCACGGGCAGTACACGATTTCGCCCGGTCTGGCCAGCGGTGTGCAGGACGACCACATCCAGCTGTGCTGGGCAGACGACGCCTTCCTGTTTGAAATTCCCAAGCGGCTGCGGGACATCCCGGGCATGACGTATGTCGACGAAGGCTCGGTGGAGAGCTACCAGATCTCTGACTGATCGAGAGGAGAAGACAGGTGTGGGGACGACTGAAAAGCGCGCGACGCTGATGGGGGGCATTTCCCTCATCGCCCGGTATACTGTCAAGTTTTTGAAGCATCCGGGGCGGATGATCCGCGATATGGACAAGGGCAAAATCATGAATTTCAAGGGCCGCCTGCTGCATGGCGACGACCCCGGCGCCTATGGCGGGATCGCGCCGGAGTTTGAAATCGAGGTGGAACCGGTGAAGCCGCCCAGGCCGAAGCGAGCCTCGGCGTACGCGCCGATCGACCTGCCCGTGTGGGACGATCCGGAGGTCTCCATCGTGATCCCGGTGTACAACCAGTTTGAGTACACCTATGCCTGCGTGCAGTCCATCCTCGAAAACACGCCGGACGTGACCTATGAGGTCATCGTGGGCGACGACTGCTCCACGGACGCCACAGTCGACATCGCGCGCATCATTCCGGGCGCGCGCGTGGCGCGCAACGAGAAAAACCTGCGCTTCCTGCTCAACTGCAACAACGCGGCCAGGCTGGCGAGAGGCCGGTGTATCCTGTTCCTGAACAACGACACGCAGGTGCGGCCGGGCTGGCTGAGCGCCCTGACGGGCCTCATGGCCCGCGATGAAACCATCGGCATGGCGGGCTCGAAGCTGGTGTTCGCGGACGGGCGGCTGCAGGAGGCCGGCGGCATCCTCTGGCAGGACGGCCGGGCCTGGAACTACGGCCGGCTGGACAATCCCGGCGCGCCCCAATACAACTACGTGCGGGAGACGGACTACATTTCCGGCGCGGCCATCATGATCCGCGCGGATTTGTGGCGGGAGATCGGCGGTTTCGACGAGCGCTATGTTCCCGCCTACAACGAGGACAGCGACCTGGCGTTCGAGGTGAGAAAGCATGGCTATAAAGTGGTTTACCAGCCGAAATCGGTGGTGATCCACTTCGAGGGCGTGTCCAACGGCACCGATACTTCCTCCGGCCAGAAGGCCTACCAGATCGCAAACGTCGAAAAATTCCGTGAAAAATGGAAGGACGTGCTTGAGCGCGAGCATTTTCCCAACGGCGTGAACGTGTTTCAGGCGCGCGACCGGAGCCGAAGCAAAAAGACGGTGCTGGTGATCGACCACTACGTGCCGCAGTTCGACCGCGACGCGGGTTCCCGCACGGTGTTCGCCTACCTGAAGCTGTTTGTGAGCCAGGGCATGAACGTGAAATTCCTGGGCGACAACTTCTACCGCGACGAACCCTATACCTCGGCGCTGCAGCAAATGGGCATCGAGGTGCTGTATGGACCGCGATTCCAGAAGGGCTGGGAGAAATGGGCGCGCGAGAACGGCGCCTGCATCGACTACGTGATGCTGAATCGCCCCCACATCGCCGTGCGTTATATCGACGCGCTGAAGCAGCACACCCGCGCGAAGATCTTCTATTACGGACACGACCTGCACTACCTGCGCGAAAAGCGCCGCTACGAGGCCACCGGCGAGGCGGGCGCGCTGGAGGCCTCGCGGGAATGGCTGGCACGGGAGCGCAGGCTGATCGAGAGCGCGGACGAATCGTGGTATCCCTCCGAAGTGGAGGTGGAGGCGCTGCACGCCATCGATCCTTCGATGCGGGTGCGCGCCATTCCCGCGTACCTGTTCGAGGGCAGCGATCCGACACCCTACCGCGCCTGCGAACGGCGCGACGTGATGTTCCTGGGCGGCTTCGCGCACGATCCCAACGTGGACGCGGCCCGCTGGCTGCACGACGAGATCTGGCCGCTGGTGAAGGACAGGACGGACGGCATGCGCGTGTTCGTCATCGGCTCCAGGCCGCCGCAGGAAGTGCTGGACATGAACGGCGACCGCTTCGTGGTGACTGGGCCGGTGAGCGACGAGGAGCTGGACCGCTACTATCACACCTGCCGCATGGCCGTCGTGCCGCTCCGCTACGGCGCGGGCATCAAGGGCAAGGTGGTGGAGGCCATGTATCATCGCCTGCCCGTGCTGACCACCACCATCGGCGCGGAAGGCATCGAGTGCGATCCGCAGGCGCTGCCGGCTGTCGACGACGCGGCGGGCTTCGCGGCGACGCTGGTGCGGCTGTACGCGGACGAGGCGGCGCTGGACGATATGTCCGCGCGCTACGACCGCTTCATTCGCGAGACCTACTCGGCATCCCACGCGAAGGAAACGCTGAGCGCGGAGTTTGACGGCTGGACGGGCCGGGAAGGAGCGCAGTGATGGAAGCGGTCGTATTGGCGGGCGGCTTCGGCACGCGCTTGCGGCACGTGGTGGCGGATGTGCCCAAGCCCATGGCGCCGGTGTGCGGCCGGCCGTTTCTGGAGTACGTGCTGGATGACCTTACGGACAAGGGCGCGACCCGGATCGTGCTTGCCGTGGGCTATCGACAGGAGCTCATCCGCGCGCACTTCGGCGGCGCTTACCGCGGCGCGGAGATCGTCTATTCCAGCGAGGACGCGCCGCTGCTTACGGGCGGGGCAATCCGGCAGGGGCTGACGTTCTGCCGCGGGGAGCGGGTGGTCATCGTCAACGGCGACACCTTTTTCGACGTGGACCTGGACGGCATGCTGCGCTTTGCCGCGGAGAAGGACGCCCCGCTGGTGGTTGCCTCCCGGCGCATGACGGATTTTGAACGCTACGGCGTGATCCTCAGCGAGAACGGGCGCATCACGGGCTTTGAGGAAAAGCGCCCCCGCGCCGAGGGCGACATCAACGGCGGAATTTACGCCGTGCGGCGAGACCTGCTGGACGGGATGCCGGAGAAGTTCTCCTTTGAAAGGGATTTCATGGAGCGGCGTGTCGGCCTCATGCCCATGTATGTCTGGCCGGGCGGGGGCTACTTCATCGACATCGGCGTTCCCGAGGACTATGAAAGGGCCCAACGGGACTTTGCGGACCGGGGCGGCGCGGCCGGAACCGCGCGGGGGAGGCTGCTGTGAAGAGACTGCTGAGAAACCGCTTTGTGAGGGCGGGGCTGATCGTGCTGATCATCCTGATCCTCACGCCGCTGATTCGTGCCTGTGTGCTGGGCCTGCCGCCCAGGCTGCTGCCCATGCAGCGCGCGGCCCAGACGGCGGCCGGGGAATAATCGGCTTTCACCCGGCGCAAACCGACACTCAAGATTTCATCCGGAGGGCGCATTATGAAGGTTGTTCTGCTGGCGGGCGGATATGGGACGCGCATCAGCGAGGAGTCCCAGTTCAAGCCGAAGCCCATGATCGAGATCGGCGGCATGCCGATCCTGTGGCATATCATGAAGGAATACGATCACTACGGGTTCCGCGAGTTCATCATTTGCGCAGGCTACAAGCAGCACGTGGTGAAGCAGTGGTTCGCCGATTATTTCCTGAACGCCAACGACGTCACCTTCGATTTCACCGAGGGCTGCCACGTGGAGGCGCTCACAGGGCGCTGCGAAAAGTGGCGGGTGACGGTGGTGGATACCGGGCTGGATACCATGACCGGCGGACGAATCCGGCGCATCCGGCCCTTTGTGGACGACGAGCCGTTCATGATGACCTATGGCGACGGCGTGTGCGACGTGAACATCGGCGACCTGCTCGCCTTCCACCGCTCGCATGGAAAAATCGCCACGCTGACCGCGGTGGTACAGCAGCCGGAGAAAGGGCTGCTGGATATCGGCGGCGACAACGCGGTGCACGCCTTCCGCGAGAAGAACGCCCGCGACGCCACGCCCATCAACGCGGGCTACATGGTGTTCAACCCCGGCATATTCGACTATCTGGAAGGCGACCAGACCGTGCTCGAGCGCGGGCCGCTGCAGAAGCTGGCCGAAGAAGGACAGCTGATGAGCTTCATGCACCGCGGATACTGGCAGTGCATGGACAACCGACGCGAGCTGGAGACCCTCGAAAAGCTGTGGGCGGCGGGCCGCGCCCCGTGGAAGGTGTGGCAGGACCGATGAATGTGATGGCGTTTTACCGCGGGCGGCGCGTGTTCATCACGGGGCACACGGGCTTTAAGGGCAGCTGGCTGTGCCGCATGCTGACGGGCGCGGGCGCGATCGTGACAGGCTATGCCCTGGAGCCGCCGGCCGGCGCGAGTCTGTTTGCCCTGTCCGGCGTTGGCGGGAAGATTGCCAGCGTTGTCGGCGATGTGCGCGATTTCAGCCGCCTGCGCGCGGCTTATGAGGCGGCGCGGCCCGAGGTGGTTTTCCACCTGGCGGCGCAGCCCATCGTGCGGGAAGGCTACCGGGATCCCCGCGGCACCTATGAGACCAACGCGATGGGCACGGTGAACCTGATGGAGTGCGTCCGGCTCGCGCCGGGGGCGCGCAGCGTGCTGAACGTGACCACCGACAAGGTGTACAAGAACCTGGAGCGCGTGGAGGGCTACCGCGAGGACGAGCCGCTGGATGGCTTCGACCCCTATTCCAACTCCAAGAGCTGTTCGGAGCTGGTCACGCACAGCTATGCGTCCAGCTTCTTTGGCGGGCCGGACGCGCCGGCGGTTTCCACCGCCCGGGCGGGCAACGTGATCGGCGGCGGCGATTTCGCCGCGGACCGCATCATTCCGGACTGCGTGCGCGCCGCCGCGGCGGGCCGGGCGATCGGCGTGCGCAACCCGGATTCGGTGAGGCCGTATCAGCACGTGCTGGAGCCGCTGTACGCCTACCTGATGATCGCGGCGGGGCAGCATGAGGACCGCCGCCTGGCGGGCTGGTACAACGTCGGCCCGGACGACGGCGACTGCCTGACCACCGGCGAGCTGGTCGAGCTGTTTTGCCGGGCATGGGGCGGCGGCGCGCGCTGGGAAAACAAAGCGGAGGCGAGCGCCCCCCACGAGGCCAGTCTCCTCCGGTTGGACTGCGGCAAGCTCCGGCGGACCTTCGACTGGGCGCCGCGCTGGCGCATCGGCCGGGCGGTGGCGGAAACAGTCGCATGGAGCCGCGTGTGGCTGGCGGGCGGCGACGTACCCGCGGAGATGGATCGGGAAATCAATGCGTTCCTGGGAGAGAAGAGCGATGGCTGACTGGAAAAACGAACAGGAGGCGCGCGAGGCGATCAGGGCCCTGGCGGAGGAATACTTTCGCCGCTTCAAAGCCCCGCAGCTCAGCCGCCCCTTTGAGCCGGGAGACCGGCTGCCCTACGCTTCGCGCGTGTACGACGAAAGGGAGATGGGCGCGCTGACCGACGCCACGCTGGACTTCTGGCTGACGGCTGGCCGCTTTGCTGATGAGTTCGAGCGGGATTTCGCCGCGCGGCTGGGCGTGAAGTACGCCAGTCTGGTGAACAGCGGCTCCTCCGCGAACCTGCTTGCCTTCTCGGTTCTGACCGCGCCGGAACTGGGCGAGCGGCGCATCAGGCGGGGCGACGAGGTCATCACCGTGGCCTGCGGCTTTCCCACCACCGTGACGCCCA
This sequence comes from Clostridiales bacterium Firm_10, assembly GCA_001603025.1. Lineage (GTDB taxonomy): Bacteria > Bacillota > Clostridia > Christensenellales > Aristaeellaceae > Firm-10. The sequence goes on along the minus strand of LVAP01000116.1, from coordinate 11,986 downwards.
TCCTGCAGTACGGCGCGGTGCCGGTGTTCGTGGATGTGACGGTGCCGCAGTACAACATCGACGCGGCGCGGCTGGAGGCGGCGCTTTCCGAAAAGACGAAGGCCGTCATGATCGCGCACACGCTGGGCAATCCCTTCGACCTGCGGGCCGTGCGGGCTTTCTGCCGGCGGCACGATCTCTGGCTGGTGGAGGACAACTGCGACGCGCTGGGCAGCCTTTACGCCATTGACGGCGAAACGCGCTGTACCGGGGCGTGGGGCGACATCGGCACCAGCTCGTTCTATCCGCCGCACCACATGACCATGGGGGAAGGCGGCTGCGTGTACACCAGCAATCCCCTGCTGCACCGGCTGATCCGCAGCTTCCGGGACTGGGGGCGTGACTGCGTGTGCCAGCCGGGGCAGGACAACGCCTGCGGCCGCCGCTTTGAAGGACGGCACGGCGAGCTGCCCGAGGGCTACGATCATAAGTATGTCTACAGCCATTTCGGCTACAACCTGAAGGCCACGGACATGCAGGCGGCCATCGGGTGCGAACAGCTGAAGAAGCTGGCCGCTTTCACCGGACGGCGGCGGCACAACTGGGCGTTCCTGCGGGAAAAGCTGGCCTGCGTTCAGGACAGGCTCATCCTGCCGGAGCCCGCGGAGAACAGCGTGCCCAGCTGGTTCGGCTTCATCATGGCCGTGCGGCCGGGAAGCGGACTGAGCCGCAATGGCATCACGCGGCGGATCGAGGCGCACAATATCCAGACGCGGCTGCTGTTCAGCGGCAACCTGATCCGCCACCCGTGCTTCGACGACATTCGCGGCACGGATGCCTACCGGGTATGCGGCGGGCTGAAAAACACGGATTTTGTGATGAACAGCGCGTTCTGGGTGGGCGTTTACCCCGGCCTGACGGACGAAAAGCTGGACTACATGGCAAAGGTCATCATTGACGCGGTGAGGGGATAGAATGGAGCGATGATGGAGCGATTGAAGGCGCTGGGGCAGGGAAAGCTGAAGCCGCTGGTGCAGTTTGTGAAATTCGGGCTGGTAGGCGGCCTCAACACCGTGGTGTCCTATGTCATCGAAATGCTGGGCCTGTATGTGGTGTTCGCCCGCGTGTGGAACGAGGGCACAGTGAGCGTGCTGGGCCGCGCGGTCCGGGCGACCGATTTCCGCTGGGCCGTGTGCGCGGCGCTGGGCTTCGCGGCGGGCGTGGTCAACTCGTTCATCCTGAACAGCCGCTTCGTGTTCCGGCCGGAAGCGGACGGGACCCGGCGCGGCTGGCGGGCGTTTGTGAAGATGGCGCTGTGCAGCATGGCGACGACGCTGGTGCTGTCATATTTCCTGAAGCTGTGGCTGAACAGCGCGCTGGGCTTCGCGCCCTGGCTGGCCAGCCTGTGCGCCGTTGCCGTCACCACGCCGCTGAATTTCCTGCTCACCAAATTCTGGGCGTTCAGGGACAGGGGCTGAAGCAGAGGAGAAGCGATGTGAAGATTCGTCTTGCGGATTATGTGGCGCAGTTTCTGGCAGACCGCGGCGTGACCGACTGCTTTATGGTGGTGGGCGGCGGCGCGATGCACCTGAACGACGCGCTCGGGCATCATGAGGGGATAAACTGCGTCTACAATCATCACGAACAGGCCTGCGCCATCGCGGCGGAGGCCTATGCGCGGCTGAACAACAGGATCGCCGCGGTGTGCGTGACCACCGGGCCGGGCGGCACCAATGCGCTGACCGGCGTGGTAGGCGGCTGGCTGGATTCCATCCCCATGTTCGTGATCTCCGGGCAGGTGCGCTACGACACCACCGCCCGCTATGCCATGCGCTTCACGGAAGGACTGCCGCTGCGGGCCGTGGGCGATCAGGAATATGACATCGTGAAATCCGTGGCGCCGATGACGAAGTACGCCGTGATGATCGAGGATCCCGCCGACATCCGACGCGCGCTGGAAAAGGCCTGGCACCTGGCGACGACAGGCCGGCCCGGTCCGGTGTGGGTCGATATCCCGGTGAACTTTCAGGGCGCCTTTATCGAAACGGAGAGCCTGCGCGGCTATGACCCGGCGGAAGACGACGCGGCCCTGCCGCCGCCGGCGGACGACGCGACGGTGGACGAGGTACTTGATCTGATCGCCGCGGCGCAGCGCCCGGTGATCTACGCGGGCGGCGGTGTCCGGCTGTCCGGCGGATTCGCGGCATTCCGGGCGATGGTCGAGCGGCTGGGCGTACCGGTCGTGACCTACTGGAATGCCATCGACCTGATTGAGGACGATCACCCGCTGTACTGTGGGCGGGGCGGAAATATGGGCGACCGGCCGGGAAATTTCGCCGTGCAGAACGCCGACCTGGTGCTGGCCGTGGGCACGCGCATTTCCATCCGGCAGACCGGCTACAGTTTCGGCACGTGGGCGCGGGCGGCGAAGGTCGTGATGGTGGACATCGACCGTGCTGAGATGAAAAAACCCACCATCCACGTCGACCTGCCCGTCTGGGCGGATGCGAGGGATTTCATGGAGGCCGTGCTGCGGCGCGCGCAGCCGCGGGCCTGCCCCGTTTCCGCGCGGGAGGACTGGCGCGGGCGCTGCGCGGCCTGGAAGGCGAAATATCCCGTCGTACTGCCGCGACACTGGCAGGAGAACGGCGAAACAGCCAACGTGTACGCTGCGCTCAGGCATATCAGCGGCTCGCTGCCGGAAGGAAGCCTCACGGCGGTGTCGAACGGCGCCTGCTGCGTGGCCGGACACCAGACCTGGGTGATCAAGAAGGGCACGCGCTTCATCATCAACAACGCCATCGCCTCCATGGGCTACGGCCTCCCCGCGGCCATCGGCCTGTGCGTGGCGGGCGGACGGCGGGACACCGTGTGCATGGAAGGCGACGGCAGCATCATGATGAACCTGCAGGAACTGCAGACCATCGTCACCAACCGCCTGCCGGTGAAGGTGTTCCTCATCAACAACCGGGGCTATCATTCCATCCGGCTGACCCAGAACAACCTGTTCGCCGGCCGGAAGAAGATCGGCATCGGCCCGGAGAGCGGGGACCTCTCGTTCCCGGATTTTTCCAAAATCGCCGCGGCGTTCGGCTATCCCTATTTCTGCGCGCGTTCCAACGCTGAGGTGGCGGAGGCCGCGGCGCGGGCGCTGGCCTGGCCGGGCTACGCCTTCTGCGAGATCTTCACCGACACGGCGCAGGTGTGGGAGCCCAAGAGCAGCACAAAGCGCCTGCCGGACGGCACGCTCGTTTCGCCGCCGCTGGAGGACCTGGCGCCTTTCCTGCCGCGGGAAGAGCTGAAGGAAAACATGTTCATACCGCTGGTGGAGGAATAACATGGATGTTCGTTCGATCAGGAGCGCCGTGGTGACTGGGCCGACAGGTGCCATCGGCGCGGCGCTTTGCCGCGAGCTGCTGCGCGCGGGCGCGGTTGTGTACGCAGTGGCGCGGCCCGGCAGCGCGCGGCTTTCCAGCCTCCCGCCGGGCGTGCGCGCGGTTTCCTGCGCCCTGCCCGACATGGCGGCGCTGCCCGGCCTCATTCCAGGTCCTGTCGACGCCTTCTTCCACCTCGCGTGGGCGGGCACCACCGGGCCGGCGCGCGACGACATGTCCGCGCAGGCCGCGAACATTGCCTTTGCGCTCGATGCCGTGCACGCGGCGAAGGCGCTGGGCTGCCGGGTGTTTGTGGGCGCCGGAAGCCAGGCGGAATACGGCCGCGTCGACGCGCCTCTGCGCGCGGATACGCCCTGCTTCCCGGAGACGGGCTACGGCATGGCCAAGCTGTGCGCGGGGCAGATGACGCGGGCCGAATGCGCGAAGCTGGGCCTGCGGCATGTGTGGGCGCGGGTGCTGAGCGTGTACGGCCCCTGCGACGGGGACGGCTCGATGCTTTCCCGCCTGATCGACACCCTCCTGGACGGCGGCCGGCCCCCGCTGACGGCAGGCGAACAGCTGTGGGACTACCTCTATGCGGACGATGCGGCGAAAGCGCTGCGCCTGCTGGCCGAGCGGGGAGGGGACGGACAGGTCTATCCCCTGGGCAGCGGGGAGGTCAGGCCCCTGCGGGCGTTTGCGGAGGCGGCGCGCGACGCCGTCGATCCGGCGCTGCCGCTGGGCTTTGGCGAGGTTCCTTACGGGCCGCGGCAGGTGATGCGGCTGGAGGCGGACATCGGCGCCCTGGCGCGGGACACAGGCTTCAGGCCCGAAACGTCGTTTGAAACAGGCATCGCGGAGACTGTCCGCTGGCGCCGGGCGAGGAAAACGGAGCGGAGTGCAACATGAAAAAGAAAGTCAGCATCATGGTTCCCTGCTACAACGAGGAAGAAAACGTTCTGGCGATCAGCGCGGCCATCGTGAAGCAGATGGAGGCGCTGCCCCAGTACGACTACGAGCTGCTGTTCATCGACAACTGCTCGACGGACAATACGCGCGCGCTTATCCGCCAGGTGTGCGCGGAAAACAGGAAGATCAGGGCGATCTTCAACGTGAAGAATTTCGGGCAGTTCAACAGCCCGTACTACGGCATCTGCCAGACCACGGGAGACTGCACGATTCCCATCTGCGCGGACTTCCAGGACCCGGTGGAGCTGATTCCCACCTTCCTGCAGTACTGGGAGGAGGGCTACCAGATCGTCTGCGGCGTGAAGACCTCCAGCCGGGAGAGCCGGTTGATGTACCGGCTGCGCACGGCCTACTACCGGCTGATCAAACGGTTCTCGGCCGTGGATCAGATCGAGCACTTCACGGGTTTCGGGCTGTATGACAAATCCTTCGTGGACGTGCTGCGCCGGCTGAACGACCCCACGCCGTTCATCCGCGGCATCGTGGCGGAGCTGGGCGGCCGCCGCAAGGATGTGCCCTACGAGCAGCCGCAGCGGCGCGCGGGCAAAACCCACAACAACTGGTACAGCCTGTACGACGCGGCCATGCTGTCCGTGACCAGCTACACCAAGGTGGGCATGCGCATCGCGGAATTCGTGGGCTTCTCCTTCGCGGCGATCAACCTGCTGGTCGGCCTGGTGTACCTCGTCATGAAGCTGATCTATTGGGACCGCTTTGTGGCCGGCCAGGCGCCCACGATCATCGTGGTGTCCCTGATGTGCTCCGTGCTGCTGTTCTTCATGGGCTTTTTGGGCGAATACATCCTGTCCATCAATCTGCGCCTGATGAACCGGCCGCTGGTTGTGGAGGAGGAGAGGATCAATTTTGACGCGCCGCAGGACGGCGAATGAGCGCGGACGGCTAAACTTTACACAAACCGGCCGGCAAAGGGTGAAAAAGGTTATTGACAACGCGCTTCGCGAATGGTATAATATCATCTGTTCGTGAGCGATACCCGCCCTTAGCTCAGTTGGTAGAGCACCTGACTCTTAATCAGGGTGTCCAGGGTTCGAGTCCCTGAGGGCGGACTTTTTTATTTGGACAATGGCGACAGGATCCCCGCAATGAGGGGTTTCTGTTTTTTATTATGCCCTTTCCGGGAGGCCCGCGTTTGGCGCCGCGCTGCCGGCGGCTTGTTTTTTCCGCCGTGCCATGATACAATGGCTTTAGGCGGCACGGTTGCCAACGGCCGCGCCGTTTTGCGGAAACGGATGATATTTGCGGCGTCCGCGTCTCCGCGCCGGCGCTTCCTCCGCGGGAGAAACGCCTTTCCGCCGACAGCCGCGTCGGCAAGTGATCCTATGACCAGAGCGGAACTCGCCCGGCAGGCGTTCGAGGAATGCTGCTGTCCGGAAACCACTGTGCGCTATGGCGTCAAGCGCGGTTTGCCTTTCTGGAATGTGGAATCCACGCAGTTCATGTATGTGCCGGCCTTTCATTTCACCGCCATTCGCGGCTGCCGCCGCTACCGCTATACGGCCGTCGACGAACAGGGCGCCGCGCACGTCTTCGAGGCGGACGACTGCTGCGCGCTGCTCACGCCCATCTGGGCCGAGCTGCCCGAAGGCGTGGTGAAGCTCACTGTGACCGCCCTCAGCGAAGACGGCAGCGAGGACGCGCCCGTGGGCGCGCGCACCTTCTTCCGCCTGGCCAGCTTCCCGGAGGAAACGCCTCCGGCGGTCTGCTCCTATCGGGAGTGCGCCGTGAAGGCCTACCGCTACGCCATGTCGCAGAGCTTCATCAGGCACTGGCTGCGATTCGGTACGCCCGACCCCTCTTACGATCTGAACGCCTATCCCAGCAAGATGATCAGCGCGCTGGCGGAGGCCATGCTCTCCTATGCCCGCCTGTGCCCCGAAGGCGCCGCGGACGCCATGAAGGTGGCCGTCAGCGCCGCGGATTACCTCATTTCCATCACGCCGCGGGGCTCCGCGCCTCTGGCCAACCTGCCGCCTACCTATTACCTGGATTTCTGTCCGGATCCTGAAAAATGCGGCGTGATCACGCCCAACTGGCATGCCGCCCAGGCCCACAACGGCACCATGATGATGATCTATCCCGCCCAGGCGGGCCGCATGTATCTGGAAATGGAAAAAGCCGTGGGCAACTCCGCCTACCTGGAGGAAGCCCTGCGGATCGGCCAATACTATCTCGATACTGTGGAGCCCAACGGCAGCTGGTATCTGGTCCGCTCCTGCGAAAGCGGCGAGCCCGTCTCGGCCAACTTCGTTTCCCCCATGCAGCAGGTGGTGCCGTTCCTGATGGGTCTGTATGACCGCACCGGCGACGAGCGATGGAAAAAGCTGGGCGACGGCGCCGTGGACTACGTGCTCAGGACGCAGCTGCCCAGCTACAACTGGGAGGGCCAGTTTGAGGACAGCCCGCTGTCCACAAATTACCTCAATCTCACCCATTACGGCCCCGTGGCCCTGTCCGGCTATTTCGCGAAATACCACGCGGACGATCCGGAGCGCCTCGCCTTGGCGAAGGAGCTGATGCGCTTCGCGGAGGATCAGTTTGTGGTGTGGAAGCGGCCCTATCCCTGGCCGCACGCCGCGCCTGACAACGGCCGGCCTTACGACACGTCCCTGTGGCATACGCCCGCCGGCCTGGAGCAATACGGCTGGTATGTGCCCATCGACGCCTCCACCGCCTCGCTCATGCTGGGCTTCCTGACGCTGTATCAGGCGGGATGCGGAGAGCTGTACCTGGCCAAAGCCCGGGTGCTCGCGGATCAGCTGACGCGGATGCAGCATGAAAACGGGCAGATTCCCACTCACTGGATGAACACGGAGGACGCTGAAAAAAACTTCTGGTTCAACTGCATGTTCGCGAGCTGCCGCGCGCTGGAAATCATGTCCGATTACGATGAGGCGCGGCAGCCCGGCGGGGAATAGGGTCTGTCCAATTCCGCTTGCGCGGGCGAACTGTTTCGGAGGCTGAAGATGAATCAGGAAGAGGTACGGGGCGGACAGGCGGCTCTCGGGCGAAACGTCTTTCTGGAAGGAGCGTCCAACGGCGCGCCTTCCGTCATGTTTCTGGGCAATTCGGTCACATGGCACGGCCCCAAGGACGATATCGGCTGGAGCGGCGCGTGGGGCATGGCCGCGTCCGCGCGGGAGAAGGATTACGCCCACCTGCTGATGGGGCGCGTGCGCGCGCGTCATCCGCGGGCGCGCTTTGTCCTGACGCAGGGCGCGGTGTGGGAGCGGGCGCTGGAGCAGTGCGACCTGGCCGCGGAATTCGGGCCGGCGCTGCGTTTTCCGGCGGATGTCATCATTTTCACGCTGGGCGCGAACACCCCGGAAGAGGGCCTGACCCAGCCGCGTTTCCGCGACGCCATGGAGGCGCTGCTGGCGTATCTCTCGACGGAGAAGACGCGCTGGTTGCTGTGCTCCAACCTGTTCGGCGGCGCAAAAAACGGGGCGATCAACGGGGCGATCCGCGAGGTTGCGGGGCGTTCCGGCTCGGAATACATCGATTTGGGCGATATCCTGCTGTCGCCTGAGAACCGGGCACTGGGCCTGTTCGGGCACCAGGGCGTCGCAAACCATCCCGGCGACTTGGGCATGGCCCGCATCGCCGAGAGAATCTGGCCGCACCTGGAGAAGGCGCTGGAGTGATCCGGCCTTCCCACATCCAGCGCTGTGACCGGGAGAAACGGAAACAGCGTTCACCGCGCAGAACGGCGAACGCTGTTTCCTTATTCTTATGGTTCCCTGCCGGCGCGCTTCCTCAGAAGCTGCCGCCCAGGTTCTCCAGCGAGTCGATCACGACGACGCAGTCCGGGGAAACGTGCTGCATGACGAAATACATCTGCTCCATGGGGATCGCGACGCAGCCGCCGGTGTAGGGCTTCCGGTTCCCCAGGCAATGAAGGAAGATTGCCGAGCCTTTGCCGGGCGTGCCGTCATCGTTGTAGCTGATGTTCAGGCAATACTGGTATTCGTACTGGTAATCCACGATGTGCTCGCTGTCCTCCAGGTTCAGGCCGGGGCAGTCTTCCAGGAAAACCAGCTCGTTATAGTGGTTCTCCGCGTCGCCGGACCAGTAGGTGTTCTCGTCCGCCCGCACATAGGGGATGGCGCAGCCGGGGTCTTCAGCAATGCCGAGGGCCCTGTTGAAGCAGAAGGTGCCCACTGGCGTCATGGCGTCTCCCTCTTTGGTCTTGCCCAGGCCCTCGCGGCCGATATAGCCGGGGGTGGACATGATCATTTTCCATTCGCCGTTCTCGTCCTTCTCGTGCATGGAAACCCACGCCGTGGTTTTGCCGTATGCCGCCACCACGACGATCTGCCCGGCGTTTTTTTCCTCGGCCACCGCCGTCACCCATTCGGGCGAAGCGTCCGGCTGCTGTCCGAGGATTTCCCGCGGAGTCTGCAGCCCGGCTTCCGCGCGCCCTGCGATGGACGCCAGCGCCAGCATGAAAACGACAACCCACACCATGGCCTTGTTTCCCATTCTCATTCACTCCTCTTTGTTTGGCTTTCCGCATTAATTATAGCACGCCTCTGACGGCGCGGGAAGGGGAAGGCTGTATTGGCTTGTGTGAAAACGCGTCATAACAGCGCTTTGCCTGTGTCACATCTGCGCCGGTTTTGCCCTTGGGACGGTCTCATTGACCGGATCCTTCCCGACGCCCGGGCAGGAACGTCTTTTTTCCCCACGCGATCAGCGCCGCGCAGTAAGCCATGGTCAGCGCGGCCGAGGCGGCATAGCTTGCCGCCCATGGGAGGTTGAAGCCGATCTGCGCGTTCAGAATATAGCACAGCACCACATACATATAAAATGCTCCGGGGATCAGCGCCATCAAATAGGGCATGCCGCCCCGCATCATATAGGCACATATCATTGTGAAGGCAAAGACAGCCGTGCATTCATTCGCCCATGAAAAGTATCTCCAGAGGACGTTGAATCCGCTGGCGTTGGATTTAGCGTAGATCAGGATCGCGGCGACTACGCTGAATATGATCAGGGCGATCGCCAGGTTGTTGCGCTTCTTTGTCGTATCGACGCGGAATGTATCTGACAGCATGATCCGCAGGGAGCGCAGCGATGTGTCGCCGGAGGTGACCGGAAGCACGATGACCCCAATGATCGCGACCATGCCGCCGATATTGCCGAGCATATCCTTTGCGATGATGCCGACCACAGAAGTCGGCTGATTGTGGAGCAGTTCCTCTGCCGCGAGGCCGCCGTTCACCGCGCCCATGGCCGCCGCGGCCCACACCATGGCGATGAAGCCTTCGAGGATCATCATGTTGTAGAAGGTCGTGCGGCCTTCGCGCTCACTTCGCACGGTGCGGGAGATGAGCGTGGCCTGGGTGGAGTGGAAACCGGATACGATGCCGCAGGCAACCGTCACGAAGAAGATCGGGACGAAGCTTTCGCCGAACGGGTTGCGGAACGAAAAACCGGTTTCCCAAATCTCGCTGAGGTGATAGCCGTTAATGAAGAGGCCGGCGAACACGCCCGCCGCGGACAGCAGCAGGATCGCGCCGAATACGGGATAGATCTTGCCGATGATCTTGTCGATCGGCAGGAGCGTCGCGACGATGTAGTAAGCGAATATGGCGCCATATACGATCCAGGTGGCGGGATTGCCCGGCGTGCTGTCGCCGTGGAGGATGTGCGTCACAAAAAGGTCGCCGGGTGTGTAGATAAACACAACGCCCACGAGAAGCATCAGCAGGCACACGAGCACATTGTATACCGCAAAAACGCGTTTGCCCAGGAAGCGCCTGACGAGCCCCGGCATTTGTTCGCCGCCATTGCGGATGGAGATCATGCCGCTCATGTAATCATGAAACGCGCCGCCGATCACGCAGCCGATGGGGATTGTGAGAAAGGCGATCGGACCGAACAGGATGCCCTGGATCGGCCCGAGTATAGGGCCTGTTCCCGCGATATTCAGCAGCTCGATCAGGCTGTTTTTCCACTTTTTCATCGGCACGTAATCCACGCCGTCATATTTCTCCACAGCAGGCGTTTTCCTGTCCGATGGCCTGAAAGCCCTTTCGCAGACCCGGCCATAGAAGGCTCCGCCGACGGCCAGTATCGCAAGACCGATCAAGAATGTGATCATATGCTTCTCCCGCCCCAACGTTTATAAATTGGCATCTCCATCGTCTCGGCAGACGCGGCGTGACTCTGTTCATGGGTTCCGCGAAATGGCTTTCCGCCTCCCGAATCCGTTCGCCGCCATCATTATACTATGGAGTGCAGAAAGAGGGAAGAAGAAACTGGGTTCATATGGCCGGAATGCTGAGAAACAGCCGCAAGCAGCCGGCAAAATAACGCGAAAGCCATTTGGCGCGCGGAATATCATTATGAAATTCCCCGGGTTGAGATGTTTTGCCGGCCCTCCGTTGAAAAAACGGCTGGCTGCGTGTATAATGGCAGCGTAGTCGTGACCATCAGCGGGAAGCACCCGGTACAAGAGGAGGATGCTTGTGGCGTCAGGCCGGATATTCAATATTCAGAGGTATTCAACCCACGACGGGCCGGGCATCCGCACCGCGGTGTTCATGAAGGGCTGCAACCTGCGCTGCGCCTGGTGCCACAACCCCGAATCGCTCAGCGCGGAACCCACGCTGGAATACAACCGGGAGCTGTGCATCGGCTGCGGACGCTGCGCGCAGGTGTGCCCGAAGGGCGTGCATAAGCCGGGCCGGCCCGCAGCCCGCCGGGAAGCGTGCGCGGGCTGCGGCCTGTGCGCGCGCGAGTGCTTCGCCGGGGCGTTGACACTGGCCGGCACGGTGATGGATGAAGCGCGTCTCATGGAAGAAATCCTCACGGACCTTCCGTACTTTCAACAGTCCGGCGGCGGCGTGACGTTTTCCGGCGGCGAGTGTATGCTGCAGATCGACTTTCTGGAAAACATATGCCGCCTGTGCCGGGAGGCGGGCATTCACACGGCCATCGATACGGCGGGCTGCGTGCCCTGGGCGCATTTTCAGCGCATCATGCCCGTGGCCTCGCTGTTCCTCTACGACGTGAAGGCAATCGATCCCCAGGTTCACCGCCGCCTGACCGGCGCGGACAACGGCGTGATCCTGTCCAACCTGGAAAAACTGCTGGACACGGGCACGCGGGTGTGGGTACGCGTTCCCTGCGTGCCGGGCGGAAACGACCGCGAGCTAGGCGCCGTTGCCGGATGGCTGGCGGGCAGGCCTGTCGAGCGGGTGGACTTGCTGGCGTATCACAGGCTGGGCGCCGGCAAACGGGCGCTTCTCGGCCTGGAGGGCGGGCAGGATTTTGCCGTGCCCTCCGACGGGATCATGGAAGGCTGGCTGAAACTTTTTCTGGATCGGGGCGTCAACGCCCGCATTGGCTGAGAAGGGAGAGTTCGCTGTGAAGACCACAATCCTGCGGGATGAGCGCGTGCTGCGCCGAATCAGGCGCCTGCACGACGACAAGATGGAGATCAACCGGATCAAGCTGGCGCATTTCGGGAAATACGATACGGACGATCACGGCTTCATCTGCGATCCGGACTTCCGTTTCACCTTTCCCGCGAACACGCCGGACGGCGCGGTGCGCGGCCCCGTGGCGATCGGAAAGGCGCTGCGCAAATACCTGAACGACATCCCCGCCTATGTGAACCCGGCCAGCGCGCTGGCGGG
>LVAP01000115.1 GCA_001603025.1 Clostridiales bacterium Firm_10 | reverse complement strand
CGTGTATGACGACGAGAGCATGCCCGTGCGCCGTCCCCCGCGCCGCGAGGGTGATCGCGACCGCAGAGATGGCGACCGCCGCCCCCGCCGGTAAGGCAAAGTGATCATTACGGGAGAGAGTTGAACGACCCTCTCCCGTTTGCCTATTCTGGAAAGCATGAAAGGGGGTACGTGGGCGTGAGAGTGTTCGATACGTATTTTTTCAACATCGTGGACAAGGTCTGCTTTCAGGAAACGAAACCCTATCTCGATCATATGCTGGCGGAGCTGGGCTACAGCTGCGGAAACATCGCCTTCATGCTGTACAGCCCGTTCTCTAAACCCACGGAGAGGCTCTTCAAGGACATGCCGGGCATGAAGAAATACTATTTCACCGAATCGGGATCGGGTGAAACCGGCGTGACCAGTTTCCATGCGGACTGGCGGGACGGGCATGTTCACGCGGACAAAGAGGACTGGGACGCGATCGCGCGGGTGTTCGCCGGTGTTCCCCGCCCATACAATTTTTCTTTCGGCAAGCTGATACTCGACGGCATCAGCTGGTTCGGCGATTCCGGCGAAAGCGCCGCCGTCTCAGACTGGGAATACGACAGGGATACCATCCCGTTGATTCATGAGCCGCTGTTCCTGTCCAACCGGATCATGCACATGCGTTTTTATAACGACGGGAAAAAGCGCAATTCCGTCAGCGTGACCATCGAAGTCACGTCTTCCGATGGCATCAGGGACAGCGGGCCGGTCATCGAAAAGCTCGAACCCTGGCTCGGCAAGGCGGGCAAGCCGTACAGAGAATGCACGTTTGATAAAGACGAGTTTGCGCGGCAGAAGGAACTCTGCGCCTTGCACAGCGAAGCGCTGGAGCAGGCGGGCCGGTCGATGCTGCCCGATACGCCGAAGAATGACAAAAGCATCTATCCTGAGAAAAAGCTGAACCATGTGGCGGACAAATACTCCACTGAAAAGGCCTTCAAGGGCACCGGCTTCACGCGGGTCAAGGGCCAGCCGAACTGGCTGCATCTCTATGCCTGCGTCGATGAGAACGGTTTTCTGTATGAAGCGTCCGTTCAGAAGCTGTCCTTCATGAATGTGTTTCGATGCTGGATCGAGGTATCGGGCTGCAATTTCGCGGTATCATCGGATATCTTCAAAGAGTTTTATATTACCGAGGAGCAGGAGGCGCTGGACATCGTCCATCAGTTCGCGGACTTCTGCGTCTGGGTCAGGGAGCATTACGGCGAAAAGCTCCTGGCCGACTTTGGCAGAACGCCCGCGTGGTATAACAAATAGACTGAAAAATGCGAGGTATTTCATGTACGACCAAATCAAACTCAACAACGGCCTTACCCTCATCGGCGAACGGCTGCCCCACTTCCGCTCGGTGTCGGTGGGCGTGTGGATCGCCGCGGGATCGCAATATGAAACGCGCGAGGAAAACGGCCTCAGCCACTTCCTGGAGCATATGCTGTTCAAGGGCACCGAAAAGCGCTCGGCGCGGGACATTGCCGAGGTCATGGACGCGGTGGGTGGCCAGCTGAACGCCTTCACCGCCAAGGAATGCACCTGCTTCTACGCCAAGGTCATCGACGAGCACCTTGAGCTGGCGATGGACGTGCTCAGCGACATGGTGCTTCACTCCGCCTTCGACGAAGCCGAGCTGGAAAAGGAAAAGGGCGTGGTGCTGGAGGAAATCGCCATGGCCGAGGACGAGCCGGAGGACGTATGCGGCGAGCTCATCATGAGCGCCCAGTATGGCGACCAGCCGCTCGCCTGGCCCATCCTGGGGCCGGCCGACAACGTGCGCGCCTTCACCCGGGAGCGCCTCCTGGCCTACCGCAGCAGGATGTACCGCCCCGAGTGTTCCGTGCTGGCCGTCGCTGGCAACTACGACTGGGACGCGCTGGTGGCGCTGGCGAACCGCTGTTTCGGCGAATGGCAGCTGGGCGAAGGCGCGTGCCCGGCGTACGCGGTTCAGCCCGCACAGCCGCAGCGGCTGGAGCGCCTCAAGGACATCGAGCAGGTGCACCTGTCCGTGGGCTTCCCGGCCTGCGCCATCGGCGCGCCGGAGGTGTATCCCGTTTCCATCTTCAACAGCATTCTCGGCGGCGCCATGAGTTCCCGCCTGTTCCAGCGCATCCGCGAGGAGAGCGGCATGGCCTACTCGGTGTACAGCTATCCCAGCTATTACACCGCCACCGGCATGCTGGTGATTTATGCCGGCACCAGCCGCCGGAACGCGCCGGTCGTGCTGGACATGATCGACCGCGAGATCGACCGCCTCGTAAAGGAAGGCGTCACCCGCGATGAGTTCGAGAAGACCCGCATGCAGATCCGGGGCGGCTATGTGCTGGGGCTGGAAAGCGCTTCCTCCCGCATGAACACGCTGGGCCGGCGGATGCTGCTGCTGGGCGACACCCAGAGCGAGGACGAAATGCTGGACAAGCTGAACGCCGTTCAGTATGACGAGGTGAACCGCGTGATGCGCGAAGTGCTCACCAGCGAGCGGTCCTACGCCACAGTCGCGCCGAAGGGAAAATAACGTGAATTACATTTATCGCGAAGCGACGCCGGAAGACCTTGACATCCTCTGGACGAAGAACGTCGCGCGGCACCCGGGTGACGCGCGATGGATGGCCTGGCGCGAGGAATACATCGAAATCAACCGCAGCGGCCGCGGCAAAACCTTCGCCATTTTGGCCGACGGCGAGCCGGTCGGCGAGGGCACGCTGCTCTTCTCGCCCGCGTGCGGCGCCATCGCCGGGCGGCGGGCGCTGGCAGACGGGAAAACGATCGCCAACGTCAACGCGCTGCGCATCGAAAAGACGCACGAAGGGCAGGGGCATATGTCCCGCCTCGCGCGCCTGATGGAGGACCGGGCCAGAGCGCACGGCTACGCGCGCCTGACCATTGGCGTGGAGGCGCGCGAAACCCGCAATACAGCCATCTACCTGCACTGGGGCTACGACGAATACGTCATGGCAGAATACGAGGACAACATGTCCGCGTTGGTGCTCTATTACGCGAAATCCCTGGTTTGAACACAACAAAAGCAAAGGAAAGCGGTGTTTCCATGATTGACCACGCCGAGCGCGCCAGAGCGCTCTTCCTCAAGGGTTACAACTGCGCGCAGTCTGTCTTCTGCGCCTTTACGGACGTCACCGGACTCAGCCTGTCCGACGCCGCCCGCCTGGCTTCCTCCTTCGGCGGCGGGCTGGGCCGGCTGCGCGAGGTGTGCGGCGCGGTGAGTGCGGCGGGCATGGTGCTGGGGCTGGTCAAGGGCTACGACGTGCCCGGCGACCGCGCGCTCAAGGCGAAGCATTACGAACTGGTGCGCGATTTCGCCGCGCGCTTCCGGGGGGAAACCGGCTCCATCAACTGCCGCGAGCTGCTCATTCAGGCCGGCGTGATGGCTGAGACGGGCGGCGAGCCCGACGAGCGCACCCCGGAATACTATGAAAAGCGCCCCTGCCCCGAGCTGGTGTGGCGGGCGGCCCATATCCTGGACGATATGCTTTCGGACTGAGTCCGGCTTCCCGGGCAAAAGACCGGCTTCCCACACGGGAAGCCGGTCTTTCCGCCTGATGGATGTCAGGACCCTCTTTTCACGCGGTTTTCATACCACGCACGCATTTTTTCATAGGTGTCCTGGCTGATGTCGTGCTCCATGACGCAGGCGTCTTCCTCTGCGGCCTCGCGCGGTACGCCCAAGTGAATCAGCAGGTCTGTGAGGAGCATGTGCTTCTCCAGCACGCGCTTGGCGCGCCACAGTCCGGCCCGCGTGAGACGCAGCTCGCGGTCGGCCTCCTTGACGACGAATCCCTGCTTCTCAAGCTGCGCCATGGCGACGGAGACGCTTGGCTTGGAGACATTCAGGCGATACGCCACATCAATGGAACGGCACTGCCCCGTCTGCTGGCGGATCACCAGGATGCTCTCGAGATAGTCTTCGCTTGATTTGCTGATCGGTTTCGCCATGTCAGGCCCTCTTTTCGTAATGGTTCTATAAAAGATATATTCGCCGCCCATTCCGAAAATCCTGCCTGACCGGCTTGAACGCCGCCTCCTGAATCACCTGCGCCGGGGCCGGAAAACCGCTTCAGCCGTGCCGGCCGGTCACGACATACCCGGCACGGCGCACAGCCTCGCGCATCGCGGCCTCGTCCGGTTCACCGGCGCAGCGCACCCGCGCCTTTCGCGTGTCAATGCGCACTTCCGCGCGCACGCCGTCCAGGGCGTTCAGCGCGTTCTCCACCTTCCGCGCACAGTTGCCGCACGTCATGCCGCCGATGTCCAGCGTCAGCGTGTGGTCGTACCCGCCGCGCTTTTTCGTCACGACGCGCTTCACCGCCGCCTCGCGCTCGCCGCAGCAGCCTCCGCCTCTCCTGAATTTGACCGCCGTGCGCCAGGCGGCCAGCGCGATGACCACGCCCAGCAGCGCGATGAGGGCGGCGCTGGCGCCGTTCATGTCCGTTCCTTTCCGCCGCGCGCCGCGCAGCCGGGGCAGGACGCGCAGCAGTCGCAGCAGCTGCCCGTCCGGCGCTTCATGCCGACGCAGGCGCGAACCGCCAGCGCCAGCGCGGCCAGCACTGCCAGCGCCAGCAAAACATCATACACGTTCATGCTTCCGCCTCCTCACGCCAATCCGAACAGCAGTCCGATCAGCCGCACGGCCAGCGCCACCACCCAGGCAATGGCGCACTGCCACACCACCATGCTGAACGCCCAGCGGCCTCCCAGCTCCCGCTTTACGGAAGCCACCGCCGCCACGCAGGGCGTATAGAGCAGGCTGAACGCCAGCATCGCAGCCGCGCCCAGCGGGGAGAGCGCCGCCATGACGCCGGCCTCTCCGCTGAACAGCACCTCCATCACGGACACCACGCTCTCCTTGGCCATGAAGCCGCTGATGAGCGAAGTGCAGATGCGCCAGTCACCCAGGCCGAGCGGCCTGAACAGCGGCACAAAGAAGCCGGAGATCCGCGCCAGGATGCTGTCGTGTGAATCCTCGACGATGTTGAGGCTGGGACCGAAGCTCTGCAGGAACCACACCGCCACCGTCGCGATCAGGATCACCGAAAACGCCTTCTGCAGGAAATCCCTCGATTTTTCCCACAGCAGCTGCAGCACGCTCCGCGGGCTGGGCATGCGGTAGTTGGGCAACTCCATCACGAAGGGCACCGCCTCGCCCTTGAACAGCGTCTTTTTGGAAAGCAGCGCCGCCAGGATGCCCGTCAGGATGCCGAGAAGGTACAGCCCGACCATGATGAAGCCCCCGCGGCCCGGGAAGAAGGCGCTCACGAAAAAGGAATAGATGGGCAGTTTGGCCGTGCAGCTCATGAACGGCGTGAGCAGGATGGTCATGCGGCGGTCGCGGTCGCTGGGCAGCGTGCGCGTGGCCATGACCGCCGGCACGGTGCAGCCGAAGCCGATCAGCATGGGCACGATGCTGCGCCCGGACAGGCCGATCTTCCGCAGCAGCTTGTCCATGAAGAACGCCACGCGCGCGATGTAGCCGCTGTCTTCCAGCAGCGAGAGGAAGAAGAACAGCGTGACGATGATGGGCAGGAAGCTCAGCACGCTTCCCACGCCCTCGAAGATGCCGTCGATGATGAGGCCGTGGATCACCTCGTTCACCCCGGCCGCTGTGAGCGCGCCGTCCACCGCTCCCGTGAGCCTTTCGATGCCCGATGCCAGCAGATCCTGCAGCCACGCGCCGATGACGTTGAACGTGAGGAAGAACACCAGCGCCATGATGGCGATGAACACGGGCAGCGCGGTGTAGCGGCCGGTGAGCACCCGGTCGAGCCTCTGGCTGCGAATGTGCTCCCTGCTCTCCCGGGGCTTGACCACGCAGGCCTCGCAAACCTTCCGGATGAACGCGAAGCGCATGTCCGCGATGGCGGCGGCGCGGTCCAGGCCGCGCTCCTTCTCCATCTGCGCGACGATGTGCTCCAGGGCCTCCTTCTCGTTCTGATCCAGGTTCAGCTGGTTCAGGATCAGCGAATCGCCCTCGATCAGCTTGCTGGCCGCGAAGCGCGCCGGCAGACCCGCCCGGTCCGCATGATCCTGGATCAGGTGGATGATGGCGTGCAGGCACTGATGCACCGCGCCGCCGTTGGCGTCGCTGTCGCAGAAATCCTGCCGGAGCGGCCGCTCCTGATATTTCGCGATGTGCACGGCATGCTCGGCCAACTCAGCCACACCCATATTCTTGGCCGCGGAAATCGGCATCACGGGCACGCCCAGCATGGCCTCCATGGCGTTGACATCCACCGTGCCGCCGTTCCCGGTGAGTTCATCCATCATGTTGAGCGCCACCACCATGGGCACGTTCATCTCCAGCAGCTGCATGGTGAGATACAGGTTGCGCTCGATGTTCGTCGCGTCCACGATGTTGATGATGGCCCTGGGCTTTTCGTTCAGCACGAAATTGCGGCTCACCAGCTCCTCGCTTGAGTAAGGCGACATGGAGTAGATGCCGGGCAGGTCGGTGATGGATGTGTTCTTCTGGCCGCGAATGGCGCCGTCCTTGCGGTCCACCGTAACGCCCGGAAAGTTGCCGACGTGCTGGTTGGCGCCGGTCAGCTGGTTGAAAAGCGTGGTCTTGCCGCTGTTCTGGTTGCCCACCAGCGCGAAGGTCAGCATCGTGCCCTCCGGCAGGGGATTGCCGCTGCCTTTGGGATGGAACCTGCCCTCCTCGCCCAGTCCGGGGTGCTCGCGCTTCTGTGCCGGGCGCACCGGTTCTGGCGCCTCCCGCTTCGCCTTGACCGCTTCGACAGCGATCTGCTCCGCGTCCGCCAGGCGCAGCGTCAGCTCGTAGCCGTGGATGCGCAGCTCCATCGGGTCCCCCATCGGGGCCAGCTTCATCAGCGTGACCACTGCGCCGGGAATCACGCCCATATCGAGAAAATGCTGCCGCAGCGCACCTTCGCCGCCCACTGTGCGGATAACCGCGCTCCGACCGACCTGCAACTCCCTCAGCGTCATGCGTTACCACATTCCTTTCCAAAGCCTTTTCCGGAAGGTGCCACACCATCTCCCTTTGGGTTACAGTTAGTATATACTTACTAACACATGATGTCAAGACCGGCGCCGGGATATTTAATGATTAATTAACTGCGACTAACTGATCCGTGACGAAGATCGCCCGCAAACCTCCCGGCAATGATAATACAGGATCTGGATATGCGGCTTCCGGGTTCGGAGCCGCGGCCTGATCTGATAAAGGCAGCCGGAGGGCGGCACATACGGCCGCAGGCTGCCTTTTTCCTTATCGTATACGGAATCCGCGCATCTGCGGCGCTCAAATCCTGCATTCCGGCATTGACAAACGCAGTTTGTCAATGCTATGAGCCGGGCCGGACGCATATGCGTCCGGCCCGGCTGTTTGTATTGATGGTCACGAATAGGTGTCCGGTGTCCAGGGGGCGGTCGGCGCGGGTGTCACGCCGGGCACGGGAGTCGCGGCGGGATGCGCCTGCTCGTAGTCCGGGCTGTAGTCCGGATTGTCCTCACGGTTGTCCGTGGGATCCCACTTTCCACTCGCCAGCGGCGGCGGCGCCAGTTCGGCCAGCTTCTCCTCGCTGCGCTCAGAGGTCATATAGCGCACCACCGTTCCGGCCGGCACGTTGTCATAGATCCACTTGGCGTCGGCGCACAGCAGGCGCACGCAGCCGATGGAGGCATTGGTGCCCAGCAGAGCGTAGTCGTCCTTCTTCAGCGAATCCGCTTCCAAGCGGCTGTACGGCAGCGAATGGAAGAGGATGTGTCCCGTGATGCGCGTGGCATACTGGGCATACGAATCGGGCGTGAGCGTGATCAGCCAGCGCAGCTTCTCGCCGTTCATCACGTAGGTGCCGTTCGGGGGCTTGCGCTCGAAGGTATCCGTCGAGCAGATCATCTCGCGTGACAGGATGGAGTACGTGCCGTCCTCGCCGATGGTGTAAACGCGCACCACCTGCATGCCGCGGTCCACTTCGATGTAATAGGGCAAGTCGAGCAGGTCGGCCGCCGTGGTCTTGCTCAGGTAATCGGCGCGCACATAGCCGGTCAGGCCGTCCGCCTCGATGTTCGCCCAGCCGTTCTCGCGCCCGATCACGCGCACCAGCTTGCCGTGCGGCAACTCGGCCAGGATCCTGGCCTCCTTGCTGGGTTCGGCGCGCAGGTTGAGCTTGCCCGTGTTGCTGGCCAGCGTCACGCGCGCCATTTCCGGCGCGGCCGTCGATTCAGGCGTCTCGGCAGGCGTGGGCGCGGGCGCGTCGGTGGGCTCGGCCACAGGTGCGTCCGTCGCCGCGTCGGTGGGCGCGGGCGTCTCGGCGGGCG
>LVAP01000114.1 GCA_001603025.1 Clostridiales bacterium Firm_10 | reverse complement strand
CGCGGGTGAGCGTCGAAACGAACAACGGCAAGAGGCGTTCCATCAACGTGACGGTCAAGCCGGTCTATGTGACATCCATCGCCATGTCGGCGGGAACGGACACGCTCACGGCGGGCGTGGCGGGCAGGGACACGCTGCAGGTGACGGCGGCCATCCAGCCGGAGGAGGCTACGATAAAGGACGTGGAATGGCGTTCATCCAACACCCGCGTTGCCACGGTGGACGGGAACGGCCGCGTGACGGCGGTGGGCGTGGGGCGCGTTTCCATCTACGCGCTGGCGCAGGACGGGAGCCGCCGCAGGGGGGCGTTCCGGCTGAACGTGGCGGCGAACCAGTTTGTGCGCCGTTCGGCGGTGGTGGAGCCCGGCCGGCTGGCCGTGAGCGCGAAGCAGCTCAGTTACGAGCGAGATTACCTGAAGGTAGTTCTGTTTTACGCGAACGGCACGGAGGAACGCGTGCCGGTGCCTGGGGGCGGCGTGCTCACGTTGATCATGCCGGACGGGGCGCGCCTGCCGGTCATGCCGATGGAGACGGGCCGGGGGACGCTGCGCAGGAACGGCGTCACCACGGTCACGCTGCGGCTGCCGCTGGCCGCCTATCCGCGGCTGGCCGGGCTGGATCTCGCCTCGTGCGACGCAACCGTAAGCGGGTAGTACAGATGGACTCTTTTCGGAGGCGTGCATAAAACAGAAACAGGATTCATTTTGGACATCGCCAGAAAACATGGCGCGAATGAAAGGAGCGGCACGATGAAAGAATACAAGCTGGTTTATCTGAACAAGGGCTTCAAGTTCAGCCGCGAGAGCGATCTCACCCAGGCGGAGGGCGTTATCAACCAGTACGTCGCCGAGGGATGGACGCTGCAGCAGATCGTTTCTCCCGCCGATGCCATCGGCGCGCTGGTGGGGGTTTTTTATCGGGAAAGGTAAAAAAGGCGGATGCGCGAGCGCACGAAAGCCGCATATTGATACAGTTGTTCCGGCGTCCGGATAACGAGGATCGGCCTTAGATGCTCTTGCTTTGAAGCTGTCTTTATCGATGAGCCGAGCCTTTATGTCTGACTGCCGGACGAAGGACGCCGGCCGTTGTTCATAACGGCGCTTGCCAGGCTTGCGGTGATATCCAAAGAATACCCGGCCTGAACTGAGGAACGTCGATTAGCCGCACAGAGCAGGATGTGCGGCTGTTTTTTTCATGAGGTTTTCAGACATTTGAGCCGGATTCGACGCTATGTTTCCGGCGAAACGATTTATGTGCCGGCCCGGGATGAAAGAAAGGCCCGGGGCGAAACAGCAGGCTGTCAGCGCTATATCCGTGAGAAAAATGAAGAAATCCGCGCCGGCTTTGCGAATGGCCCGCCCTTTTGAATATGCTTTTCGGGCGGTTGACCTGCTGTTTGTCGATCCCGGCCAAACGCAAACATGGCTCTGATCCGGCGCGTATTCTGACGGGCACTGTTTTTTGTTTATGAAAGGGGCTCAGGCATGATTGAGACTGTGAGACTGGCCGGAACGGATCTGACTGTATCGAGAATTGGCATGGGCGGCACGATTTTTGGAACGCCAAAGCTGCCGCAGGAGCAGGCGGAGGATCATATTGACGCGTTTCTGGATATGGGCGGGAACCTGATTGATACCGCGCATGTATACAGCGATTGGATTCCGGGCGAAACGAGCCGGTCGGAAAAGACAATTGGCCGCTGGCTGGCACGTCACAGGAGAAGCGACATTGTTTTGTGTACCAAAGGCGGCCATTTTGATCTCCAGAGCAGCGCTGTCAGCCGCGTAACGCCCGAAGCGCTGCGGAAAGACCTGTCGGAGAGCCTGGAATACCTGCGGACGGATTATGTGGATATCTATATGCTGCACAGGGACAATCCGTCATTGGGCGTTGATGTTATTATGGAATGCCTGGCAGAACTCGTTGCCGAAGGATATGTGAAATACCTGGCCTGTTCAAACTGGACGGCCGAGCGGCACAGGCAGGCAAATGAATACGCTGGGACACATGGATTGCCGGGATTTGTTGTGAATGAATTGATGTGGAGCATGGCAAAACCAAATGTTTCCGCGTTGCCGAAGGATTATGTGGTGATGGACGATGAAATGATGGCGTTCGGGAAAAGGGAAGGGATATGCTTCTTCTGCTTTTCATCCCTGGCGAAGGGCTACTTTACCCGGCGGTATCAGGGATTGCCCGTGCATGATGAAAAGATCTATGCCAATGATGAAAACGAAGCGATGATGGCAGAGCTGGAAAAAATGCCGACGGCGGCAGACGTGACGCGCGCCAGCCTGCGTTTCTTTGTTCGGCCGGATGTGACGGCTATCCCGCTGGTCACTTTTTCCAACATGGAACAATTGAAAGAATGCTGCAGCGCCTTTATGGATTAAGTCATTTCACGCTGCCTGAAATACAGTCAGGGGCCGAACGGTTAATCTCCCATTCGGCCCCGTCCAGTCCCGTTCATTTCGCGGACGGCCGTGATCAGCGGAAAACCGTGCCGCATGCTTTCCTTCAGACCCTGGTGACGCAGGCGGCGCCTTTATTCCTCCATGGTCCTGCAGTCCTCAAGAAGGTGAATGATGGGCAAATGCTGAGGACAGATGCCCTCGCATTGACCGCATGCGATGCAGTCGCCAGCCTTGCCTTTGCCTTGCGTGACGATGCTGTATTCCCGCAGGATGCGGAATCGGGGACTGCCCTTGCTGCGGTTAACGACGTTGAAGATCTCCGGAATGGGGATGTTCATGGGGCAGCCCTCTGTGCAGTAATGGCAGGCGGTGCACGCGATGGATTTATCGGCGTTCAGCGCGAGCTGGGCTTTTTGGATCAACGCCAGTTCTTTTTCGCTCAGAGGTAGATCCTTGACGGACAGGAGGTTGTCCTCCATCTGGCTCAGGCTGCTCATGCCGCTCAGCACCACCAGCAGGTTGTCGAGACTTGCGGCGTAGCGCAGCGCCCAACTGGCATAGGAACGACCGCTGCCCTCCGCGTCGAAGACGGCTTTCACCTCGGGAATGGGATCGGCCAGCACGCCGCCTTTCACGGGCTCCATGATGACCACGGGCTTTCCGTGCGCTTTGCAGATTTCCCAGTTTCTCCGGGACGCCACGCCGGGGTTGTCCCAGTCGGCATAGTTGATCTGCAGCTGTACGAATTCCACATCCGGATGCCGTGTCAGCAGTTCCTCAAGCAGCTCCGGGTCGGCATGGAAGGAAAACCCCCAATGCTTTATCAGGCCCTTTGCCTTCTGCTCCCGCACGAAATCCCAAAGGCCGTATTCTTCGTATTTGTCCACGTTGGTGCGCTGAATGGCGTGAAGGAGGTAATAGTCGATATAGCCCGCCCCGGTGCGCCGGAGGCTGGTGAAAAATTCATCTTTCGCTTGCTTTTCATCGCTTACGCCCGACGCTGTTGCGTGCAGCTTGGTGGCGACCGTATACGCTTCTCTGGGATAGCGGTCGGCTACCGCGGCCTTGAAAGCGGCCTCGCTGGCGCCGCCGTCGTAGACATAGGCTGTGTCGAAGTATGTGCCGCCGGCGGCAATAAAGCGGTCTGCCATGTCGCACACCTGCGGGACGTCAATGCTGCCGTCGCTCAGCTTGGGCAGACGCATCAGTCCAAAACCCAGTTTGTAATTGTTTTTGAACAGGGAATCGCTCATTTCAGCTTCCTCCATCCTCACTTTAGTAATAACGCATCAAAACCAATTGTGCGGCAAAAGAGCTGGTTTACAGGTATGCCCGAGATTGTTGTTTTGCACAATCATTGTTTGCGATATAACTATATCACATGAACAAGCTTTTGACAAGACATTTCATTTGAATAATATAAACATGTATGGCTGATATGAATGTCGAGATTGCAGAGAACATATGGTGTTCTTGTCTTTATTCGGCTTCTTTTTCATGACCTGCATATCTGTAATACGCATCTTTTTCAGACAGCTTTTTCATTATGCGCCAGCTTACTATGAACATTGCGACAACGAACAGGATGAAGACGACAATCCAAACGGGGGTCTCCAAATTGATCGCCAGCAGATCAAACGCGCCGTGCGCGATGGCGGGAACTGCAATCGCCAAAGCTTTGCTGCGGCGCATTCTCTCCGAATCGCCCCACGCTTCGTATTTCTTGGCGGCGCTGTACCAGGCGCCCATGAAGATGGAAAAGCAAATATGCCCCGGTATGGAAACCACCGCCCGCATAAACACCACTGACGGGCCATACCGGAACAGATACAGAAGGTTTTCAACCAAAGCGAATCCGGCTGAAACGGCTACAGCATAAACCAGGCCGTCAAACAGGCAGTCGAATTCCGGATTCTTCCAAGTGCGCAGTCGCAGCATCAGATATTTACTGCCTTCCTCGACCAGCCCGACAGCCAGGAACATCTGCAGCACGGGAAAGATCGGTGAATAAGGATCGACGGCTTTGGACAGGACGAACAAGCCGGCCATTTCAAGGACGAAGGCCAAAGCCATTGCGGCCGCGCCCAGTCCGACCAATGACCAGATCAATTGCGGTGATTCAGGCTCCAGCCGATCCTTGCTTCTGACATACAGCAGCAACAGCAGCGCAGGTATAATCGCAAACACAATGGTTCGCAGAATGGGTACATTCAAAACCAATTGAAACAACAGATCAATGACAAATTCCATCGGATAACCTCCCTGATCGGCTGCGGAATTTGTATATGCACTGCCCGCACGCGCGATTATTCGCTGTGTTGCTCAAGACCTTCATCGGTGCCGCCGCCATTGAATTCAGACGCGCTTCCGTTGATTACAGGCCGTTGAAAACCTGGACGGAGCAACGAAGATGGGATGCGGTGTTTGGCCTGAAGCCCATGCGAACCAGATATAAATGAAATGGGTTAGCCCCGCCCGAGATGAACGTATTTTATCATACTCGCACATTTTTGACAAGCGGTTGATCATCCGCCCGAGGAGCTGACCGGTTGTTTGATTGGCAATGGTATGTTATGTGCCCATATGCGCATGATTTATATAATGCAGCCGGAAGAGGGCCTGAAATGGAAAGCTATTGCGTCCGGCGTTTGTTCGTGGTAAACTGGAGGCGGCAAGCCGGCGCAGGCGGCCGCCGATGCCATGCGGCACACCGATGACAAAGCATGAGCGCCGTCACGGCAATATCATCCGGGAGGCTCAAAAATGAACTATCAGGGCATCAGGAAAATTCACGAAGGCAAATTCATAACCCGCTATGACGTTGAGTATATAACAGCGGAAGGGAACCCCAAAACCTATGAAATCATCAGTCGGAACCGGAATATCCATACGCTGGAAGAGCTTCAGAACAGGACGCCCAACGCTGTGGTCATGATACTGACGGATGAGAGCGGGGAGCGAATCCTCCTCAACCGGGAATACCGCATGGCAATGGCGCAGTGGATTTATAATTTCCCCGCAGGACTGATCGACCCGGGAGAGACAGCTGAAGAGAGCGCGAAGCGGGAGCTGTGGGAGGAAACGGGGCTCCAGCTCGTCCGTATCGACGATGTCCTGGACAACAGTTACAGCGCTGTCGGGTTCTCCAATGAACGGAACACTTGCGTTTTTGGCGCGGCCTCCGGGCATTTCCGCAAGAGCACTTCGGATGAAGAAGAGATCGTGTCAGGCTGGTATACAAAAGCGGAGGTCATCGGGCTGCTTCGGACCGAGCCTTTTGCGGCCAGGACCCAGGCATATTGTTACGCTTGGGCCAACAGGTGAAAGACAGGATGATCTGAATCGGCCGGATGAACAGAGTGGCTGGAAGGCCATTGTTTTTCAGGCCGGCGAATGACCGCTGGCAGGCGCGCCGGCATACGATCAGATGAAGGGGGCTTTTCATGGCGCTTTTGCTTCTCAGGCAGATTCTGTCGTTGTTCCTCATTATGGCTTT
>LVAP01000113.1 GCA_001603025.1 Clostridiales bacterium Firm_10 | reverse complement strand
GGGGCATACACCACGCCCATCACGCTGCGGCCCCGGTATGAAAGCGCGATGTTCACC
The DNA here is from genome assembly GCA_001603025.1 of Clostridiales bacterium Firm_10. Taxonomy (GTDB): domain Bacteria; phylum Bacillota; class Clostridia; order Christensenellales; family Aristaeellaceae; genus Firm-10. The sequence goes on along the minus strand of LVAP01000113.1, from coordinate 20,643 downwards.
GTGAACTCGCCGTTCTTCTTCACGAACTCCTTGGTGCCGTCCAGCGGATCCACGATGAAGCAGAACGGGTTGCCGAGCCGGGCGGGATCGTCGGCGCGCTCCTCGGAAAGCAGCGCATAGTCCGGGAAGCTCCGTGAGAGCGCCGCGGCGATGACGGCGTCCGACGCCCTGTCCGCCTCGGTGAGAGGGGAGCTGTCCGCCTTGTATTCCACGTCGAAATCGCGCGCGTAGACCGCCATCACGGCGCGGCCGGCCTCCAGCGAGGCGTCCACCGCCGTGCGCAGCAGCGCGTCGTATGGAATGCTGAGGCGCTCCGCCACATCCAGCGCGGCCTGCGTGCAGGCCGCGGCGTCCGAGCGCTGGGTATCCAGCGTCAGGTCGGGGCGCTCCGGCTCCTCATAGGGCGCGGAAACGCCGGTGAAATCGGGAATTTCGCCGCGCAGCGCCCGGGCGTACAGCCCCTTGGGATCGCGGGCGGCGCAGGTTTCCACGCTGGCCTTCACGTAAATCTCCGCGAAGGGCGCGCGCTTTTCCACGCGCTCGCGGGCCCCGCGCCGCATGGCGCGCAGGGGCGATATGGCGCTCACCAGCACGATGAGTCCCGCGTCCGCGAACAGCGCGGCCGTCTCCGCGAGGCGGCGGATGTTCTCCCCGCGGTCCGCCTCCGAAAATCCCAGGTCCGCGTTAAGGCCGTGGCGCACGTTGTCGCCGTCCAGCAGGTAGGCCGCCCGGCCCCGCGCGTTCAGCTCCGCCTCAACCCGGGCCGCGATGGTGGACTTGCCGGCCCCGGAGAGTCCCGTAAACCACAGCACCGCGCCGCGCTGCCCCAGCACGGCCTGCCGCCGCGCGGGAGTCACCTGGCCCGCGTGCCACACAATGTCTCGGTTCATCATCAAACAACCCCGCTTCGCTCGTAAGGCCGGAAAATACCCGGCCGTGTTCAAATATACTTCACGCGTATTTCTTTGTCAAGCCGGCCGCGGCACTTCATGGGAATTTCAAAAAAGCGGACGGATTCCATCAAATGGCGGCGGCGTTCATTTTTTTCTTGCGGGACGCGGGACGGGATGCTATAATTCAGAAAGGCGCGGGAAACGCCCCGCCTGCCATTCCATGCTTTTTGACAGACAAGCCGAAGGAGGATATCCATCATGTTCGTGACCATCATCGGCCGCGGCCACTCCGGCACGCGCTCCATCTCCCACACGCTCAGCGCCAGCGGCGTCTTCATGGGCGAGCCGCTGAACAAATCCGGCGACCTGCTGCCTCCCCAGAGCATGTATGAAGCCTGCCGCGTGTTCGCGAAATACGTCGGCTACAAGGGCGGCCTCGAGTGGGATTTCTCAAAGGTGCTCGCCATGCAGCCCGACCCGGCCTTCGTGCGGCTGGTGGAGGATTTCCTCGTCACCGTGCTGCGGACGGACAGCGGCTGCCGCGGCTGGAAGCTGCCCGAAACCACGCTTGTCTATCCCTGGATCGTGAAGATGTTCCCGGACATCCACTACATCCACTGGGTGCGCGACCCCCGCGACTGTATCCTCGGCGCGCACCTCACCGACGACCTGAACGACTTCGGCGTACAGTATGACAAGACGGACGACGTGCGCCGCAACCGCGCGGTCAGCTGGCTGTACCAGCGCGAAATCGTGCGCGCCACCCCCGCCCCGGCCAAGGTCATCTCCGTGCGCTTCGAGGACATGGTGTTCGATCAGGACAACACGCTGGCGCGGATCGGCGCGTTCCTCGGCGTTCCGCTGGCGAAGATCGAGATGCGCCCGGATTCCGTGGGCCGCTACAAGACCGACGAGGGCGTCCACATGTACGACTTCTTCAGGGCGGACATGCAGGCCTGCGGATACGAGTTTGAATAAAACCTGACGGCATTCAAAGAGGCAGCCAGGCGCGGCTCGCGGCCGCAGGCTGCCTCTTTTATGTTCCCGCGGAGGAAAAAAACTATGCTTTTCCCCGGGTGGCGGATTCCATGGTCAGGCCGGTGCTGTAGTCCAGCTGCCGGTATTCGCCCGGGTCGTTCTCGCGCTGCCGCGTAAAACCGTCCGCATCCCAGGAGGGGGTTTTGTCTCTGCGCCAGGGGCGGCAGGCCCACTGATAGCCCCGGAACGGATCGCGCGTGCGGTCCATCCAGTCCAGCAGCTCGTCGTGGAGGGCGTCGCGCTCCGCGGCCAGGCCGCCGTCGCCGATGCGGTTGACCAGGTCAAAGGGATCGTGCCGGGTGTCGTAAAACTCGTCCGTGTCCAGCAGGTGGAGGGCCAGCTTGAAGTCGTCCGTGATCACGGCGCGCATGGGCTGAAAGCCGCCGAAGCCGTCGTGGTCGATCTCATAGCGGGCAAATTCCACGTGGGCGGGGCGGCCGGTTGGCAGCGCGGGGTCGCGCAGCTGCGGCAGAAGGCTTTGCCCCTCCAGCATCACGGGCCGGCGCAGGCCGAACCAGTCCAGCACCGTGGCGGGCAGGTCGATCTGCGACACCACGTGCGGATACGCCGCCCGAGGGGGCACGCCGGGCCCCTCGAAGATCAGCGGCACGCGGGCGATTTCATCGTACACCGCCGGGCCCTTGGCGTACAGGCCGTGCATGTGCCCGGCGTCACCGTGGTCGGCGGTATACAGCCGGAGGGCGTCCGGCGCGACGAGGCGCGCGCGGTCCAGCACCCGGCCGATCTCAGAATCGATAAAGCTCTGGCAGGCGGCCAGGCGGGGCCAGACGCCCGGATTGCGCGCCGCCGGATCCAGCCCGCCCGCCTTCTCCGCCCACACCCGCTGATACGCCGGCTTGTCCGCGAGAGAGTCGAGCGCGGCGGGCGAATCGCCGCACTGCATGGCGTCGTACATGTGCGCGAAGGGCTCGGGCGACAGGCTGGGGCCGTGCGGTTCGTCGTAGGAGACCACGAGGAAATAGTCGTCGTCCCTGTGCTCCTCCATGAAGGCCAGCGCACGGTCCGTCACCCGGTGGCCGTAGAGGAACTCAGGCGGCAGGTTGTGGTCGCTGGCCCCGGCGTCGCGGGAGAAACGGCGTTCCTCGGGCGTCAGCTCGTCAAGGTAGCGCTTCATGTCGTACCAGTATTTTTCCTCCCAGCCCTCCGGACAGACGCCGTAGCCGAAGTAGTCGCCGCCGTCCAGGTGCCACTTGCCGATGTAGCCGCACGCGAAGCCCGCCTCGCTCAGCCGCTGGCCGATGGTCTTTACGTCGGCGCCCAGCGGCATGCAGTTGCCCCAGCTGCCGTTGGAGTGCGGATACAGCCCGGTGAACAGCGCGCTGCGGGCCGGGCCGCACACGGGCTGGCAGGTGTAGGCGCGCTCGAAACGCAGGCCCCGGCCGGCCATGGCGTCGATGTTCGGGGTGCGGATGCTCGAGCCGTAGCAGCCCACCATGTTGCTGCCGGTGGAATCGGTCATGATCCAAATGAACTGTTTCCGGGGCATTTCTTCCTCTCCCTTCATGGCGGTCACGGGTTTGCCTCGCTGGTCAGGTGCGCGAACTCCCTCACCTTGTCCCAGGCCACGCTGAAGCCCGCGCCGTGCGCGCAGAACACCGAATCCGGCGTGTCGTCCGCCAGCGGATTATAGTTCCGCTCCGCGATGACCGCCGCCGCGTCCTCGCAGGGCGCGTAGTGATCCAGCCGCCAGGCCAGCGCGCCGCGGCCGTGGCTCAGGGCCGCCAGTTCGTCCTGGTATCCGTTGAGGCGCGAGAAGGCGACCTCGCCGGATATGAGCATTTCATCCCCGTCGAAGACCGGCGGGTCGGCGTCGGCGCGCAGGCGGCTGAGGTCGCCCAGCACGCGGCCCATGGCGTCCGCCGGCGCGCGCAGCGAAAAGCGGCACACGGGCTCCAGCAGCACGCCCTGCGCGCGCATCAGCGCATTGCGGATGGCGCGGTAGGTGGCTTCGCGGAAGTCGCCGCCCTCGGTGTGCTTCAGGTGCGCCCGCCCGGCCAGCAGGGTGATCTTTACGTCGGTGAGGGGCGCGCCGACGAGCGTGCCCTTGTGGGCGTATTCGAACACGTGCGTTTCGATCAGGCGCTGCCAGTTGCGCGCCAGGTCGTCCACATGGCAGGCGGAGGCGAAGGATATGCCGCTGCCCCGCGGCGCCGGCTCCAGCTTCAGATGCACCTCGGCGTAGTGCCTGAGCGGCTCGTAGTGCCCGATGCCGCAGGCGGGCGCCGCGATGGTCTCCAGGTAGCGCACCCGGCACGGGCCGAAATCGATGGCGATGCCGAAGCGCTCCTGCGCCAGCGCCCGGATGATCTCCAGCTGGATCGCGCCCATCACCTGCAGCTCGATGCTGCGCGTGGCCTCGCTCCAGCTCACCCCCAGCATGGGTTCTTCCTCCTCCAGCTGGCGCAGGCACTGCAGCATCTTCGCAGGATGGATCTCCGGCGGGAACAGCACCCGCGCGGCCATCAGCGGCGCGGTGAAAAAGCGGCTCTTTTCGCAGACCGCGCCCACCAGGTCGCCCGGCTTCACGCCGGCCATGCCCACCGCCGCCACCAGGTCGCCGGCCTCCGCCTCCGCCGCCGTCCGGAACTTCGCGCCGTTACAGAAGCGCAGCTCGTTGGCCCGGGCCGGGCCCTCCGGCGTGCTGATTTCCGCCCGCGCCTGCAGCTTTCCCGCCGTGATTTTCAGGAACACCATGCGGTTCCCCTGCTGGTCGAAGCGCACCTTGGCCGCGCGGGCCTGGAAGGGCTGCGCCGCGCGCAGGTGGTAATCGGTCTCCGTGAGCAGGGAGAGCATGTCCAGGAACGCCTGCACGCCCTCGTCCTTCAGCGCGGATCCGGCCATCAGCGGGAACAGCGCGCGGCGCTTCACCTGGCGGCGCAGCGAGTCCAGCCACAGGGCGCGGTCGTATCCGGCGGAAAACAGCGCGTCCATGAGCGCCTCGTCGTTTTCGGCCACGGCCTCCACGGCCTCGCCCGTCAGCGTGCCGTCCGGCAGGAAGCCGGCGCGCAGGTCGAGGATGTCCGGCGAGAGGCGCTCGCGCAGGCGGCGCAGCACGGCGTCGGGGTCGGCGCCGGCCCGGTCGGTCTTGTTGAGGAACAGGAACACCGGCACGCCGTATTGCCCGAGCAGCCGCCACACCGTTTCCGTGTGGCTCTGCACCCCCTCCACGCAGCTGACGACCAGCACGGCGTAATCCATCACGCTGAGCGCGCGCTCCATCTCGGAGGAAAAATCCACGTGGCCGGGCGTGTCGACCCAGTACCAGGTATCGCCGCCGTATTCGAAGCAGGCCTGGTCCGAGAAGATGGTGATGCCGCGGGCTTTTTCCAGCGGGTGGATGTCCAGGAAGGCATCCCGGTGATCCACCCTGCCCGGCGCGCGCAGCGCGTGGGCGTGATAGAGGATCTGCTCGGAGAGCGTGGTCTTCCCCGCGTCCACGTGCGCCAGTATGCCGATGGTCTTTTTCATGGGCCGATTCTCCGTTCGTGATTCTTCGTCCCTCATTATAATACATGCATCCCCGCTCTGGCAACCTCGCGGGCGTGAAAATCGCCCGGCGGCTGCGAAAGGGCTCCAGGTCTTCTTCTCCCTTCTTTCTTTTCCTGCTTTTGGGCTCCGCCAAAAACCAAACGCCCGCGCCGCGCATCTAATAAGTGAAATCGCGATTTCACAAATGCGGGGAGGGATCCCGAATGGACAGCCGGCAGTTCGCTCAGCGCGCGGAGGCTGTGGAAGGCATGCTCTATCGCGTGGCTTACGGCCTGCTCCTCAACCAGGCGGACTGCGCGGACGCCGTGCAGGAGGCGCTCATGCGCGCTTGGGAAAAACGGCGCTCGCTGCGGGACGAGACCCGTTTCGAGACCTGGCTCACCCGCATTCTCATCAACGAATGCTATACCATGCTGCGTCGGCGCCGCACGTCGCTGCCCCTGGACAGCCTGCCCGAGCCCGCCGCCCCGCCGGACGCCGACCCCGCGCTGCACGACGCCATCGCCCGGCTGGACGGGAAACTGCGCCTGCCGGTGGTGCTGCACTACATGGAAGGCTACGCCGTTTCCGACATCGCGCGCATGCTGCGCCTGCCCGCCGGCACGGTGAAAACCCGGCTGGCGAAGGCCCGGGCCCTGCTGCGCATACAGCTGAGCGACGAAGACGACTTATCAGAAGGGAGGAACCGCTGATGCGCGATTGGAAAAAGGCTTTTGGCCAGCCGGACGAAGAGTTCAGCATGCGCGTACAGCAGACCCTCCTTGCCATCGAGGAAAAGGAGGAACAACCCGTGAAGAAGAAAATGACGCTGTCATTCGCGCTGGCGTGCATCCTGTGCGTGACCGTGCTGGCCGCGGCGGCCTTCGCCGCGTCGAATATGCTGGGCGGCAGGCCGGACGAAACGCAGACGCCCCTGGAACGACGACACGCTGACCTTCGCGCCCAACACATTGGTGATGGCCGAAGAAGGGCAGTACGGCACGTTCCACCAGGATCCGGAGTGCGGGGACATCGGCGAAGGCTTCCTGCCCATGCCCCTCACCGAGGCGTTTAGCCTGGACAAAAAGCCCTGCCGGGCCTGCTGTGACGGCCATCTCAGCGGATGGGTCACCATGGTGGACGAAAACGGCCGCGCCATTTACATGAGGGCGCTGGACGTGTACGGCGCGGACTGGCAGGACATCATTCGGGCCGAAACCGTGGTCGTGGCCTTCAGCGGCGACGGCGACAGGGAACACTATCACACCAGCGACTCCTGCGAGGCGCTGGGCGAATACACCGAGATCATGGTTCGCATGACCGGGCTGGAGGCATTCGCGCTGGGCTATCAGCCCTGTCAGGTGTGCGTCGCCCGGGAGACGTGGTTTGGCGGCACGGTCGCGCGGCCGTCGTTTCTGGGGCTGAGGCTGGGAACGTCCATGGACGAATCCCTCGGCATTTTGGAGGCAGCAAAGGGCTACGCGGACGCGGACGCCATGATCGCCGAATACGAAGCAGGGCAGACAATCACCCGCTATCAATGGCCCGGAGCCGTTTGGGAGGGAGAGTCCTGCGCCATGCGGGCGTACTTCGCGGAAGGCCGCGCGCTGGGCCTGAGCCTGGTGTTTGAGCGCGAGAGCGGCGACGAGACGCTGCCCGCGCTGATCAGATCGCTCTACGCGGAACTCTCGGAGGTATACGGCAAGAGCGCGGCGCTGACCATTCCCGACGAGTGGCCTTCCATGGCCCTCAAAGACATGCGGCTGGCCGAGTGGTGGTATCTGGACGGGCCCCGCGTCTCCCTGGTCTACCAGGTGCGCCGCAATGGAATGGTGCAGGTGGAGGCCCGCGTGGGAAGCGCGGACGTGGCGGCGGCAGACACGCCCATGCCCACGCCGTCGCCCATGCCGGCGGAGATTACATTCTGGACGACGCAGAACGGCCGCTTCTACCATGCCGACGAAACCTGTTCCGGCATGAAGAACGCCGAACGCATCTCCGCCGCCGATGCGCGGGCGATGGGCAAGTCCCCGTGCCCGATCTGCGTCGAACAATCCATCGATGCGGAAGCGGACGGGATCCGCTCGATCATCTCCGTCGCCGCCGACCTGATTGACTGCACGCCCCATTCCGTCATCGTTCGCGCCTACGACCCCAACGGGCGGCTGAACGGAATTGTGAACTTCGACGCTGAACCCTTGGACGACACTCCGGGTGGGATCAACGAGACCCCATCCTCCCTCGCCGTGGCCTCCAAGGTATTCAATCACCTGAAGCTCACGCCCTGTATCGGCGACGAAGAGCCGGTGGGGGATCTCTGGCGCTTCAGCATCGACTACACCGTAATGGACGATGCGGAGGTCTTTCATACCCTGCGGCTGGATTTCTACGATTACTCGAACCTCGTGGGCTACACGCGGCTTGACCTCCCCGGCGACGCGGGCAGGACGGTATTCGTCACCATGCCGCTGGAGGACAGCCTCGCGCTGGAGGACATCTATCTCGATGTCGTCGCCCGGCTGAAACGGCTGCCGGCCTCTCCGCAGGATTGAACCCATCCCCTCCCCCGCCGCCCCGCGCGGCGGGGTTTTTCATAAATGCGCTTGACAAGACGGCTCAAAAAACCTTAATATGGTATCAGAGCCAAACTGCCCATGAAGCAACGGCGTTTCGGGCAGACTGAGCCATAACACCCATCGAAAGGAAGCGTATTCCCATGGCCAATCGCATCGTGCTCAACACCATTTCCTATCATGGCAAGGGCGCCATCGAAAACATCGTGCCCGAGCTCACCAGCCGCGGCTACAAGAAGGCCTTCGTGTGCACCGACCCGGACCTTCTCAAGTTCGGCGTGACCGGCAAGGTGACCGCCCTGCTGGACAAGGCGGGCTTCGCCTATGAGGTCTACTCCAACATCAAGGCCAACCCCACCATCGAGAACGTGCAGACCGGCGTGGCCGCCTTCGGCAAGAGCGGCGCGGACTGCATCGTGGCCATTGGCGGCGGTTCCGCCATGGACACCTCCAAGGCCATCGGCATCATCGTGAACAACCCCGAATTCGCCGACGTGCGCTCCCTGGAGGGCGTGGCGCCCACCAGGAAGCACGCGGTGTTCACCATCGCCGTGCCCACCACCGCCGGCACCGCGGCTGAGGTCACCATCAACTACGTCATCACCGACGTGGAGAAGAAGCGCAAGTTCGTGTGCGTGGACACCAACGACATCCCCGAGATCGCCGTGGTGGATCCGGACATGATGAGCACCATGCCCAAGGGCCTCACCGCCTCCACCGGCATGGACGCGCTCACCCACGCCATCGAGGGCTACATCACCAAGGGCGCCTGCGCCATCAGCGACATGTTCCACCTGGAGGCCATCCGCCTGATCGCCGCCAACCTGCGGGGCGCGGTCAACAACACCCCCGAAGGCCGCGAGGGCATGGCTCTGGGCCAGTACATCGCCGGCATGGGCTTCTCCAACGTGGGCCTGGGCATCGTGCACAGCATGGCCCACGGCCTCTCCGCCCTGTATGACACCCCCCACGGCGTAGCCTGCGCCATCATCCTGCCCACCGGCCTGGAGTACAACGCCCCCGTGGCGGGCAAGCGCTACCGCGCCATCGGCAAGGCCATGTGCGTGCCCGGCATCGACATGATGGACGACGAGGAAGCCGCGGCCGCCACCATCGCCGCCGTGAAGCAGCTTTCCGCCGACGTGGGCATTCCCGCCAACCTGAAGGGCATCCTCAGGGAGGAGGACGTGCAGTTCCTCTCTGAGTCCGCCTACGCCGACGCCTGCCGTCCCGGCAATCCCCGCGACACCAGCGTGGAGGAAATCAAGGCGCTGTACCGCGGCCTGATGTGATCCCGCCCAGTTCCGAAGCCGCCGCCCGGCAATCCGGGCGGCGGCTTTTTTGCGCCGTCCCCGCCTGAAAAAACAGCCGCGCCGTCATTTTCCCGCCTTCCGCCGATTGACAGCCGCCGGGCAATGGCGTATTATGATAACGTTCATTGAATGCTTTCACCGGCAAGGAGGTCTGTCAACGTGAAACGCGTCACCCTAGTCCTCGCTCTCATTCTGGCGCTGACTGTCCTGCCCGGGCCTATGGGCATGGCCCAAGGCAACGCGCCGCAGGTCATCCAGCCCGTCCGCACGGGCGCCGTGCTGGACGCCGCCTTTGAATCCGGTTCCGTAGCGCTGGTGGAAACCGAAAACGCCGGATTCGACCTGGCGGCCTGCGAGGTCGTCTTCCCCGACAATTACTGGACCTACCAACAGATGGAAAAGCCTTCCGAAAGCCAGCTGGCCGAAGTGATAGAAAGAGGCCTGCGGGATGCGCGGGTGATCAGCGTGTCGCCTTCGGGCCAATCCGCGCTCCTCGTCAGCGGCGATGAGATGCTCGCCCTGAACGGCGCCACCATCGCCGCCCTCTGCCCCAGCGAAACGGCGGGCGTGGCGGACGAATACGGCAACCTGCAGCACATCCTCCACGCGATGGGCAGGATGCTGGGCAATGAGGGCGTGACCTGGTCCCACGACGGGCGCTACGCCGTCATCACCAGCATCAACCGGGTGCTGATGAACATGCAGCTGATCATCGACCCCGTGCTCATCGACACCGTGACCGGCGAACTCATCATCACCGCAACCTATCCCCAGAAAATCATGGAAGAGAACGCCGGAGCCATGACCGCCGCCTGCTTCTCCGCGGACGACCGTTATCTCTACTACGCCTTCTACGGCAACATGGGAGAACACCGTTACTCCCTGCTGCGCTGCGACCTGGCCACCTGCGAGACGGAACTGCTCTACAACGGTGAGGCCGATATCTATTTCCCTCAGCTGCGCGAGCTGCGGGACGGCTCCTTCATCATCCTCTCCGACACGAGGTATTCGCAGGAATCCATGGGCGTGGCCTGCCTCTCCGAGGGCGGCGCCGCCTCGGCCTTCTGGGCCAGGGCCGGATCCCTCTCCGAGCGCACGGACACCGGCAAGGGCTGGCGGGCGAGCGTAAAGCGCTTTGACCTGCCCCTTGAAAAATGGCGCGTCAGGAGCATGGAATACGCCCCCGCTTCCGGCTGGGCCGTCCTCATCGGCACGTATAACAGTCTCGGATACGCGCTGCAGCGCTTCTGCCCGGACGAGGACTTCGACGGCATCGACCAGCGCTGGCTGCTTCGGGCCGACACCCTCGAGCTCGTTCCCATGGAAGGCGCGCCGGAGGATCTGTTCATCCAGACGGACGGCAGCGCGTCCGGTCTCAGCGAGGAGTACCTCCCCCTGCTGGCCGTGCGGCTCTCTCCGGACGGACGCTACGCCCTGATGCAGGTCGGCCGCGTCAACCAGATTTCGCTGCTGCTGGTGCGGCTGGAGGATATGAAGACCGTGCCGGTGGCGGGCATCCCGCAGGAAGCCCTGCAGCCCTACGGCATCCCGCTGACCGCAAAATACGCCCCGGGCATGGAGTGGAACGCCGACCAGCTCGTCCTGCTGGCGGACGGCGAAATCCGCACCTACCGCTTCGATACGCAAGGCTGATTCAAACACACAGGAGGCCCCGATTGACATGATCGGAATATCCCTGTCCCCGGGGGTGCTCACCGACAACCCGAACCAGGAGGCCGACAAGAGGCTGCTGGATGCTTACGGCGGAAGCCGGGCGCTGCTGCGCGGCTTCCGCGCGCTGGGCGTGGGCTCGATCGAGCTACGCGCCGTGCGGCCCGACACTCCGCGGGAGATGACGGCTGCCTGCGCACGGGCCGTGCTGGACGCGGGCCTGTGCCTCACCATCCACGCCACGCTGGCGGAATTGTCCGCCCGCGCCTTCTTCGCCACAGTCGCGCCGGCGCTCGAGCTGCTGCCCGCGGATCACCCCACGGTGCCGATCACCGTGCATTCCGCGCGCACCGGCAGCGCCACGCTGGACCGGGCCGCCACCATCCGGCTGCTGCGGCTGTGGGGCGAATACGCCGAGCGGAAGCGCATGAACGTGGTGCTGGCGCTGGAAAACAACCGCATCCACGTGAGCGGCCTGTCCATCGTGGAGTGCGACGGCGTCATGGCCACCGTGCGCGAGGTGGGCCGGCCGAACGTGGGCTGCTGTTTCGATTTCGGGCATCTGTACTCGAATTTCCTCACCTATCCCGAATGCACGCCCTTCCTGCCGCCGGACGGCTTCCTGCAGGCCGCCGTGCACACGCACATCCACGGCGTGAAGGGCATCACGCACTATCCGCTGCTGGACGGCTGCCTTCCGCTGGAAGACTACCTGCGCCACCTGCGCGCCGCGGGCTACAGGGGCATCTACAACCTGGAGCTGGAGAGCGGCCGCTTCTGGCGCGAGATCGAGCCGCGCGAGGGCTTCGAGCTGTCCGTCGAACGGCTGAAAAGCTGCCTTGCCGAATTGGAGGAAAACCGCGAATGAACACTGTCCGCCGGGCCGTCGAAGCCGACATCCCCTCCATCCTCCGCCTGTTGGTTCAGGTGGACATGGTGCACCACAACGGCCGCCCGGACCTGTTCAAGGGCCCGGCCACAAAATATACCGCCGCGCAGCTGCGCGGCATCCTCGCCGACGCGGACAGGCCCGTGTTCGCCTGCGTGAACGGGCAGAACGCGCTGCTGGGCTACGCCTTCTGCGTCCTGATCCGGCACGAAAACGACAACATCCTCACAGACATCAAAACGCTCTACATCGACGACCTGTGCGTGGATGAAGCCATTCGCGGGCAGGGCGTGGGCAGAGCCCTGTATGAGGCCGCGGTGGATTACGCCCGCTCCGCCGGCTGCTATAACCTCACGCTCAATGTATGGACGTGCAATCCGGCCGCGGTGCGTTTCTACGAAAAATGCGGACTGGTGCCGCAGAAAATCGGCATGGAAACAATTCTCTGAGCGGAAACGTGAGGGTAACAAAACCGTGATAGACAATGGCCGCCGAAGACTCTAAAATATGCTGGATCATGATATTTCAGCGAAGGAGTCTTCGGTTTTGATTACGAAAAGAGAGGATCTCAGAAACATTGCCATCATCGCCCACGTCGACCACGGCAAGACCACGCTGGTCGATGAAATGCTCAAACAGGGCGGCGTCTTCCGCGAAAACCAGCAGGTGGCCGAGCGCGTCATGGACTCGAACGACCTCGAGCGGGAGCGCGGCATCACCATCCTGTCCAAAAACACCGCCGTGCATTATAAGGGCGTCAAAATCAACATCGTCGACACCCCCGGCCACGCCGACTTCGGCGGCGAAGTGGAGCGCGTGCTGAAAATGGTCAACGGCGTGCTGCTGCTGGTCGATTCCTTCGAGGGGCCCATGCCGCAGACGCGCTTCGTGCTGAAAAAGGCGCTGGAGCTGGACCTGCCCGTCATCATCGTTGTGAACAAGATGGACCGGCCCGACGCCCGCTGCGCCGAGGTGGTGGACGAAACGCTGGAGCTGCTGCTGGAGCTGGACGCCAGCGACGAGCAGCTGGACAGCCCCATCGTGTTCGCCTCCGGCCGCTCCGGCTACGCCACGCTGGACTGGCGGCAGCCCACGCCGGACCTGCGGCCGCTGTTCGACACCATCCTGAAGCACATTCCCGCGCCTGAGGGCGACATCGACGGGCCGGCGCAGGTGCTGGTATCCACCATCGACTACAACGACTATGTGGGCCGCATCGGCGTGGGGCGCATCGAGCGCGGCACGCTCAAGGCCGGCCAGATGGCCGTGCGGTGCATCTACGGACACGACGAAATCTCCGCTCCCACCCGCCTGACCGGGCTGTTCTGCTTCGACGGCCTCAAGCGCGTGCCCGTGGAGGAAGCGCGCATGGGCGACATCGTGGCCCTCACCGGCTTTGAAAACCTGATGATCGGCGACACCATCTGCCAGCCCGGCTTCGCCGAGCCCCTGCCCTTCATCAAGATTTCCGAGCCCACTGTGAGCATGACCTTCTGCGTCAACGACAGCCCCTTCGCCGGCACCGAAGGCCAGTATGTCACCTCCCGCCACCTGCGCGCCCGCCTGTTCAAGGAAATGCAGACCGACGTGTCGCTGCGCGTGGAGGACACCGAGTCCACGGACGCGTTCCGCGTGTCCGGCCGCGGCGAGCTGCACCTGTCCATCCTCATTGAGACCATGCGCCGCCAGGGCTACGAGTTCCAGGTGACCAAGCCGGTGGTGCTCTTTAAAGACATCAACGGCCAGAAGTGCGAACCCATGGAGCGCGTGGTGTGCGATGTGCCCAGCGAGTATTCCGGCAGCGTCATCGACAAGCTGGGCCGCCGCCGCGGCACGCTGGAGAGCATGGGCGGCATCGACCGGGTGCGCCTGGAGTTCCGCATTCCCTCCCGCGGCCTGTTCGGATACCGCAGCGAATTCCTCACCGACACCCGCGGCGAAGGCGTCATGAGCGCCGTGTTCGACGGCTACGAGCCGTTCAAGGGCGACATCCCCACCCGCATCTGCGGCTCGCTCGTGGCCTTTGAAACCGGCGACACCACCAGCTACGCCATGTTCGACATCCAGGACCGCGGCCTGCTGTTCATCTATCCGCAGACCAGGGTGTACACCGGCATGATCGTGGGGCGCAACAGCCGCCCGGGCGACATCGACGTGAACGTGTGCAAGAAAAAACACCTCACCTCCATCCGCAACGCCGCCGGCGCCGAGGAAGCGCTCAAGATCACCAACGTGCGCGTGCCCACGCTGGAGGAGGCGCTGGAGTTCATCGACGACGACGAGCTGGTCGAAATCACGCCCCGCTCCATCCGCATGCGCAAGCGCGAGCTGAACGTGGAAAAACGCAAGAAGATGCAGGCCAGGCTGAAATAATAAATCATACTGAACAACCCGGCGGCGGCGCTTATGCAGGCGCGGCCGCCCTTTATCTGTTTCGCAAAGACCTTTTTTCACATCACCGTCCCTTTTGTGAAGGAAAACCGTCCCGCCGCATCGAATAGATAAAGGTTACAGGAATACGCCAGAACAGGAGAACCTCATGCGCATCACCAGCATTCAGCTGAACGATTTCAGGAACTACGCCAGGGCGGAGCTGCGCCCGTGCGAGGGCGTCACCGTGCTGTACGGCAACAACGCGCAGGGCAAAACCGCGCTGCTGGAATCCGTCGTGCTGGCCTGCACCGGCCGCAGCCACCGCACCCCGCGCGACCGCGAGCTGATCCGGTGGGATCAGGAGAACGGGCGCGTGTTCATTTGCGCCGAGCGACGCGACGGCAGCCATGAGGTGGAAATGCTCCTGAACCGGCAGGGCCGGAAGATCGTGAAGGTCAACGGCCGCGCGCTGCAGCGCACGGGCGAGCTCATGGGCCACGTGAGCGGCGTGCTGTTCGCCCCGGAGGACCTGCGCATGATCAAGGACGGCCCCGCCGAGCGCCGCCGCTTCATCGACATGGAGCTCAGCCAGATCCGCCCGGCCTATTACTATGCGCTCCAGCGCTACGCCCACGCCCTCATGCAGCGCAACAAGCTCCTGCGCGACATCGTCCTCAACCCCGCGCTGACAGCCACGCTCGAGGACTGGGACGCCCAGCTCGCGCGGCATGGCGCCGCCATCATGGCCATGCGCGCGGACTTCGTGAAGCAGATCAGCGGCGCCGCCCATGAAAACCACCTGGAAATCTCCGGCGGGCTGGAGGACCTCCGCGCCCGCTATGTCCCCTCGATCGAAACGGACGGAAACGACCCGGAACAGGCGCTGTTCGCCGCGCTCCGCGCTTCCCGCGAAAACGATATGCGCCGCGGCGCCACCGGCGTCGGCCCGCACCGCGACGACCTCATGCTCACTCTGTCCGGCATGGACGTGCGCGCTTACGGCTCGCAGGGCCAGCAGCGCACCACCGCGCTCTCCCTCAAGCTGGCCGAGCTGGACATCATGCGCCGTGAACTGGGCGAAGCGCCCGTGCTCATGCTGGACGATGTGATGAGCGAACTCGATCCCGCCCGCCGCCGCCAGCTGCTTGGACGGCTGAAGGGCATCCAGACCATCGTCACCTGCACCGACCTGAGCGACCTGGCCGAGGCGGAAATCGGCGCGGCTTGGCGCATCAGCGGCGGCATAATCTGTCCCGAAGGAGGTGACGGCGCATGACATGCCCCGCCTGCGGCACAAAGCTGCGAGACGGCCTGACCGTCTGCCCGGAATGCGGCGCGGAACTGACGCGCGCCGCCGCTCCCGAGCCGGAAGACGTGCGCAGCGAATGGGAAGCCACCCTCACCGTGGTCATGCGCATCATCGTTCACGTGCTCGTGTGGATCCTTTCGCTGAGCATCCTGGGCTTTGGCCTTTACAAACTGCACTACTGGCGCCAGGCCGACGCCACCCACCAGCTCTATGAAAACGGCACCGTGCAGATGCCCGAGCTGGAAGCGGTCGAGCTGGCCGACGGCCGCAATGGCCACGCCATCACCTTCTTCGGCAGCGACGGCGATGTGATCTACATCGAGGAGCTGGAGGAGCGTTTCACGGTGGTGGGCGGAAAAGCCACGGTGGAGGTGGCGGATTCCGAATGGTTCGGCCCCTCCAGCAGCGCCTCAAACGTGGAAATCTACCTCACGCCCATCCAGATCACGGAATCGGGCGAGAAGCTGCTGCTGCCCATCGTGTCGTTCAGCGTGGAGATGCCCGTGTCGCCGCTCACGATCATCAGCCCCACCGAGAAGCGCGTCACCACGCTGTCCTCAGCCTATGAGCTGAAGCTCAAGGTGGTGTACGGCTCGACGGTGCTGGTCGGCGGCGAGGACGTCACCAGCCTGGTCGACCGGCAGGGCAATCTCAACGTCAACGTGGCCATCTACCCCCACGGCGACAACCCGGTGTCCATCCTGGTCCAGACCCCCAACCACCTCGAAGTGCGCGAGGACCTGGTGTTCTACCGCCAGCCGATGGAAATCGATCTCGACCTGTCCCCCGCCACGGAGTTCACTTCGGTCACGAACGCCATGACCATTCACGGCTCGGTCGATCCTGACGCCGCGCTGTCCGTGGAAACGCCCTACGAGGCCGGTTCCCTCGAGGTGGACGCCGAGGGCAAGTTCTCCTTCCGCGCCACCTTCGACCACCTGGGATACAACACAGTGACCATCCGCGCGAGCAAACCCGGCAAGCAGGACGCCGTGATCTCCTTCGACATTTACTACGTACCCGCCATCAACGAGTACTCGCGCAGCGCCTGGAAGATGGACTACCAGCAGGTGCTGTATTGCTGGGATGTGTGGGACGGCCGCGTGTTCCTCTGCCGCGGCGACATCGTCGCCGTGCTGTCCGACGAGCCCAACATCGTGGTCATCGACGTGTCCGACCTGGGCAGCGGGCAGTACCTCGTGATCGAAAACATGTCCGACCTGCACATCAGCGAACCGGGCGGACGCTACACCATCTACGCCGACATCTCTGGCCAGGCCGAGTACCAGGGCAAGACCGTCACGCGGCTCATCGGCCGCTACGCGGAAAAGCTGGATTGATCCGGCCCCGCCAAAAAAGGAGGAAAAACCATGACTGAACGGGTCCGCGCGCTCCGCAAGCTCATCGTGGAGGATCGGGCGCATCACGCCTTCCGGCGGGAAATGGCCGTCGATCCGGCTCCATACCGGGATCCTGCGCTGAAAGATTACCAGCGCACCGCGCTGCGGCTGAAAACCTTCCTTGAAAACGAGACGCCGGTCATCCTCCCGGGCGAGCGCATCGCCTTCCTGCGCACCCTGCCCGACCTGCCGCCGATCTACACCGACGCGGAGTGGGCGGGCATCACCGCGAAGCACTATATCCACGAACAGGGGCGGGTGTGCAACCTGTCCGCGGACTATGAACGGATCATCGGGAAGGGCCTGCTCGCCGTGCTAAACGACATCGACGCGGCGGATGACGGCTCGAACCGCGACTACTTCGACGCCATGCGCCTGAGCCTGCGCGCCGTGCTGGACCTGGCCGCCCGCTACGCCGCCAAAGCGCGGGAAGAGGGCCGCGATGACATCGCGCAGGTGCTGGACAAGGTGCCGGCCCATCCCGCCGAAACACTCCGCGAAGCGCTGCAGTCGCTGCGCGCGCTCCATTTCTGCATGTGGTGCGAGGGCGACTACCACAACACGCTGGGCCGGTTCGACCAGTACATGTATCCCTACTACCGCCACGACCTGCAGGCCGGCATCCTTACCCGGGAGGAGGCCGCGGATCTCGTCACTGAGTTCTTCCTGGCCTGCAACCGCGACAGCGACCTCTACACCGGCATGCAGCAGGGCGACAACGGCCAGTCCATCGTGCTGGCCGGCATGACTCCGGACGGAGGAGACGGCTGTAACGAGCTCACCGACATCTGCCTCACCGCCTCCGCCGAGCTCATGGTGATCGATCCGAAGCTCAACCTGCGCGTGAACGCCAGAACGCCCCTCTCCCTCTTCGAGAAGGGCACCCGGCTGACCCGCCTGGGCCTGGGCTTCCCGCAGTATGAAAACGACGACGTGGTCATTCCCGGCCTGGTGAAGCTGGGCTACGAGGAGCGCGACGCGCGCAACTACGTGGTGGCCGCCTGCTGGGAATTCATCCTGCCCGGCGTGGGCATGGATATCCCCAACATCGGCGCGCTGCCCTTCACCGGGGTGGTAAACCGCGTCATCCGCGAGAAGCTGGGCGCCGTGAAGGACATGGAAGAACTCAAAGCCGCCGTCCGGGAGGCCATTTTCGCCGAAGTGCGCGCCATCGCCGCATCGCTGCGCGGCCTGTACGTCATCCCCTCGCCGTACCTGTCCATTTTCTTCGAGGGCTGCGTGGAAAAGGGCCGCGACATCGCCGGCGGCTGCAAATACAACAACTACGGGCTGCACGGCACCGGCCTGGCCACCGCCGCGGATTCGCTGGCCGCGGTGCAGACGATGGTGTTCGGGCGGGGCCTTGCCCCCGAAACGCTCATCGCCGCCATGGACGCCGACTTCGAAGGCTACGAGGCGCTGCATCACCAGCTGAAATACGAATGCCCCAAGATGGGCAACGACGAGGATGAAGTGGACGACCTCGCCTGCTTCCTGCTGGACGCCTTCGCCGACGCGGTGCAGGGCCTGCGCAACGAACGCGGCGGCATCTTCCGCGCGGGCACGGGTTCCGCCATGTATTACATCTGGCACGCCGCGGACATCGGCGCCACCGCAGACGGCCGTACCGCCGCGGAGCCGCTGCCCGCCAACTACGCGCCCACCCTCAACACCCGGCTGAACGGCCCGGCTTCGCTCATCCGCTCCTTCACCAAGCCGGATCTCACGCGGGTGGTGAACGGCGGCCCGCTGACCATCGAATTCCACGACAGCGTATTCCGCGACCAGGAGGCCATCACCAAGGTGGCGCAGCTGGTGCGTTCCTTCGTGACGAACGGCGGGCACCAGCTCCAGCTTAACACCGTCAACCGCGAGCGGATGCTGGACGCGCAGAAGCACCCGGAAAATTACAGGAACCTCATCGTGCGCGTGTGGGGCTGGAGCGGCTACTTTGTGGAGCTGGACAAGTGCTATCAGGATCACATCATCCAGCGCGTCGAGCTGATGGTCGGCACATGAACGGCATCGTCTTCGACATCAAGGAATTCGCCGTGTTCGACGGCCCGGGCATCCGCACCACGGTGTTTATGAAAGGCTGCCCGCTGCGCTGCCAGTGGTGCCATAACCCGGAGGGCCTGCGCCCCGAGCCCCAGCTCACCGTGAGCCCGGCGCGCTGCCTGCACTGCGGCAAATGCGCCGCGCACTGCCCCACGCCGGGCCGCTGCACGGCCTGCGGCGCCTGCGTGGCCTGGTGCCCGCTGGGACTGAGGCGCATCGCGGGCGAGCGCGCCACGCCCGAGGCCCTGGCCGCAAAGCTGCTGCGGGGCCGGAAGCTGCTCGAGGAGAGCGGCGGCGGCGTCACCTTCTCCGGAGGCGAGCCGCTGATGCAGTGGCCCTTCGTGCGGGAGACCGTCGCCCGGCTGGAGGGCCTGCACTGCGCCGTCGAAACCAGCGGCTACGCGCCCGACGAGGTTTTCCGCCAGGTCATGGATGTCATGGACCTCGTCATGATGGACATCAAGCTCACCGATCCCGAAAAGCACCGGCACTTCACCGGCGTGGACAACGCGCCCATCCTGCGGCACGCGGATATGCTGTGCGCGGGCGACACGCCCTTCATCATCCGCATGCCGCTGATCCCCGGCGTGAACGACGAACCGGCCCATTTCGAGGCGGTCGCCGCGCGGATGGCCGGGGCGAAGGCGCTGCAAAGGGTGGAGCTTCTGCCCTATCACAAGACGGCGGGCGCGAAATACGGCATGGTGGGCATGACCTACGCGCCGGAGTTCGACGTGGACCGGCCGGTGAAGATCTTCACGGAACCGTTTGACAGGAGAGGCATACCCGTTGTGACGATGTGACGCAGACCCAACAGAACAGGAGGCATCATCATGAAATTCTATGTGGGCGATTACACCAGCCTGGGCGGCCCCGGCGTGTGCGAGTGCGAGCTCGTGAACGGGGAAATGCGCCTCGTGCAGACCGCGGACACCCTGATCGAGGACCCCACCTGGCTCCTCCTCTCCGCCGACCGGAAGACGCTGTTCGCCACCTCCTCCACCCCGTCGGACGGCGAGGCGGCCGGCTCCGTGGCCACCTTCGACGTGAGCGGCGGCGGCCTGCGCCTCACCTCAATGCATTCCACCGCGGGCGGCTCCGCCTGCCACCTCGCCCTCAGCCCGGATGAACGTTTCCTCTACGCGGCCAACTACAACGACGGCCGGCTGACCGTGTTCCCCGTGACGGACGGCAAAATCGGCCCGCGCATCCAGCTCATCCAGCATGAGGGCAGTGGGCCGAACCCCCAGCGGCAGGAGTGCGCCCACGCGCATTTCGTCCAGTTCCATCCCACGGACGGACGGCTGTACGCGGTCGACCTGGGCCTGGACGCGGTGATGATCTACCGCCAGGATCCCGAGACCGGCCTGCTGACCGCCGACGAGCGCGTGGACGTGCCCGCCGGCATGGGTCCGCGCCATCTCGTGTTCCGCGACGATATGATGTATGTCGCGCATGAGCTGGGCGGCGCGGTGAGCGTATTCCGCGGCAGCGCCGCCGGCTGGCAGCTGGAGCAGACCGTCTCCACTCTGCCCGAGGGCGGCGGCGAGGAAGGCGCGGTGGCCGCCATTCGCCTGTGTGGCGACCGGCTGTATGTCTCCAATCGCCAGAACGACTGCATCGCCGAGTTTGAGATC
>LVAP01000112.1 GCA_001603025.1 Clostridiales bacterium Firm_10 | reverse complement strand
CCACGGTGAAGACGGCGCGGGGAAACAGCGCGCGCATCTCGGCGAGATGCGTCATGGGATCGGCATGGCTGCATATCACGTTTTCCACGGTCAGCTCCAGGCCGTAGGCGCGGGCGGTTTCCGACAGGCGCTCTGGAGTGGTATCATAAACGTACAGTCGCAGAACTCACCAAGGAGTGATAGAATAAGAAGCACAGGGAGGTGAGGGAGATGACGACATACGAGAAGAGCTTCAAGGAAGAAGCAGTACGGCTGTCGGACGAGATCGGGGTAAAGCAGGCGGCAGCGCAGCTTGGGATACCGTACTGGACGCTGGCGGACTGGCGGGCGGCGCGAAAGGCGCAGGGTAGCCAGGCGTTTGTGGGGAGCGGGCACAAGCGGCTGCCGACGGACGAGAAGGAACGTCGGATACTGGAACTGGAAAAAGAAGTCGGCGAGTTGAAGCGTGCGAATGAGATACTGAAGGATGCGCTGGGTTTTTTCGCCGAGAGCCGAAGGAAGTAGCGGCGAGGCCGAGGTACGCTTACGTCGAACGGCAGACGAAGCGGTGGGATGTGCGGACGCTGTGCAAGGTGCTGTGCGTGAGCGAATCGGGGTATTACCGGTATCTGCGTCGAAAGAGCAGGCCGAACCGGGACGCGCTTCTTTCGGCGGGGATACAGGAGATACTCAACGAGCATCCTCAGAACGGCAACTATGGCGCGCCGCGGATGCGGCAGGCGCTTTCACAGCGGGGCGTGAAGGTCGGACTGCGGCGAGTGAAGCGGATCATGCGGGAGCATGGATGGTTGCACGAGCACAGGCGCAGGCCGAAGGGATTGACCAAGGCAGACCCGGCGGCGATGGCTGCGGAAAACCTGTTAGAGCAGGATTTTCACGCGGGCAAGCCCTTTACGAAACTGCTGACTGACATCACCCAGGTACAATGCAGGGACGGCAAGCTGTATATCTCGCCGATCATGGACTGCTATAGCGGCGAAATCCTCTCGCTGTGCATGCGGGACAACATGAAGAAGGAGCTGTGCGTTGACACCGTCAGGGCCATGGCGGACCGGTTTGGCGTGCGTGGCGCCATACTGCACAGCGATCGCGGCAGCCAGTATACCAGCGAGGCGTTCCGCTCGGAGCTTGCGCGGCAGGGCCTGACGCAGAGCCTGAGCGGCGTGGCTCACTGTTACGACAACGCACGGATGGAGAGCTTCTTTGCGACGTTGAAGAAGGAACTGATCTACCGGATATCTGCTTACCGTCTGGGCATGGCGGAAGTCAGGTCTCTGGTGTTCCGGTATGTATTCGTCTACTACAATCGGATTCGGGTCTATACCGCCAATCCCGGCGGCTGGCCCCCGGAAACCCGGAGAAAGATGTTCATCAGGCGGGCGGCGTGAGAAGCTGCACACCCAAGAAACGCATAATCCGAAGTCGGAGCTAACGTTCCTATTCCCGCCAGTCTTGACAGAACGCCGGGAAAATGCTGCAGGCATAGCCACCGACGGCGATGGGAATCAAGCATGCTTCCTCTGATCCCGTCGGTTTCCCAGTGTAGCATTTTCCCGACAACCTGCCAAGACCAAGCCGCTGACGCGGTGGCTGCCTTGGTGCTGGTTGGATCAGGATGACGACCTCCGGCTCCAGGAATCACTCCTGCCCTCTATTTGGGTGTTTCTCGACTGCACGAAACTTGACAGGTTCACTCATAGGCCCGGTAATTGTGCCCGATGTGCCGGTCGGAATCCACGCCGCCCCACAGGTGAAGCACCAGCTGGTGGGCGCCGATGGCGTTCGCCGTCTCGCAGTTCCATTCAAAATCGCGCAGGGCGTCGTCGGTGTCCGTGCCCTGGTCGCGGCTGATGCGGTCGCCCACGCTCTTGTCCGCGTGCACGACGGGGAAGGCGATGCCGGATTCGGCCAGCTCGCGGGCGATTTCGCGCCGCCGTTCGTACCAGCTGCCGTACATCATGAACTCCATGCCGTCGCAGCGGAGCAGCGGGCGGTACTTCATGATCAGCCGGTGGTCGCGCCCGTTTACCCGGCCCACGACGGCGCCCGTTGAACAGAGGATGGGATGCTGCATATCAGCCTTGCCTCCTGCCATTCAGTTCAACGGCAATCAACTCGTCCTTTTCGTAGGTCAGCTTGAGTGAGAAGAACGGGCACCCTTCCTCAAGCAGTCGCAGGAACACCCGGTCGCCCGCCCACATGGGCAGGTCCTTCATCCGCGCCTTATCGACCCACTGGATGTCGCCCTCGTCGCATTCTCCGGTGAGCTCGCCCTCGAAGGCCGAGGCAGTGTAGAGGTACATGTACTCCACCCAATCGCCGGAGACGAAGGTAACCACGCCGCGGAAGGCGTAATCGGTGAGGGTGAGGCCGGTTTCCTCGCGCACCTCGCGCAGCACGCACTCATCCGGGCTTTCGCCGCGCTCGAAGTGCCCGCCGATGCCCAGCCATTTGCCGTAATTGCCGTCGCTCTCGCGCCTGTTGCGGTGAATCAGCAGGCAGCGGTCATCCTTCTCGATGTAGCACAGGGTGGTCATGTCCGGGGCTGCGCGCCTGCGCCGCTTCAGCAGGTCCGGCGCGGCGGCGAGGCTCCGTTTCGCGGCGATGAGGAACTTCGTCTTTATTCCCTGCTCGCTGAACATGCGCTCGTGTTCGCTCACGTAATTGGGCGAGAAGCCGGAAGCGTGCAGGTCGCGCGTGAGGAAGCGGATTTCGAAACCGCACTCCATGAAATAGCCGATGGATTCGTCAAAGAGCGCGTCGTCGTCTGTCTTGAACCAGATCTCGCCGCCATCCACCAGGAAATCGCGGTATTGCATCAGCTGGCGGGAGTGGGTGAGGCGGCGCTTCTTGTGACGGCTGCGCTGGTTCCAGGGGTTGCAGAAGCTGATGTAGATGCGCTCCACGCGGTCCCCGGCGGAAAACGTCTGCCCGATGAGGGTGCATTCCTTCACGGCAAGGCGGATGTTGTCCACGCTTTCGGCGCCGTAGCGGGCGGCGATATTGCGGCGGGCCACGCCGAGCACGTCGGTGCTGATGTCGATCGCCACGAAGTTAATGTTGCGCTCTGCCCAGGCCATCTCGCAGGTGGAAACACCCTTGCCGCAGCCCAGCTCCACGTGCAGCGGCTGATCCTTCGGAAAGAGCGTGCGCCAGCGCCCGCGGTAGCGGTCGCAGTCCTTCACCACCCACGCACAGGCGTCCAATTCGGGCCGGGCCCATTTCTTTCTGCGCATGCGCATAGAGAAGCGCTCCTTTCGATGCCGTTTCCGATCGTCCAATCCCGACCATTTTAGCACGGAATGAGGCGCTGTTCAAGGGCGTTCCGATAAAAAATCCGGGGCAGGAAGCCGGATATGGCCTTGACGGGAACGGGTGGAACCATTATAATTACAGGCAAAGCATATGCGGCTTTTGCCGCGCAGCGAGGGGGATTTATACAATGAGCGAGGAAAAGAAGGGCCTTGGTGAAAAGGTGAAGGACGTTCTGGACAAGACCGACATCGACGAGAAGATCGTTGAGGCGGCCCGGGACGTGAAGGGCAAAGTGAAGGACGTGCTGGACAGGACCGACATTGACGAGAAGATCGTCGACGGCGCCAAGGACCTGGCCGGCAAGGCCAAGGAACTGCTGGACAAGACCGACGTGGACGAGAAGATCGTCGAAGGCGCCAAGGGCCTGGCCGGCAAGGCCAAGGAACTGCTGGACAAGACCGACGTGGACGAGAAGATCGTCGAAGGCGCCAAGAACCTGGCCAGCAAGATCGGTTCGCTGTTCTCCGGCAAGAGCGATAAGTAAGCAATATGAAAAACCGGGCGGGGCATTGCGCTTCACCCGGTTTTTTGTTTTGCCTCAGCGGTTGTCCACCTTTTCCGGATACAGGTCGTGCTGGCTCAGCCGCTGCCAGGCGACTTCCTCCCAGCGGGTGCCGGGCCTGCCCCAGTTGCAGTAGGGATCGATGGAAATGCCGCCGCGCGGCGTGAACTTGCCCCACACCTCGATGTATTTGGGCTCCATCAGGCGGATGAGATCCTTCATGATGATATTCATGCAGTCCTCATGGAAATCGCCGTGGTTGCGGAAGCTGTACAGGTACAGCTTGAGCGATTTGCTCTCCACCATGCGTTCGCCGGGCACGTAAGAGATGTACACCGTGGCGAAATCCGGCTGGCCGGTGATGGGGCACAGGCTGGTGAATTCCGGGCAGTTGAACTTCACGAAGTAGTCGTTGCCCGGATGCTTGTTGACAAAAGTCTCCAGCACTTCGGGCGCGTAATCGTTCTTGTAGACCGTCTTTTTGTTTCCCAGCAGCGAGAGGCCCCCGGCCTCTTCCTTCGTCCTTCCGCTCATGCGTCAGTTCTCCTTCCACACGCGCTTCAGCGCCTTCACCAGCAGCGCGCCAACCAGGCCGGCAATGGCCTGTCCGACCAGCAGGCTGACCGCCAGCGTCCAATAGGGCACGCCGATGATGGCGCTCAGCCACAGCGAGACGCCCAGCGCCGGAATCAGTGTGATGGGCACGGCCACAAACCAGCTGCTGAGCCGCCTTTTGCCCAGCAGGGCGCAGCATCCCGCCGTCAGCAGGCCGACGAGCCCGCCGCCCACGATGTCGAAAACGCCCAGCCCGCCCATGATCATGTTGGCAAGCAGATTCGATAGGCCCAGCGGCACAACCAGGAACGGAAACAGATACGCGCATCCGTAGATCGCGGTGGCAATGCGCACCTGGTACTGGCCAAATGCGAAACTCTGCGTGAAATACATGACAACGATGTAGATCGCCATAACGGCGCCGGAAATCGCCAGCTTCTGCGTCTTGTTCAGATTCTTCATATCCATTTTCGTCACCTCCTCAGACAAAAACAGGCGCGCCCATCTCAGGCGCGCCC
>LVAP01000111.1 GCA_001603025.1 Clostridiales bacterium Firm_10 | reverse complement strand
TGGGCTCCTCGGTGGGCTCGGGCGTGGGCTCCTCGGTGGGCTCGGGCGTGGGCTCCTCGGTGGGCTCAGGCGTAGGCTCCTCGGTGGGCTCAGGCGTGTCGGTCACATATTCCATGATCTGCGCCGATCCGATTTCGCCTTCCCCGCCTTCTCCGCTGGGGTTTTCCCCGCCTTCCCCGCCGATGCCGCCGTCGCCGCCCTCAGCCATCACCGTGGTGAGCATGGGCGCGCGCTCCGGCTCGGGATTGCGCTCCACGTTATAATCGTTGTTGATGTAGTTCAGCGTGGCGCTGCCCGCGATGCCGCTGGTGTCCAGCGTCAGGGAATGGCGCTGGTTCAGCCTGACCTGCAGCATGGACACCGCCAGCCTGGTGGATTCGTCATACACGCCGTTGGGCTCTCCCTTCAGCCAGTCCAGCTCGACCAGCCGGCGCTGCAGCCACAGGATGGCCTCCGTGTCGGACTCGGGGCCGATGGTCTCGGAATAGATGACGGTGGGCTCGGGCGTGATCACGGGCTCGGGCGTGGAGGTGTATTCGATCACGGCCGGGCGACGCGGGGCTTTCGTCCAGCGCAGCCAGGACAGGGTGATCTCGTCGCAGTTGCCGTCGGTGGGCAGCACGACGTCCGGATTGATGCTGTTCAGGTATTTCTGGAAATCGCTCAGCGCCAGCTGGGTGGCGTTGTCGTACACGCCGGTCAGCTGGCTGGCGTCCAGCCAGCCCAGCTCGATCAGCCGGCTCTGCACCTCGAGCGTCAGTTCCTCCGGCGGCGCGAAGGGCGTCGGGGAAGGCGTGGGCTCGGGTGTGGGCTCGGGTGTGGGCGTGGGCTCAGGCGTGGGTGTTGGCTCGGGCGTGGGCGTCGGTTTGGGCGTGGCCGTGGGCAGTGTTTCCGGCAGCGGCAGGGCGCCTTCCCGGTTGGGGTTCCAGGGCGCGTCGTCGCGATTCAGCCAGCCGACGGTCACTTCGCCGGCAAAGCCGTCCACTTCCATGGATTTGTCGTAGCGATCGTGGATGATCTGCTGGAAGGCGCGCACGGCCTGCTTGGTCTGCTCGCCGTAATAGCCGGTGGGCTCGGCGATGTCCAGCCAGCCCAGCTCGATCAGCCGGCTCTGCAGCGCGCGCACCTTGGATTCAGGCGTGTTCCCGTTCACCAGCACCGGCTCGAGCGTGACGCGCGGCGTGGGCTCGGGCGTGGGTTCCGGGGATGGCGTGGGCGTGCCGTTGGCTGTGAGGCCCTCCGTGGCGTTGGGATCGATCGTCCCATCGGGCGCGGCGGTGTCGGTGGGAATGGCTGTGGGAACGGGCGTGCCCAGCAGGTTGGGATCCGGGGTGGCCTGCAGCCATTCGGGCTCGTAGTCGTCCGGGATGGGCGTGTCGGTGGGAACGCTGTTGTTGATGGTGTCGCCGCCCTGCTGATACTGCCAGCCCTGCGTGGGCGCAACGATGTTGCCGAACTCATCCGTCGCGGCGACGGTGGGCATGGGCGTCTCGGTGGGCGCGGACCATTTGTCCAGCGGCGAGCCCGTGTTCTCCCCGCCGGGCTGGTTGGTGTTGTCGCGGCCGCTGCGGGTCACCAGGAATATCACCGAGGCCACCAGCAGCAGCACGATGAACAGGGCGGCCAGCACAGCGGCGGTGTTTTTGCGCAGCTTGGCGGCCAGCCTGTCCATAAAGCTGAGAGATTCGTCCTCCCCATCCTCCTGGTCGTCTTCAAACTCGTCGAATTCCGTCTTGCGGTCGTCGACGTCATCGGCCTTTTTCTTTTTTTTGGCTTTGGGCTTTTTGTCCTCGCCGCGGTTTTTTTCGGCGGCGGCAGAGGCGGCCGCGACGGCGGCGGGTTCTTCCGCCTTGCGGCGGCGCAGCACCACATAGAGCGTGTTGTTTTCCTCAAAGCAGGGCAGGGCCTTTTCGGGCTCGTCGGCCGATTCGGCCCGCGCCTTCGTGGCGGCCAGGCCCTCCTCAAACTCGGCCTCCATGCCGGGCGTGGGGCGAAGCTCGTTGGAGCGCTCGTCGCGGTATGCCACCCCGCGGGGCATGTACTCGCGGATGCGCATCCTGCGCTCCCTGCGCAGGTCGTACACGATGTACACGATGCCGGAGGCGTCCTGCCCCACCGCGCGGCCCACCAGGAACCGCCCGCCGATAATTTCGCCGGGCGCGAGGTGATTCTTGAGCAGCGGGGCGTTGGCGTCGCGCCCGCAGTGCGGGCAGACTTCCTGTCCGCCGTTGTCTTCCATGCAGAACATACACAGCTTGCCGGTATCCATGTTTACTCCTCCTGTTTGCCCGCCAGCGCGCCGATGAGCATGCGGCGGGTGTCGGCCTCAACGGCTTCAATGGGTCGGTCGCCGTCAATCACGGCGATGCGCTTCGGGTTATCCCGGGCCAGGCGCAGGTAGGCCCCGTAGACCCTGTCGGTGAATTCCTTTTTTTCCAGCTCCAGCCTGTCCGGCTCGCTGGCCGCCAGCCGGCGCGTCATGGCCTTGTCCGGGCTGAGGCTGAAGAACAGCGTTTTGTCGGGCGATAATCCCTTTACGGCCGGCTCGTTGACGGCGCGTACCAGACCTTCGCCGAGACCGCGCCCGGCGCCCTGGTAGGCCATGCTGGAGTCCAGGAAGCGGTCGCACAGCACCACTGCCCCGCGGTCGAGGGCGGGCCGGATGATCTGGGCGACGTGCTGCGCGCGGGCCGCCGCGTACAGCAGCGCCTCGCATTCGGCCGTCATGCCGGCGGAGCCCACGTCGAGGATGATGTCGCGGATGCGTTCGGAGATGGGACAGCCGCCCGGTTCGCGGGTGCACACCACCTCGTAACCGCAGGTGGCCAGCCAGGCCGCGGCGCGCTTCAGCTGGGTGGTTTTGCCGCAGCCGTCTGAACCCTCGAAGGTGACGAACACGCCGGGCGCGGGGGCATCGCCGTCCAGCAGGAAGCGGGCGAGCGCGTCCACGCTCTCCGCGATGAACGCGGCCCCGGCGTCCTCCAGCTCCCCGCGGGAGCCGTAGCCGTACAGCGCGCCGATGCCATCGATGCCGTTTGCGGCGGCGCCTTCCATATCGCCCGCGCGGTCGCCCACCATGCAGGCGCGCTCACAGCGCTCCGGCAACGCGCGGCGCACCAGCGCCGCCTTGTCCGCGTGGTGGTCGGTCAGTGAGATGGCCTCCAGCCGGTCGATGAACGGCGACAGCCCGAAATAGTCAATGATCCGCCGCGAAAAATCCAGCGGCTTGCCGGTGGCCACGGCGATGTAGGCGCCGTTTCGCTTCAGCGAGCGGAGCAGCGGCGCGATGCCCGCATAGACCGAGTTTTCCCGCCAGCCCAGCGTGGAGAAGCGCTCGCGGTAAATGCTCACCGCTTCCTTCGCCTGCGCTTCGCTCATGCCGGCGACATCCATGAACGATTCCATCAGCGGCGGGCCGATGAAGCGGCGCAGCGTGGCCTGGTCCATGAGGGGACGGTTCGTTTTTTCCATTACATATTGGACGGATTTTGTGATGCCAGGTTCCGATTCGGTCAGCGTTCCGTCCAGGTCGAAAATGATCGCGTCATATTTCACAGCGTATTCCTCCGCCTCAGGGCGTTCTGGATTATATCTATTATATTCTAATCGTCCCGCGCGGAATTTTCAAGGGCGCGCGGTTAATAATCCGCAAACTTCGCCCGCCTGTGCCGCGGCACGGCTGCCGGTGCCGGGCAACGCGTTGAATTCCGGATATTTATACGTTAAATGAATGGAAAAACATGTAAAATTGCAGATTTGACAGGGATTTTGCTCCAATTCGCTTGAATTTGATGGAAAGATGCGCTACAATATGCTTCATACATGGCTTTTTGCAATGGTTATTCGTTTGTTAGGGAGGGTTTTGCTAATGGAACGGGTTTATAATTTTGCCGCGGGCCCTGCCGCGATGCCGCTCGAAGCACTCGAAACCGCCGCGCGGGAGATGACCTGCTTCGGTTCCACGGGCATGTCTGTGATGGAAATGAGCCATCGCTCCAAAATGTACCTGCCCATCTATGAGGAAACCGTCGCGCTGGTGAAGGAGCTCATGCACGTGCCGGACGATTACGCCATCCTGCTGCTGCAGGGCGGCGCCACGCAGCAGTTCGCCGCCGTTGCGATGAACCTGATGACCGGTTCCGGCCGCGCCGACTACATCGACAGCGGCAACTTCGCGCACGGCGCGCTGGTCGAGGCGGGCAAGTACGGCCAGGCAAGGGCTGTCGCTTCCTCGCGGGAGGAAAACTATCGCCGCATTCCCGCCTGGGACGAGGCCTCGTTCGACCCGCAGGCGGACTACTTCTACATCACCACCAACAACACCATTTTCGGCACGCGCTATGACAGGCTGCCCGAGACCGGCAGCGTTCCGCTGGTGGCGGATATGTCCTCGAACATCCTGTCCGAGCCCTACGACGTGAGCAAATTCGGCGTGATTTTTGCGGGCGCCCAGAAGAACATCGGTCCGGCCGGCGTCACGCTGGTGATCGCGCGCAACGACCTGCTGGGCAAGTGCATGCCCATCACGCCCAAGCTGATGGACTGGCAGAAGCAGGCGGAGAACGGCTCCATGATCAACACCCCGCCCACTTACGCCATCTACATGGCGGGCCTGTGCCTCAAGTGGCTGAAGAAGCAGGGCGGCGTGGAGGGCATCGAGTCCGTCAACATCGAGAAGGCCAATCTGCTGTACGACGTCATCGACAACAGCCGCCTGTTCAGGGGCACGGCCGATCCGGCCTCCCGCTCGCGCATGAACGTGACCTTCGTCACCGATTCGCCCGACCGCGACGCCGAGTTCGTAAAACAGGCCGCGGCGAGGGGCCTTGTCAACCTGAAGGGCCACCGACTGGTGGGCGGCATCCGCGCCAGCATTTACAACGCCATGCCCATGGAGGGCGTAAAGGTGCTGGCCGAATTCATGAAGGAGTTTGAAAGCCATGTTTAACATCAAAACGCTCAACGCCATTTCACCGGTCTACAAAAACGTGCTCGACGCGGGCGAATTCACCGTCGGCGCCGACGTTGAAAACCCGGACGCCATCATCGTGCGCAGCGCGGACATGCACGAGATGACGCCGCCCGCCTCCCTGCTGGCCGTGGGCCGCGCCGGCGCGGGCTACAACAACATCCCCGTGGCCGAATTCGGCAAAAAGGGCATCGTGGCCTTCAACACGCCGGGCGCGAACGCCAACGCCGTGAAGGAGCTGGCCATCGCCGCGCTGCTGCTGGCCTCCCGCGACATCGTGGGCGGCATCGAGTGGGCGAAGACGCTCAAGGGCCGCGGCGCGGAGGTCGGCAAGCTTGTCGAAAAGGGCAAGAGCCAGTTCGTCGGGCCGGAGCTGATGGGCAAGACCATCGGCGTGATCGGCCTGGGCGGCGTGGGCGGCCTGGTGGCGAACGCCGCGGCGGATCTCAAGATGCGCGTGCTGGGCTTCGACCCGTTCATCTCCGTTGAGCACGCCTGGAAGCTCTCCCGCAAGATCGTGCACGTGACCAGCCAGGATGAGATGCTGCCCCAGTGCGACTACCTGTCCATCCACGTGCCGCTGACGGATTCCACCCGCGGCTCGTTTGACGGCGGCCTGTTCGCCAAGATGAAGCCCGGCGCGGCGCTCATCAACCTGGCCCGCGGCGAGCTGGTGAACACCGCCGACCTGCTTGAGGCGCTCAAGTCCGGCCAGCTGCGCCGCTACGTGACCGACTTCCCCTCCGACGAGATCATCGGCGTGCCGAACGTGGTGGCCATTCCGCACCTGGGCGCTTCCACGCCCGAGAGCGAGGACAACTGCGTGGACATGGTGAGCCGCCAGCTGCAGGACTACCTCAAGTTCGGCGCCATCGTCAACTCGGTCAACTATCCGGCCTGCCCGCTGAGCGCGTCGTTCAGGTATCGCCTGGCGGTGCTGCACGCCAACGTGCCCAACACCATCGGCACCATCACCTCGCAAGTAGCCGCCCAGGGCGTGAACATCGACAACATGGTGAACAAGTCCCGCGGGGATTTCGCCTACACCGTGCTGGATCTGGACGAGCCCGCGTCGCAGGAGACCATCGACCGCATCGCGGCGCTGAATTTCATCTACCGCGTGCGCTATTTCGCCTGACGGATTGCCGCGGGCCGATGGATGAACAACAAAACCCCCCGTTCAAAACGGGGGGTTTGTTTCGTGGCAGCGGCGCCTTTATTCGATCATGATGACCTTCTTTTCGGGCAGCTTGCGCTCTTCCTTCTTCGGGATGTTCAGGCTCAGCACGCCATGCTCCAGCTTGGCGGTAATATCCTCCTCCGTGAGCGCGTCGCCCACGTAGAAGCTCCTCTGCAGCGCGCCGGCATAGCGCTCCTGGCGGATCAGCTTGCCGCTCTTGGTCGTCTCGCTCTTGTCCACGCCCTTGGAGGCGGTCACGGTCAGGTAGCCGTTTTCCAGGCTCAGCGTTATTTCTTCCTTCTTGAAGCCCGGCAGGTCGATATCCACCTCATAGTGGTCCTCGTGCTCGTGCACGTCCGTTTTCATCTCGTGGGCCGCGTTCCGGCCATACAGCCTGTGGTCGACGTTGCGCAGCTCGCGCGGCCAGCCCTCGAACAGCTCGTCAAACAGGTTCTCACCAAAGATACTCGGCATCAACATAAGTCATACCTCCTTTGACTCTTGCGCTGTATCGCGCACCCGCCCGGCCGCGCCCCTTTGCGGGCAGTCCGGCGGGTTTCGTGTCGGCGTAGGTCTTTTATGTTGTTACCATGAACGCCGGGCGAACCGCCGCTGTTCTTTCGGCCTTCCCCCTTTGTTCGCCCTATATTATACTCGTTTTGTTAGCACTGTCAATAGGTGAGTGCTAATTTTCCGATGAACAATTTATGAACATACCGCATTAAAAAATCCGCCCCGGCATTTTTTGATGCAGGCGCCTTTCATGCGCCGACTGCTTCATAAACCAGGATCTTCTCCCGCGGATTGTCCCCGTCGAAGAGATCGCGGCAGTCGATTTCACCCGCCGGGCGGAGCCAGTCCTCATCCGCCAGGCAGGCGGTGAAGGTGTCTGACGGATAATAGAAGATGAGCCGCAGGCCGCGCGGCCCTCCGATCCCCGCGCGCCGGATCTGCCGCAGCGCGGCGCGCAGCACACTCCCGGAAAAGGGATTGAAGAAGAAGAATACGTTCTCATCCCGCGGGGCATAGCGCTCGGCCGACGCCCGCTCGAAGCGGACCATCCCGGCGCATCCGGCCCTCGCGCGGTTCTCCTCGGCCATGGCGATCAGCTTTTCCGAGTGGTCGATCCCCGTCACCCGGCAGCCCACCTGCGCGGCCAGGAAGAAGGCGACCCTGCCCTTCCCGCAGCCGTAATCCAGCACGCGGTCGCCGGGGCGGATGAATCCGCTCTCCGCCAGCCGGACCAGCACGGCGTAAGGCGTCGGTTCATAGGGCATGTATCGCCCGCCGCTCTCGTCCTCCCGGCCGGTGGTCTGGACGCGGAGGGCCTTATCCCATTCGCGGTCGGTCATCGCTGCGCCGCCTTTCTTTTCCGCGCGCCTTGCGGGACGCGCCTTTTTCTGCTATGATGGAGGGGGAGGCGGCCTGCGCCGCCGGGAAAGGATGAAGAGCTATGGAAGTTCTGCTGGGCACGACCAATCCGTCCAAAGTCGCCATGTTTGAGGACATGCTCGGCGGGTGCGGCATTGTGTTCCGCACGCCGCGGGATCTGGGCATTGCCGGCGAACCGGAGGAAGAGGGCCGCACGCCGGAGGAAAACGCGGCCATCAAGGCCCGATACTACGGCCGGTACTTCGACCGCGTCATCTGCAACGACGCGGGCCTGTATTTCGCGGCCATCCCCTATGACGACCCGCGGCAGCCGGGGCTGCACATCCGCACGCCCCAGGGCGGCCCGCGAATGACAGACGACGAAATGATCGCCTATTATTCCGCCCTGGCGCGCTCGCTGGGCGGGAAGACGCTGGCCGAATATCCCGACGCGTTCGCCGTCTGGCGCGGGGGCAGGGTGTTTACCTTCATGGAGACGGGCGGCGCGAACGGCAACATCTTCTACATGACCTGCGAACCGGCTGAAAAGCGGCATCCGGGCTGGCCGCTGGATTCCCTGTCGCTGTACAGGTATTCCAACGCCTATTTCGTCGACGAGCCGTACGACCGCGCCCTTCCGGAATCGGAAAAGGAAGCGCGCGCCGCGTATCACGGCCGGCTCATCCGCTTCCTGAAGGAGGCGCTCGGCGTCGTTTCGCCAAGCGAAAGGGGGAAATAACCCATGCTGCGCAAAATCGGCGGCGGCCTCATGGTCGCCGTGGCGCTGTTTTTTCTGGTCGTCATCGTGAAGGGCATCGTCACGCTGCCCGGAACGCAGCGGCAGCTGAGCGAAGCCGTGTTTATCACGGACGGCGTCGTCCGCCCGGAAAACGAGGGCAGGCTGGTCATCGTTTGCTCCACGCTGTCCGCCGCGGAAAACGCCCGCGACGAGCTCCTGTCCCTGGAGATGCCCTCGCCGATCGCCGTCCGCTATGTGGAGAGCTTCTCCGTCGGCGACGACGGGGAAAACTGGGTCGGGTCGTGGGATCCCATCGACTGGCAGTCCGGGGAATGGCTGAAGCGGGCCCACCTGTTCGGCCGGGCCGCCATGGGAGAGTTCTCCGTGTCGGAGGAGCTGCTGGTCAGCTTCCCGGCCGGGCGGGAGCTCTCGCTTTCCCAGCTGGATCCGGACGAGGTGGACGCGCTGACGCAGGTGGTGGACGCGCTGGTGTACGACGGCGTGCTCTATTTCACGGAAGCGCCGGCCTCCTGCTTTGGCAGCGGCCCGGTGAGCGAAGTGTATTTCGACTATGAAGGGCTGCGGCGCGTCCATTACCGATACCTGGACGTGAAGCCGGACGACGTCTACGCGGTGGCGGGCATCCAGCGGGGAAACGAGCTGGTGGCGGATCCGGACCTGGACACCAATCCGGTGTTTGAGAACGTGCACAGCCGCAGCGACGTCGTGCGCCAGAACGGGCTGTTCACCATTCTCGGCATGGCGCTGGTCGGCGTCATCTGCCTGGCGCTGATCGTCTTCGGGATCCGGCGCGTCATGGACTGACCGGCCGCTTTACGCCTGCCTGGTCAGCACCATCCGGATTTCCATCACCGGTCCGCCGATCATCACCTGCTGCTCCCGGCCGTCGGGGCGGTAGCCGCAGCGCCGGTAGAAGGCGATGGCGCGCTCGTTGCCCTTCAGCACCCAGACGGCGGCGCGGGGATAGGCGCGCAGCCGCTCCAGCGCCTCGTCCATCAGCCGGCGGCCCACGCCTTTGTCCCAGTAGTCCGCCAGCACGTAGATCGCGTAAACCTCGCCGGCGTCCGGCAGTTCGCCGTCCCGGTAGGGCCCGTAGCAGGCGAAACCCACCACCCGTTCGCCGTCCTTTGCGACCAGCGTGTTTTCCGGCCAGCTGAAGGCGATGTTTTCGCATTTTTCCAGCGTCAGCCGGTCGAGATAGGCCTGATCCAGCAGCCCGGGATAGGCTTCCTGCCACGATTTCCAGTGAACATAGGCCTTTCCCCGGATCTCGGCGTCGGTTTCCATTGTTTTGATTTCGATGGCCATCGGGTGTTCCCCCCTTTTCCGCATGCGGACTGTGGAGCCCTGTGCCTGACATTATAAACGATCGCGGCGCCGGTTGGCAAGGGGAACCGGCGGAAGGCGCCGCCCGGCCGCTTCTCAGGCCGGAAAACAGGAGGTGCTGATATGTCGGGATCCCCCCTGAAAAAGCTTGATTCGGCCTTGTCCGGCTGGCGCCCGCCCGAGGCGCCGGACGACATCCCGCAGGGCGACATGCCGGGCGACAAGGTCTGGATCGGGCCGCAGTCCGTCGAAAAGGCAAACGCGGTCTTCCGCGCGCTGCCGCCGCTGCTTCGCGGCGCGCTGGCCGCCAGCCCCTGCGAGCGGGCGGTGGTGGTGCGTCCCCGGGCGTGAAAGGGTGAAAGCGGAAATGGCGGCCGATCCGCGCTGGCATGAATGGGCGCGAAGGGCGGGCGAATGACAGAACACAGATCAATGAACACCCCCCGGGGCAGGATTTCATCCTGC
>LVAP01000110.1 GCA_001603025.1 Clostridiales bacterium Firm_10 | reverse complement strand
CATGTCCGCGGGCAATGCCCGGATGCCGGCGAGCCGGAGACGCCCGCCGGCGGCGGTTTTCCGCCTGCCGCGGCTCGCGTGGCGGGCCGATCCGGACGATGAGAAAAGAGGTTATGTTTCATGAGCGGAAACCATCGCGGACGCAGGCGGTTTTACAGGCCGGAAGCGGGAAGCGCGTTTCTTCGTTTTTTGATCGGGCTGGTGCTGCTGGCTACGCTCTGTGCGCTTTTCTTTATCCTTGTGCTCCGGGGCCAATTCGATATCGATCCGGTGTTTGCCCAAACCGGAACACCAGCGCAGACGGCCGAAGCGGTTCCTCCATCCGGACAGGAAGGTGAACGGCCCGTTTCCCCTGCCGGATCCACGGATGTTCCCGCCGGGCCGACGGACGCGCCCACATTTGTCCCGACCGTCGCTCCCACGGCGAAACCCACCGACGCGCCCTCCCCGGAACCCGAGGCGACGCCCTTTCCGCCGGAGCTTCTGGCCGGGCCGATGGAAGTCGTCATGCCTGACTTGCCCGAGGCGGTCAGCGCCGATCTGAAGCTGGGCCTGAGAGATCTCAGCACATTCGACAGTGGCGGCCACAGCATCCTCACGGTGCGCGGTTATGCTTACATTGAAGGCGCGGACGCAGCGCAGAGCCGCAGTTATATTTTGCTGACTGACGCGGCTTCCGGCGCGATGCTGGGCATGTTTTCGGTGATGTCAACGCCTGAAGACGCCGACACAGCCTTTGCTGAAACGGAAGGCGTCAATCTTGATCAGTCCTTCTTCCGGCTAAACCTGGATGTGAGCGATCTGTACGACGGCATCTATCTCCTCAGCATGGCCGTGGAGAACGGCGGCGCGGTCGTGTGGAACAACTTCGATGACAGCATGTTTCACTTCTATGTTGCGCAGGGAGTTGCCATGTTGAACGAATGAGGGCGCGGGCGGACAGCCGGCACGGCGGATGCCGGGATCCGGCCGCCAGGGGGACGCGCAGGATATAAAGCGTTTTTAATTCAGAAACAGGGGGATTGTAAGGATGAGCTGTGAATCCGTCATCCGGCAGAGGATTCAGCCTCTGCGCGCGGAGCTGGAGGCGCTTCCGGGCCTGTGGCCGCTGTTCGAGCGGTGTTTTATGAATTCCATCGAAACCACGATCCGGCAGGCCCCGGGCGACACGTTCGTCATCACGGGCGACATTCCCGCCATGTGGCTGCGGGATTCCACGGCGCAGGTGCTGCACTATGTGCGCTTTGCGGACGAGCCGGCCGTGGCCGACATGCTGGAGGGCGTCATCGCGCGGCAGGCGGAATGCATCCTGCGCGATCCCTACGCCAACGCCTTCAACAGGGAACCCTCCGACTTCAAGCCCTACGACGACACGCCCCGCGCATCCGACTGGGTGTGGGAGCGCAAATATGAGATCGATTCGCTGTGCTATCCCATGTGGCTGGCGGAAAAATATCTCGACAGGACCGGACGCGCCGGCTTCCTCACCGATCGCTTCGTCCAGGCGCTCGGGCTGGCCGTGAGCGTGCTGCGCAAGGAACAGGATCATACGCGGAGCGAATACCGCTTCTCGCGCAAAAACTGCCCGCCCAGCGATACGCTGTCACACGGCGGCATGGGCGAGCCGGTGGCGGTGACCGGCATGACCTGGAGCGGCTTCCGCCCCAGCGACGACGCCTGCCGCTACGGCTACCTGGTGCCCTCGAACCTGTTCGCCGCGCGCGCCCTGCGGGCCGCGGCGCGCCTTGCCCGGCGCATGGGTGACGACGCCCTCGCCGCGGAGGCCGAAAGCCTGGACGAGGAGATCGCCGCGGGCGTGGAGGCGCACGGGAAGGTGATCCATCCGGAGTTCGGCGAGATCTACGCCTACGAGGTGGACGGCCTGGGCGGCGTGAACCTGATGGACGACGCGAACGTGCCCAGCCTGCTGGCGCTGCCGTATCTCGAGGCCTGCGCCGCGGACAGCCAGGTCTACCGGAACACGCGCCGGTTCGTGCTGAGCGCTGAAAATCCGTATTTCTATAAAGGCGCGCTGGCGGAAGGGACAGGCAGCCCGCATACCCCGGCCGGCTATATCTGGCCCATCGCGCTGTGCGTGCAGGCCATGACTTCGGCAGACACGGGGGAAATCGCGCGCATCGTGAATGCGCTGATGAACACGCATGCCGGCACGGGCTTCATGCACGAGAGCTTCCATCCGGACCATCCGGAGCAGTTCACGCGCACGTGGTTCGCCTGGGCCAACTCCATGCTGGGAGAGCTGATCTACCGCCTGCACGAGGACGGGCGGCTGGCAGAGGTGCTGAAGCAGGCAGCCGGGCTGAAATGATTGTCGACCGTGCGCCTCATGACGGGACTGACGGCTGTTCTGTATTTTGCGATATTATGCAATGGGTTGACGGTTATATGAAATTGCTGTATAATTGAGAAAGATAATCACAAGAATCTGTTTTTTTCGTGAACTTTGACGGCTTCGCCAGGGAAATGCAGGCGAGAAAAAAGCGAAAAACGCCGGCGTGTTTTTTCCTGCAAAACAGTCTGTACCATGCGGATAAGTGGGACGCCCCATTGATCGGATAAGGGTGGGTTTCATGTACAAGAGATCACGGCAGGGTTGGTTGAAGCACGCGGATTTCATTCTGCTGGATATCATGAGCGTCGTGGCCGCGTTCGGGGCAGCGTTTTACCTGAGGTTTGTGAGGGATCAGTTCTTATATGTGGACAAGCTTCTGTACCGCAACATCGCTATTTGGCTTGTCGTCGCTGATATCCTGACCCTAGTGATCTTCAACACGATGCACGATGTGGTGAGAAGGAACTGGTTCGCGGAGCTCCGGCAGACGCTTGTGCACGGCGGATTGGTTTTCAGCGAAATCCTTGTCATGCTGTTTTCCCTTAAGGACATTGAACAGGTGTCCCGCATCGTGTTGTGGCTGACGTTTATCCTGTACTGTGTGCTGTCCTATGCGCTGCGCATGCTGTGGAAGCACTGGCTGCTGCGCAGGGGGGCTTCGCGGAACCAGCGCGTCATGCTTTTGGTGGCTGATTCAACGGCGGCGGGGGGTGTGCTGGAGCATTTCCAGGCGCATCCGGTGGAAAACATTCGGGTGTGCGGCGTCGTCCTGGTGGACAGGGATGCCCAGGGCGAGGCGATCGCAGGGGTTCCCGTGGTGGCCAACATGCAGGACGCCGCCCAGTACATCTGCCGGGAGTGGATCGACGAGGTCTACTTCGGCGTGTCCTCGGGCAACCTGATGCCCTATGAGATGATCGACAAGTGCGGCGACATGGGCGTGACGGTGCACATCCAGCTGCTGTCTGCGGGCAAGGGCAAGCAGGTGGCCGAGAAGATCGCGGGAATGTCCGTCGTGACGAGCAGCATCAACATCGCCTCGCCGGCGCAGTTGCTGCTCAAGCGTGTTCTGGACATCATGGGTGGACTGGCATGCAGCTTTGTCGCGCTGATCGTGATGGCCGTCTTCGGCCCGATGATCAAAAAAGCCTCGCCCGGACCTATCCTTTACGCCCAGGAACGCATCGGGCAGAACGGGCGCAAATTCAAAATGTATAAAATCCGCAGCATGTATATGGACGCGGACGCGCGCAAGAAGGATCTCATGGCGCAGAATCGCGTGACCGACGGCCGCATGTTCAAAATCGAATGGGACCCACGGGTTATCGGCAATGAAATCCTGCCGGACGGCACGCGTAAAACGGGCATCGGGGAGTTCATTCGCAAATGGAGTCTGGATGAGTTTCCGCAAGGGTTCAACCTCCTGCTGGGGCAGATGAGCCTGGTGGGCACCAGGCCGCCCACCGTGGACGAGTGGGAAAAATACGAACTGCACCACCGGGCACGGCTGGCGACAAAGCCCGGCATCACCGGCATGTGGCAGGTGAGCGGGCGCAGCGAGATTACGGATTTCGAGGAAGTCACCAAGCTGGACACGCAGTACATCGCAAATTGGAGCATATGGCTGGATCTGAAAATACTGGTGAAGACCGTGGGAGCCGTTCTGAAGCGAAAAGGGGCCATGTAAGTGATATGTTCTGGAGGAGACAGCATGAAGATCAACAGGGAATTTGAGCGGGAAATCAACTTGAAGGATTTGTTTTTCCACATTCTGTATGGCTGGCGCAGCTGCCTTGTGGCAGCTGTAATCGGCGCCATTCTTCTGGGCGTATTCCAATATGCCAGGATTACCATCGTTCACAATCGGGGCGAGCTGACGCTGGAAGAAAAGCAGTATGAGACCGCCTATGAGAACTACTACCTTAAGATAAAAACCTACCAGCAAGGCATCGAGACGAATACGGAGCGGTTGAACAAGCTGGAAGAATACATGAATGAGTCTGTGTGGATCAATTTTAATTCAACACAGGATTGGGTCTCCACAAACCGGTACTACGTTGAGATGGATCAGGAGGTGCTGGACGCGCTGCCCGAGGGCAACACGCGCGATCCCGCGGATTCTGTGATCGCCGCTTACGGATATCTGCTGATGAGTAACCTTGACGATGCCGAGATGGAAGAGCTGATCGGCACAAGCAAGTCATCATATATAGACGAAGTGATTTCCATCGAATGGGATCTGGCTACGAACGTCATCAACATCCAGGTGATTGGCGGCACAGAGCAGTATACCAGGGACATCAGGACGTATTTTGTAAACCGCCTGCTGTCATATTGCGAGCCAGAAGCCCAGAAAATCGGCAGACACCAGTTGATTCCCTTGGCAGAGAAATTTTATTCCCGGACTGACTATGCCCTGGCGGACAGACAGGTTACGCTGACTGACCAGATTCGTGATTACCAGGACGGCATCCTGAATTACAAAGACAATCTGGCCGAACTGATCGACGAGAAGGAACCCGACCGTCCCGGTACACATGTCAAGAGATACGCAGCCATCGGTTTTATCCTCGGCGCGTTCTTCATGGCGTTTATCCTAGCTCTGAAATACATCTTTGACGGCAAGGTGCATTCGGCGTCGGACCTGTCCGGCGCATATTCGCTGAACGTGTATGCCGACCTGCCCCATTCCAGGGCTCGCCGTCCTCGCTTCTGCATCGATAAACTGCTGCGGAAGTGGGAGATTGGCCATGTTGCGGCGTCGCGTGAAAACATCTATGACAGCGCCTGCACGCTGCTGAAAAACAACTATGCCGGGAAGCGAATCGTGCTGGCAGGCACCATCCCGGCGGCGGCGGTTGAGGGCGTGCGCGATGAGCTGGCCGCGCGGCTGGGCGACGCCGTGGAACTGAGTGTGCAGCCGGACTTCCTGACGCGTTGCGACGCCGCGACAGATGCGAAAGGCGCCGACATCGTCTTCCTGGTGGAGGAAAAGTACGTCTCCCGGATCGCAGATATCGCCCGCATGGCCGAGATGCTGGTGATCAGCGGCGCGCAGGTTGGCGGATGCATCGCACTGTGACTGGCAAAACGAATGAAGACAGAGGAAGACCGTGATTATCACTAGAACACCGTTCCGCATGTCGTTTTTCGGCGGAGGAACGGATGTGGAGTGCTTTTTTAGGCGGTATGGCAGCGCCGTTTTGTCGTTCACATTCGACAGGTACTGCCGTGCGACGGCGGGCGGCCTGAGGCAGTTCGCGGATATATTCACGGCAAGATCGCTGTGATGCATTCATCAGAAAAAAAGGAAATGAGAGGGAGTTTCATGGCAGACTGGACGCCCGCGAAGCAAGAGACAGTTCTGGGAAACAATCCCAGGATAACCATTCTCAACACGACGATAGATGTTCTGAATGTTCGGGAAACCATAGACCTGGTAGACCTGTATGTTCAGAAAAAGGAGCCTTTGCATCTGATCGGCGTCAATGCGGATAAGATCAATGAACTCAACAAAAACGAGCGGCTCAGGCAGATCGTCAACAGTTGCGGCGTGATCAATGCGGATGGCGCTTCCGTCATCATGGCCAGCAAATTTCTGGGCAAGCCGCTGCCGGAGCGCGTTGCAGGCATCGACCTAATGGAAAGCCTGGTCCAGCTGAGCGAACGGAAGGGATACAGCGTATATCTCCTTGGCGCGAAGCAGGAGGTCGTGGAGAAGACGGCGGAAGTACTGAGGCAGAAATATCCCAGGCTAAACCTGTGCGGCATCCACAATGGGTATTTCAAGGAAGCGGACTGGCCAGCGATTTCTGCCGGGCTTAAATCGCTCGATCCGGATTTTGTATTTGTGGGCATCACCAGTCCGCTGAAGGAATACCTGGTGGAATATCTCCAGGATGACGGCAACAAGTCGGTTTTTATGGGGGTCGGCGGGAGCTTCGACGTCATTTCCGGCAACATTCCCCGGGCGCCACTGTGGATGCAGAAAGCGAATCTGGAGTGGCTGTTCCGGGTGATGCAGGAGCCCAGGCGGCTGTTTAAGAGGTATTTTGTGGGGAACGGCGTTTTTATCAAAGCGGTTATTGGCGAGAAGCTGAAGAAGCGGTGAAAAACGGGAGAGCACGGCGATGAAGAGAGTTATGCTGGTTTTCGGGACGAGGCCGGAAGCCATTAAAATGTGTCCGTTGGTCAATGAATTGAAGAAAAGGGAAACCATAGAGACGATCGTGTGCGTGACCGGTCAGCACCGGCAGATGCTCGATCAGGTGTTGCGCGCGTTCGGCGTCACGCCAGATTACGACCTCTCGATCATGCGGGAGAAACAGACTTTGTTTGAGATCACGACGAACATTCTCACGAAGATCAAGACGGTGCTGGAGGAAGTCAGACCGGACGTGTGTCTTGTGCACGGCGATACCAGCACGACTTTCGTCACCGCGCTGGCTTGCTTCTATCTGCAAATCCCGGTTGGCCACGTAGAGGCGGGCCTGCGCACATATAACATTTACAGCCCGTATCCGGAAGAGTTCAACCGGGAAGCCGTAAGCATCATCAGCCAGTACAATTTCGCGCCTACGGCTTTGAGCCGGGATAACCTCCTCCGCGAGGGCAAAAACCCCGGGACGATCTACGTGACAGGCAATACTGCTATCGATGCCCTTAAGACCACGGTGCGTGCGGACTACAGCCATCCTGAACTGGATTGGGCGGCCGGCAGCCGCCTCATCATGATCACCGCGCACCGCCGTGAGAACCTCGGAGAACCGATGCGGCACATGTTCAGGGCCATCCGGCGGGTGATGGACGAGCATCCGGACGTCAAAGCCATCTATCCGATCCACATGAACCCCGTTGTGCGGGAAACAGCGAGCAGCATCCTGGGCGACGACGACCGCATCCACATCATCGAACCGCTGGACGTGCTGGATTTCCACAACTTCCTGAACAGGAGCTATATGATCCTCACAGACTCGGGCGGTATCCAGGAGGAAGCGCCCAGTCTCGGCAAACCCGTGTTGGTGATGCGCGATACCACCGAGCGACCGGAGGGCATCAAAGCCGGCACGCTCAAACTGGTTGGCACGGAAGAGGAAACCATCTATACCGAGTTTTCACGGCTGCTGACTGACCAGCAGGCCTATGACGCCATGAGCAAAGCGAGCAATCCCTACGGCGATGGACATGCGTGTGAACGGATTGCGGATATACTGGAAGGAAAGACCAAATGAGGATACTGCATATTTCCAGAACGATGGGGCATGGAGGCGCTGAAAAAATAGTGCTCCAGCTCTGCTTGGACAACCGGCAGGACACACAGCTAGTCGCCTCCTGCGGTGGAGAATTCGTCGGGAAACTGGAAGAGGCGGGCATCAAGCATGTCCAAATTCCGGATATCGACAGCAAGAATCCGGCGCAAATGCTCAAAACGCTCTTCATCCTGTGGCGAACTGTGCGAAAGGAAAAGATTCAGATCATCCATTCGCACCACAGGATGGCCGCCATGTACGGCCGACTTGTATCCGCCCTGACGGGAGTCAAAACTGTCTACACGGCGCATAGCGTATTTTTCGACAAGGCAGGGCTGACGCGCTTCGCGTTGGCCGGTTCTGCTGTCGTTGCCGTGGGAGACGGCGTGAGGCATAATCTTACGGATTTTTTCGGCATCGGCGAAAGTGAGATTACGACGATTTATAATTCGATTAAAATAGTGTTGACAGGTGTCGGAGATCCTCGCATTGAAGCGCTGAAGGGCGAAGGGAAGATCATCGTCGGTACAATTGGGCGCATCGTCAAGCAGAAGGGCATGGATGTCTTCATTAAAGCTATAGATATATGCAGACACAGGAATCCGAATCTTGTGGGCGTGATCGTCGGTGACGGCGAGGAGCGTGTGGCCATGGAAACGCTTTCGAATCAGCTTGGCGCTCAAAACCAT
This sequence comes from Clostridiales bacterium Firm_10, assembly GCA_001603025.1. GTDB lineage: Bacteria > Bacillota > Clostridia > Christensenellales > Aristaeellaceae > Firm-10. The sequence continues at coordinate 29,623 of LVAP01000110.1, read as the reverse complement.
ATTGTTTTTCTGGGCTTCAAGAATAATATACTCGATATCATACGGCAATTAGACTTTGCTGTTTCCGCTTCCCAGAGGGAGGGCCTTCCCTTGACGCCCATCGAGGTGTTCTCGCAAGGAAAGACGATGATCGCCACCGACATTTCCGGCAGCAACGAGATTGTGCAGGATGGTGTAAACGGCATTCTGGTGGAAAAGGACAATGTCGGACAACTGGCAGAGAAAATACTGGCGCTGTGTTCGGATAGGGTGTTTATGAAAGAATTGGAAAAGCATGCATATGAGGCCTATGCAGAAAAGTATGACTATAAATTGTTCCTTGACAAATACCGTGAATTGTATGAGCGTCAGCTTGCCGACAGGTAGGGCGGCCAGAGGAGTGTTTAATGAAGGGAAAACCTTTGGTATTGGTCTTTATTCCCGCATATAGTGTCGCAGAATATATTTGATAGATGTTTGATTTCGTCATCAGACAGACATATGATAATCATTCAGGTTATTGTTGTTGACTATGGATCGACTGATAAAACGGCTGAAATCATCAAATAGTGATCGAAAACGACTCCTGTGCTAAACTTGTCCAAATATCCAATTCAGGTGTGTCGAATGAAAGAATCATAGTAGGAATGAAGCGCGCACAGTGAGAAAAACTGTTTTTCTGGGATTCAGACGATGTTATAGAGATTGACACCATAGAAAAAGCAGTTGACTTTAAAATGACAACAATGTCTGCGCTGTTTTTATGGATATTCCAACTATAGAAGCGGCGTGAGGGGGAAACAGTTTTTCATCTGAGCAGAAACGTGTGTATCGGGAAGCAGAAATCCATACAGAGTGTTACCCGCATTTTTGGACACTCATGCGAGGTATCAGTGAACTGATAAAAGGTCAAAAAGGTTTACGAACGGGAAAAGAACATATGGCGGTCTGGCGGATCATGGCAGCTGCCTGGGTTATCAGAGATAATGATTGAGGTTTTACCAGAATCTGTCGTTGTGGAAGACGCGACATTCATTAATTCATATCTGCTTTAGGAAAAGTCAGTTGGCTGCTTATTTGAGTGTTTGCAGTATCTGCGAGCCAGAACAATAGCGCTAACATGACGAAAAATCCGAACCCGGAATTGATGACGGAGACGAATAATAAATAGAGTTGATTATAAGACAGTCAAGAAGCTGATGCTGTGTTTTTATTTCTTGGTAATAGGAGTGTTACTGAATGGGTTATCCGTTGATCAGCGTCATTGTTCCGGTTTACAATGTCGAAAAGTACGTGTCGAAATGTCTGGATACAATTCTTGCGCAGACGTATCCGAACCTGGAAATCATTGCGGTGGATGACGGTTCGAAGGATTCGAGCGGCAGCATCTGCGATGAGTATGCAAACAATCACGACAATATCCGCGTGGTTCACAAACAGAACGCCGGACTGGGCATGGCGAGGAACACGGGGCTGGAGCATGCTTCCGGCGAGTATGTGACGTTTGTCGATTCCGACGACTGGGTGGAGCCCGAATTGATCGAAACCCTGTATCGCGCAATGGGCAGGGAACATGTGGATTTATGCAAAAGCGGCTTTCGGCGCGTGACGGGCGCCGGCGAGACCGTCTCCCTGGTGCGGTACGGTAACGAACTGTTTGAGGGGAAGAAGGCTGCCGGGGAACTGCTGCCCAGAATGATCGGATCGGCTCCGGACCGGCATGACAGCATAGAAATGTGCGTCTGCGCAGTAATGTACAGGACCGATCTGATTCGGCGGTTTGGCCTTCGGTTTCCGTCGGAGCGGGAACTCATTTCGGAAGATCTGGTCTTCAACATCGACTACATGCAGCATGCGGACGGCGCTTGCACAATAGACTATGTAGGCTATCTGTACAGGCAGAATGAAGTATCGCTTTCTCACCGATACAGGCCGGACAGGCTGAAAGCCAGCGCCCATTTTTACATGGAAATGAAAAAGAAGCTGACAGACCTGGGTTATGGCGAGGCGACAATGCTGCGGCTTAGCAGGATGTTTTTCATCTACATCAGGATGAGCATCGCGCAGGAAACAGAAAAAATCTCGGGATTGGCGCGGAGGGAAAACCTGCGGAATATTCGCGAAATCTGCGCTGACAGCGTAGTCCGGGAAGCGATAAGTTCCTATCCGGTCGGCGAACTGGGCCTGAAGCAGAGGGTATTTGTGGAGCTGGTGCGGAACAGGTGCGCCATAGCTCTGTATGCGTTGGCGTGCAGAGGATTTATGTGAGTGAACAATCAATAATTGGCGTGAAACGGAAGGCCTGGAAAGGAATTGGGTATGGAAAAGGACAATCAGAAAAGTTATTTGGGCGCAGCCTATACCCTTTCCATGATTGTCGCATGTACGACGCGATACGGAGATATTCAGTTAGGCTATCAGCATCAGGTGATTATCGGACTTTTCTGGATCATGGTTGGTCTTGCCCGTTTTGGGCTGAACGGCTTCAGGGCGCATCGTCTCCTCAGCAGGGATACGCTGTGGGCGGTAAAACGATACATGCTGCCTCATGTGGTCATTCACCTGTACACTATCGCGCTGATGGCCACAGGAAAGGTTTCTAAAAGTTATTTTACGACCAATCTGACGGTGTATGTTCCGACGCTTCTGGCGGTGCTGTCGGTGTATCTTTTCGGCGCCAAAGCGCTGAGGTACAACTGCATCGCCGTGTTTGCTTCATGGCTGCTGTCCGTCGCGGCCAGCACGGCGATCAAGGGTCCGCTCATCTTTCCCCACGCGATCATTCAGGCCTTTGTGGATCCCAACGATTCGCTGGGCGGGCTGACGGCGAACTACCTTGAGCTTCATGATCTGGTGCTGGCGATCGGCTACGTCCTGACGTTTTATCTGTTTGCGCAGGCAAAGCCTACGCGCAGGAATGTGCTGACCACTATAGGCGTTCTGCTTATCATGACCCTGGGTATGAAGCGCGTGGCAGTGCTGGGCGTGCTCCTGGCCGTGGCGTTCTTCCTGCTGGCAAAGCTGCTGAAGGAGAAGGTTCGCTACCGCGCCTGCCGCCTGGCGGGCTGGTTCGCCTTCGCGGTGTGCTTCGGGTTCATCTTCATCCTGTCGAGCGGCTCGGCGTTCTACGATTTTCTCACTGCTACAGGCATCAACCCGATGGGGCGAAATTATTACTATAAAAAAATCATGGAATACGCGTGGTTCTCCCCCTCGTTCCCGGGTATCGGCCGGAACGTGGTGACACAGCTGCTCAATTCGAAGCTGTCATACCTGCGGGTGGGCGGCGTCCACAGCGACATCATCAAGATGTATGTAGAAAACGGTTTCATCATGTTCGGACTGTGGCTGTGGTATCACCTCCTCTATATGCCATCGGCTTATAAGAAACGCTTCGGGTATAAGGTATCGTTTGTCTATTTCGGTATTGTGATTTACACCTTCACCTTGTACCTGACAGACAACATAGAGATTTACTTCATTTGTCAGATGCTTCAGATCACCATACCGCTGACGTACGCCGTGAGACAAAGGGAGGAAGAGACCAATGCTCAAATCAATGCTGAATAAAATCCTTTATCCCAATCACTATTCATCCGAGGCGTACGTGAACTATCTGCGCGCGGGCGGCGCGAAGATTGGTGAAAACACTTTTTTTTATAATCCGAAGGCAAAACCGGTAGATGAAAGTTCGCTGCCATTCATTGAAATTGGGAGCAACTGCCGGATCACGAGCGGTGTGGTCATTCTTGCTCATGATTATTCATATGCGGTACTCCGGCCGCTGTATCATCATATGCTTTATAAAACGGGTGTGACAAAGATCGGCAACAATGTGTTTGTCGGCATGAACGCCATCATCACGATGGACACGAAGATTGGTGACAACGTCATCATAGGTGCAGGCAGCGTGGTGACGAAGGATATTCCGTCAAATGTGGTGGCGGCGGGAAATCCGGCTCGGGTTATCTGCACGATGGAGGAATACTATGCAAAAACCCGGGACCGTTTTGAGACATATGCGAAAACATATTACGAACGAATGAGCGCTTTCAGAGGACGTGCATTGAGGCAGGATGAAATGGCCTGGTTTATCTCGCTTTGGAAGGGCAGTGACAAGCGTGAATTGTATGAATGCATGAAAGTTGACGGCGACAGTCGGGAAGCTGTGGTTGAAGATATGCTGAAAGTTCCGGCGGAATATGAATCCTTCGAGGCATTTTTAAAGGCGTGTGGTTTGAAGCGGGCAGGTGAGCATGGCGTTGGGCAATAAATTCAAGGAATTGTTTAAAAACACCGGGTTGCTGTTTATAGGCAATTTTTCCTCAAAAGTGCTGGTGTTTTTTCTGGTGCCCCTATACACGAGCGTGCTTTCAACAGAAGAGTACGGAACATATAATATACTTTATACCACGGCGCTGGTTCTGGTCCCTATCCTGACGTTGAATGTTTTGGATGGCGTCATGCGGTTCAGCCTCAACGAGTCCGTACAGACCCAGGGGACCGTGTTCACAGTGTCGCTGAAGTATATTCTGATTTCCCTGGGAATCATTTTTCTGGGCACTTTTTTTGCTTCGCGCGTGTTGAACATCGCTGTCATCAAAGGATATGAACTTTGCTTTATCGGGCTCTTTGTATCTTACGTCGTTCAGCAGCTGACTGTCCAGTTTGCGCGCGGCCTTGATGATATCCTGGGCATATCGATTGGGGGTATCATCGGAACGGCTGTGATGATCGGGTTGAACATCTACTTCCTGCTGTTTGCGAAGCTGGGCCTGAGAGGTTACTTCTACGCCAACATCGGTGCTATGCTGATCCCCACTGTTTTCCTGCTGGTCAGGGATAGGATGAACCATTACTATGTGGGTTTCCGCAAATTATGCGCGGCGCGGCCTTTCGAGCGGGAAATGCTGGCTTATTGCCTGCCTCTCATATTTACAACGCTGAGCTGGTATATCAACAACTTGGCGGATCAATATGCCGTCACTTTTTTTTGCGGCTTGGAAGCCAACGGTGTTTATTCTGTGGCGTATAAAATACCGGCAATCCTGAACGCGGTGCAGGCGATTTTCATCCAGTCCTGGCAGCTGTCTGCGATCCGGGAATACGGCACGGAAGAAGGCAATGATTTTATCCGGAAGGTCTACTTCGCATGCCAGAGTCTGATGGTGCTGATGTGCTCGGGCATCATCTTCACCACAAAATTTCTGGCGGGCATCTTGTTCCAGAAAGATTTCTTCTCGGCATGGCAGTTTGTGCCCACGTTGCTGCTGCACATCGTGTTCAACGCCCTGTCGGGCACCGTCGGCGTCGTGTTCTCTGCAGTGAAGGACACACGGGTGTTCGCGGTGACCGCGGTGATCGGCGCGGCGACCAATATCGTGCTGAATTTTGCGCTGACCTACCTGATGGGCGCGGAAGGCGCGGCGATTGCGACAGTTATTTCAAGCATCGTCATCTGGGCTCTGCGCATGTTCCATGCCAGGAAATATATTGATCTCAGGATGAATGTGGCTCGCGATGCGTTGCTATTCGCGCTGCTGTTCGCTCAGGCCGCCGTCATGACCCTGGTGAGCGGGCCGGCCGCATACGGCATTCAGCTCGTTCTCGTTGCGGCACTGGCGTTCATGTGCGTGAAAAACGTCATTCCGATGCTGAAGCGGGGGAAGCGGTTCGACCGTGCAGCCGGTTGAAAAGGAAAGTTGACCCGGGCAAATTGAGAAGGAGGCCACGAATATGGGACTGTATGAAATCAAGATGCTGATCAAGAAACTCCCCGTCATTGGTACCGCCATCCGGAGGTACAAGGAGAAACAGGAAAGCCAGGAGAACGCGAAAAAAGTGGCCGCGCTGAAGCGGAATGGCGCGTCGCTGGTCCGCCATATCGAAGAAACGCTGGATGGCTCCGGCTATGAGTATTTCGTGGATTTTGGCAGCCTGCTGGGCCTGGTCAGGGACCATAAATTCATCGAGTATGACAACGACGTCGATTACGGCGTCGTCATGGACGAGGGATTCAGCTGGGGCGAATTTGAACAGCGGTTGACCGCAAGCGGCATGAAGAAGGTCAAGCAGTTCAAACAGGGCGAAAAAATTACAGAGCAGACATACGCCTACAACGGCCTGACGGTTGATTTTTTCGGCAGTTATTTGCAGGATGGTCATCTGGTAACATATGTCTATTTCAGGAAAGAGGGATTTATCTATCATTCCGCAAACGAGTTCCACGCGGCCCGGCTCGCGCTATATCCAATTAAGGGGACGAAAAAGCTTCTGATCAATGGGCTGGAGTGCTCCGTTCCGAGCGAACCGGAAAAATATCTGGCCAGCATTTATACGGAGAACTGGCGGGTACCGGATCCAAACTGGGTTTCAGAGAACGGTCCGTCCTGGCAGGAGCTGAAGGATGTCGTGGCGACTGTGCAGTATTTTTAAGTTAACGTGGTGAGAGGCTGATGAAAGGAGTTAGAATATGAAGGCGTTGATACTTAATTCCGGCATGGGAAGCAGGATGGGGGTTCTGACATCGGAGCATCCCAAGTGTATGACGGAGATATCCCCTCGCGAGACGATCCTTTCCCGACAGCTCAGGCTGCTCAACGAAGCGGGTATTGAAGAGGTCGTCATGACCACGGGCCTTTTTGATTCCGTTCTTATTGACTATTGCCGGAACCTTGACCTCCCGCTTCATTTTACCTTCGTAAAGAATCCGGTTTACAGGGAGACGAACTATATATACAGCATTTACTGCGCGCGGGAGCACTTGGACGACGAGATCGTGCTGATGCACGGCGACCTTGTTTTTGAAAACGAAGTGCTGGAGAGGATCATCGCCTCCGAGAGCTCCTGCATGGCAGTTTCCTCCACGCTCCCCCTGCCGGATAAGGATTTCAAGGCCGTGGTACGGAACGGCATGGTGCAGAAGGTCGGCATAGAGTTTTTTAGCGAGGCCATGGAGGGGCAGGCACTGTATCACTTGAAGCGGAACGACTGGAAATTGTGGCTGGACAAGATCATCCAGTTCTGCGAGGCGGGGAATACGAAGGTTTACGCTGAGAATGCCCTCAACGAGTTGAACGGCGCGGCAAACATTCGCGCGCTGGACGTGCAGAACCTTCTGTGCGCTGAGATCGATAACCCCGAGGATCTTGCGGTGGTCAGCTCGAAGCTGAAGGAGATCGAATCGCGCGTGGTGTACATGTGCTTTTCGACGGACATCATTCACGGCGGCCATATCGCAATCATCAAGAAGGCGCAGAAGCTGGGCAAACTGATCATCGGCGTTCTTTCCGACGAGGCCGTGGCGTCGTATAAGCGCTTCCCGCTCGTTCCCTTTGCGGACCGCAAAACCATGCTTGAAAATATCGTCGGCGTGTATAAGGTTGTCGAGCAACGCACTTTATCTTACCGTGAAAACTTGGAAAAATACCACCCGGACATCGTGGTCCATGGGGACGATTGGCGCGGCGGCTTCCAGAAGCCCGTGCGCGATGAGGTGACGTCGATTCTGGCCTCCTATGGCGGTAAATTGGTCGAATATCCTTACAGCAAGGATGACCGCTATAAGGATCTTGAGGCCCGCACACGCTCCGATCTTGCCATGCCGGATATTCGCCGCGGTCGTCTGCGCCGTATGCTTGATGCAAAGGGCCTTGTAACCGCCATGGAAGCACATGATGGTCTGACCGGACTTGTTGTGGAAAACACCGTGGTCTATCAGGACGGCGGGGCTCGCCAATATGACGCCATGTGGATATCCTCCCTGTGTGACAGTACGGCAAAGGGCAAGCCGGATATTGAACTGGTCGACATGACCTCCCGCTTCCGTACTATTGAAGACATCATGGAAGTCACCACAAAGCCTATCATTTTCGATGGCGATACAGGCGGAAAGACGGAGCATTTTGTGTACACTGTTCGGTCTCTCGAACGTCTTGGCGTCTCCATGATCATTATAGAAGACAAGACCGGCCTGAAGAAAAACTCTCTGTTCGGCACAGAGGTCGAGCAAACTCAGGACAGCATCGAGAATTTCTGCGAGAAAATCAGGGCCGGCAAGAAGGCGCAAAAGACGAAAGAATTCATGATTTGCGCGCGCATCGAAAGCCTGATCCTTGAAAGAGGCATGGATGACGCGCTGGAGCGGGCAGCTGCTTTTGCCGGCGCTGGAGCTGACGCTATCATGATGCACAGCCGGAAGAAGGATCCTGCTGAAATATTTGAGTTTATTGAGAAGTTCCGGGCTAGGGATAAAGTGACGCCTATTGTTCTAGTGCCCACATCTTTCAATTCCGTGAAAGAGGAGGAATGGAAGGAACGAGGTGCGAACATCATCATCTATGCAAACCAGCTGATGCGGGCGCAGGTGCCAGCCATACAGGAGGCTGCCAGGATCATTCTGGAAAACCACCGGGCGGAGGAATGCGATAAGATGCTGATGCCCTTCAAGGACATTATCCGGCTGATTCCGGCAGAGGAATGAGAAGATATGAAGCAGCGAATTATTACGGCGAAAGATCATTACCGTGCGCTCGACGAATGGATAGCGGGAAGGCGAATATTGCTCGTTTGCGACAATTCTATCCGTTTTCTGATGGGGATCAATAGCCATCTTGAGGCGTTGGAGCGAATGGGGATGCATCTCGTTCGATTCAGCCATTTTCAGCCCAATCCTCTTTATGAGTCGGTGGTTGAAGGCGTGGAGTTGTTTCATAACGCGGACTGTGACGCCATAATGGCCATTGGTGGTGGCTCTGCCATCGATGTGGCCAAATGCATCAAACTATTCAACAATATGGACCATTCACGAAACTATCTGGAGCAGACTATAACGCCGAATGACATTCCCTTCCTCGCCATGCCAACAACAGCCGGGACAGGGTCAGAAGCGACGAGATACGCCGTGATTTACTATGAGGGCGCAAAACAATCTGTAACGGACAATAGCTGCATTCCCTCCGTCGTCCTCATGGACAACAGCGTGTTGAAAACACTTCCTGACTATCAGAAAAAATCCACGATGCTGGATGCGCTGTGTCACGCTATCGAGTCCTACTGGTCTGTGAACAGTACGGATGAGAGCAAGGCGTATAGCCGGGAAGCGATTTATCTTGTGCTGGCCAATATGGATGGTTATCTGAACAACGAGGATACAGGCAATGAAGGTATGCTCATGGCAGCCAATACGGCAGGGAAGGCCATCAATATCACCCAGACCACAGCAGGACATGCCATGTGCTATAAGGTAACCAGCCTTTTTGGTTGTGCCCACGGCCATGCTGCCGCTTTGTGTGTACGTAAGTTGTTTCCTTGGATGATTACACATACGGAGAGGTGTATAGACCCGAGAGGCAGAGCGTATCTAGAAAAGACGTTGGACGGAATGGCTGAGGCCATGGGATGCGATAAAGTGACCGATGCCGCCCGAAAATTTGAGGATATTTTTAACAGACTGGAGATGGCAGTGCCTGTGGCGACTGAAAAAGAATTTACCATTCTTAACTCATCGGTCAATCCCATTCGGCTGAAAAACCACCCGGTGCTGCTGGACGAAGAGACGATCGACCAACTGTACCACGACATTTTGAGAGAGGCGAAACAATGAAAGTTGAAAAGCTTATAGAGATCATCGGCGCCGATTTCTATACGGGTGTTCCGGATTCACAGCTGAAAGCCCTGTGCAATTATCTGATGAATACGTATGGAATCGATCCGAAACATCATATCATCGCAGCCAATGAAGGGAACTGTACTGCTTTAGCAGCCGGTTATCATCTTGCTACCGGCAAGATCCCCGTGGTATACATGCAAAACAGCGGTGAGGGGAATATCATCAATCCGGTTGCGAGCCTTCTCAACGATAAGGTGTATGCCATCCCTGTTGTCTTTGTGGTCGGCTGGCGTGGAGAACCGGGTATCCATGATGAACCGCAGCACATTTATCAGGGTGAAGTGACGCTGAAGTTGCTGCAGGATATGGATATCGCCACTTTCGTGATCGGGAAAGATACGGCAGACAGCGACGTGGCTGCAGCCATGGATCGGTTTCGAAAGGTGCTGGCAGTGGGAAAAGACGTGGCTTTTGTAATAGGTAAGAACGCCCTGGAATATGGAGAAAAGGTTGTTTATAAAAATGACAACAGGATGAAGCGCGAGGAGATTATTCAGCACATTGTGAAAGCAAGCCGTGAGGATCCTATTGTATCCACCACAGGAAAGGCCAGCCGTGAACTGTTCGAGACGCGCGTTGCCAATGGTCAGAGCCATCGATATGACTTCCTGACTGTCGGCTCCATGGGGCACGCCAGTTCTATTGCCCTGGGTGTGGCAATGAGCATGCCAGATCAGCGGATTTGGTGCATTGATGGCGACGGTGCTGCTTTGATGCACATGGGTGCGATGGCCATAATCGGCTCCAATAAGCCGACTAACCTGATTCATGTGGTGATTAATAATGGAGCGCATGAGACAGTCGGCGGCATGCCTACCGTTGCTGCGGATATCGATCTGGTGAAAATCGCGGAAGCATGCGGTTATAAAAACGCTGTGTGTGTAGATAACTTCGACGACTTGGATAGAGTGCTTGAGGTTATCAGAAACTGTGATGAACTGAGCTTTATCGAAGTGAAGTGCTCTATTGGTGCACGGGAGGATCTAGGGCGTCCTACGACAACGGCTATTGAGAATAAACAGAGTTTCATGCATTATCTCTCTGAACTACAGCATAACGGGATTTAGTGGCATAAACTAGCGCTTTGCTTTAGGTCAGGATCAATTAAGGAGGAGGTGTTGCGCTTGAACGGGGGAATCATCCGGACAGAAACAGGAAAAAGAGAAAAGCCACTGGCATATTCTCCCTCCAGAGTCCGCCTTGTCTGCCAGCGGGCGGCGGATTTCCTCTTCCTCCTTGCTTATGCGCTGCTTCTGTGCCGGTATTTCCTGATCTCCACGACCTTCCGGATCGATTGGCCGCCGCGCATGTATGAATGGCTGCGCTTTTTCGCCGTGGCGACTGCCTGCATCAGGCTGGCAGCTTACTGGGAGAGCAGCTTGAAATGGCATGCGCTGTCACTGGCTGCCCTGGCGGTGTTCGTGATAGCCTGGCGAGTGAGCACTTATCAGGAGCTCATCGACCTGGGCGTGCTGATCGTGGGCATGCGGGGCATTCCGGCACACAAGGTGCTGAAAGCATTCTGTGCCGCTCTGGCGAGCCTGCTGCTCGTTGTCATCCTGCTGTCACTGCGGGGCGTTATCATCAACCTGCGCTACGTACAGGATGACGGCGGCGTCCGCAACTCCTTCGGCATCTGCTATCCGACCGATTTCTCCGCCTATGTGCTTTTCCTCACGCTGGCATGGTTTGCATACCGCGAGGAAAAAGCTACCTATTGGGAGCTTCTGGCCGCCGCGATCGTTGCGCTGGCAGCATATCGCTTTACAAACGCCAGGACATCCTTGCTCTGCATGCTGCTTGCGGTGGGAGCGTTCACCGTGAACAGGCTTCTGTTCGATCTGCGGCGCTTCAGGATCGCCCGCGGAACCCGCAGCATTCTGACGTGGATCTGCGTGCCGGCGCTGATCTTCTGTGCCGTCCTCACAGGCTGGGCAGTGGCGCGCTACAACTTCGTCAATCCGGACATGATCAGGCTGGACGAAGTGTTTAATTCCCGGCTGCTGTATTCCAAAAAGGCCTTTCTTGAATACGGGTTTAAGCTGTGGGGACAGTATGTTCACATGCTGGGCAGCGGCGGCACCACGCTGGAGCATGAGGCGGGTTACTACTTCCTGGACAGCGCCATCATCTCCATCCCCGTGAGATACGGCGTTATGGTCGCCGCAGTCTTCTTGACCGGCTTTGTGACGCTTTCTATGCGGGCGGCGGAGAACAGGAAATACAGCCTGGTATTCGCGCTGGCCGTGCTGGCCGTGAACGCGATCGTCGAGCATCACATGCCGGAGATCAACTATAATCCCTTCCTCATGCTGCTCTTCGCGCAGGTCGGCGCGGAGGCAGGCCCGATGCCCCTTCGCAGGCGCTTGGTGGTCCCGCAGGAGGAGAGGCGCAGGCACGCCGGCGCAAGGCGGATTGCCGCTTGGATCCTGATGGGTGTTTACGTGATTTGTTCAGGCCTTCTGCTCTGGCGTGACACACACGTCGTCGAGTATCAGGCTTACGACATGTGGGTGCGGGCGGACGAGTCTTCTGAAGATCTGACAGAGGAATTCGCGTATCAGCAGGTGTTTTCCGCGCCTGTCCGGTTCGACGGCATCCAGCTTTTCATCAAGACGCACGGGCTCAAGCCGCTGGCAAACCTGCTGGTGACCATCGGCGACGCGGAAACTGGCGAGGTCATCGGCACGGAAACGGCCGACTACCGGGATATCCCCATCAGCGGATACGTCAAGGTGCCGTTCACCGGCTTCAGGCTGGAGGAGGGTGGACGGTACTATGTGACCATTGCCCGCCAGGATGTACAGCAAGGATCGATCGGCGATCTTGTGCTGGGACTGGGGCAATCTAGCTCGCCCTATTTGGGTGAGCTGACGCTGCGTGGCGAAGCTGTGAGCGGAATGCGCGCGGCGATGGATCCGCTATATAAGCTGAATGGCCGGGGATTGGTTGGCTGGATGTTCCTGACAGCCGCCGCAGCGGTTACGGCTGCGCTGATGAGCTGCCGCGGACGTGAAAACCGCATGCGCAGGCTGCGCAACGCGGCGATCCTTGCGGCGTTCATCGCGGCGTATGTCCTGCTGTACGCTCTGCTTGTGAATTTCTGACAGGGCGGATTCCGGGAGAAGAATAATAATAAGCGTCAAAAAGCGACACGTATTTACTCAAAAAAGGCTGCAGAGCAGGGAATAACGTGGCATAGGCATACTCATTTACTCAAGCGGGAGGATTTCCCCACGTGGGATTATGCCGTCCTCGCGGCCAGTGACGGGCACCAGGCAGCGTGCTTTCGCGCGCAGCCGGAAGCGCGGCGGGATACAATTCCCTGCTTTCGCCGGATGCGGCGGCTTTTTGCAGGTGATGCTGAAACCGGGCGTCGGCCGCAAAGCGCTCCAGCGCAGGCTGAAAGCGTTTTCCAGGATACAGATATCAATTGTGGGATTGCCAAATCGTGTGAAACCGGCGGGTCCGGAGGAAGCAGCGGCTGGCGGCAAGGCGCTTCTACGCCGGGCATAGAAATGACGTTGAATACCTTCGCGCCAATCCGGACAGAGATAAACCAGGGAGGAAACGACCGTGAAGAAACAGTTCTCTGTGTTTGCCATCGCGCTCTTGCTGCTCCTTCTGATGCAGTTCGCCTTCGCGGAAGGGAAGCGGGAAGTTCTTTGGGAAGGAGACTTTGCATATATCCTGCAGGAGGACGGAACGGCTGAAATAGTGCAGTATATGGGCTCGGAGGAAAACCTGATTGTTCCGGACGCCCTGGATGGCCATTTGGTTTCAACGATTGGCTACGAAGCGTTCTCTGAGGATAAAAGCCTCGTCAGCATCTATATTCCAGACGGAGTGACGGTCATCGGGGAGTACGCATTCGAAGGGTGCGCCAACCTTGTCAGCATCGATATTCCGGACAGCGTCGGCGTCATAGGCGATGAGGCGTTCCATTCGTGTGTAAACCTTGCCAGGATTTCTGTTCCGCGCAGCATGACGGAGATCGGCTACGCCGTGTTCTCCGGCTGCGAAAGCCTGACCGATGTCGACATTCCGGACAGCGTCCTGGCCATTGGCGACGAAGTATTCCGGGAATGCGTCAGCCTGACGGAGGTCCACATTCCGGATAGCGTCCTGGCCATTGGCGACAAGGCGTTCCAGGGCTGCATCAGCCTCTTCAGCGTCTCCATTCCACGCAGCGTCATGTTCATCGGGGACGGAGCTTTCGCCTCCAGCCGTGTTCTCGTCGTTCCGCGCGACTCCTATGCCGAGCAGTACTGCGCGGACAACGCGCTGACCTGCGCTTACGCCGACGCCGAGGATCTGCAGGACATCCTTGAATCGGCCCGGATAGGGGGAAGGAACCTGTTCACGGGGACCCGTGATTTTGCCGACAACGGGCAGTGGACGCGAATGGCGACGGGATGGACCGTCACATCGGAAACGTTCAACGGATGCACTGTGGCGCAGAAGAGCGCGCCATGGAACTGCATGTCCCAGAAGATCGCGGTGGAGGCGGGAGAGACGTACACGTACAGCGCCTGGGTAAAGGCATCGTCCCCGCAGACGATGATGTGGCTTTTCTACCGGGATGGGACGGAAGGGCACTGCACGGTTGAAGGGAATAACGAAGGTAGGGATATTGTGATTGGACCCACATGGCAGAGGATATCCTTCACGAAGACCGTTGCGGAGGGAGGCATTGCGGAGCCGGGTGTCGACGTGCAGAACGGAGATGTGACATGGTCTATCTGCGGCATCAAGTTTGAACGCGGCGATACGGCGACGAACTGGAGCGAGGCCCCGGAGAACTTTGGCAAAACGAACCTGTTCACGGGAACCCGTGATTTTGCCGACAACGGGCAGTGGACGCGAATGGCGACGGGGTGGACCGTCACATCGGAAACGTTCAACGGATGCGCCGTCGCCCAGAAGAGCGCGGCGTGGAACTGCATGTCCCAGAAAATCGCGGTGGAGGCGGGGGAGACGTACACATACAGCGCCTGGGTAAAGGCATCGTCCCCCCAGACGATGACGTGGCTTTTCTACCGGGAGGAGACGGAAGGGCACTGCACGGTTGAAGGAAACAACACGGGCATGGATATCGTGATCGGACCCACATGGCAGTGGGTATCCTTCACGAAGACCGTTGCGGAGGGAGGCATTGCGGAGCCGGGTGTCGACGTGCAGAACGGAGATGTGACGTGGTCCATCTGCGGCATCAAGTTTGAACGCGGCGATATGGCGACGAACTGGTGTGAAGCCCCGGAAGATTAGTCGTCTCCACAGGCACAGACGCGGGGTTTCAACCCGTTGGGGCCGCAGCTTCAGATTTCTGTGATTGCATCAGCGCGGCATATGTCTCTTTCGTCAGTCGCTTTATCAAAAAGAGGGCTTCAAGCCCTTTTTTTCATCGGTTTGTGCATTAATATTTCGTTAATCCGTAGACAGACATCCGTTTTGCGGTTGACAGATCCGACCGGCCGGTGATATGATACACCCGAAATGAAAACGTTACCGACAACGATTCCGGCAACGTTCCCATATCGCGGCAGAGATCCGTCGGAGGTTGTCATGAAGATTTATACCATCCGGGATATCGCGCAGATGGCGGGCGTGAGCGTGACCACCGTGTCCCGCGTGCTCAACGACAGGCCGGACGTAAGCAAGGCGACACAGGAAAAAGTGCGCCAGGTCATGGAAGCGTGTCATTTCGTGGGAAACGCCAACGCGCGCGGCCTCAAGCAGGCCGAGAGCGACCTTGTGGCCGTCATCATCCGCGGGCGGCGCAATCCCTTCCTGAACGAACTGGCTGAGACCATGCTGCAGTGCGCCAGGGACAGCCGGGCGGCCTTCATCGTGGAGCACATCGACGAGCGGGCCGACGAGTTCCGCCAGGCGCGGAAGCTGATCAGCGAGCGGCGCATTACGGGCATCGTGTTTGTGGGCAGCCGCATCGATGCGCGCTGCGAGGCGCTGAAGGACGTCGGGATTCCGATGCTGTTCACCACCGTTTCGACAGAGGGCACCGGCATGGCGCGCGCCTCGTCCGTGTGCATCGACGACCGGCGCATGGCGCGCGAGGGCATCAACGCGCTGCTTGACCGGGGACACGAGCGCATCGTGGTGTTCGGCGGCGCGCGCGAAGGCGACGACAGCCTGGCGCTGCGGGCGCAGGGCGTGAAGGAAGCGCTGGAGGCGAGGGGATACGCGCTGGAGGGCGACCGCTATGTGGAAACGCGGCTCACCCTGGCGGATTCGCACGCCGCCGCGCTGGATTACTTCCGGCGCCATCCGGAGGCGGACGCGGCCTTCTGCATGAGCGACACCGCCGCGATGGGCGTCATCCGGGCGCTGCACGACCTGGGGCGCCGGGTGCCGGAGGATGTGAGCGTGCTGGGCATCGACGGCGTCGACATGGACGAATACCTGACGCCGCGGCTCTCCACCATCGCCCAGCCGGTGCAGGAGCTCGCGCGGCAGAGCGTCGAGGTACTGCGGGACATGATCGAGCGCGGCGCGCCGGCGCGGCACGTGACGGTGAACGCGGAGCTGATTCTGCGCGAATCGGTGCGCTGACAGATAAGTAGTCTGCACGGATCCAACCGTGTAATGATAAAAGGAGGAACCCCCATGAAAAAGACCCTTGCTTTGGTCCTGGTCCTGATGATGGCCATGACATCCGTCGCGTTCGCCGAGGATATCTCGCTGCGCGTCTGGGTTGGCGACAACAACGATGAAGAGTGGATCAACGGCGTGATCGAAAACTTCAAGGCCGCTTATCCGGACAACAATTACACCATCGAAGTCGGCATCGTTTCCGAGGGCGACTGCTCCAAGAACGTGCTGTCCGACCCCGAGGCCGCCGCGGACGTGTTCACTTTCGCGGATGACCAGTTCAACAGCCTGTACAACGCCGGCGCGCTGCAGGAAGTCGTGATTGACCCCGAGACCATCATCGAGGCCAACGCGGACGGCGCTGTGGCGGCTGCCACCGGCACGGACGGCAACCTGTACGCCTATCCGGCTACCGCTGACAACGGCTACTTCATGTTCTACTCCAAGGAGTACTTCACTGAAGAAGACGTCCAGTCCCTCGACAAGATGCTGGAAGTGGCCGCGGCTGCCGGCAAGAAGGTCGGTTTCCCGCTGAGCAACGGCTGGTACATCTATTCCTTCTTCAAGGGCGCCGGCCTGGACATGCACATCAATGAGGATGGCGTGACCAATACCTGCAACTGGAACGCCACTGACACCGAGATCACCGGCGTGCAGGTCGTCGAGGCCCTGCTGGCGATCGCCCAGAACCCCGGCTTCATCAACGCGGACTCCGATCCCTTCGTGGCCGGCGTGAAGGACGGCTCCATCATCGCGGGCGTGTCCGGCACCTGGAACGCCAACGTGGCCCAGGAAGCCTGGGGCGACAACTACGCCGCCGTCAAGCTGCCCACCTTCACCGTGGGTGACAAGCAGGTTCAGATGTCTTCCTTCGCCGGCTATAAGCTGGTTGGCGTGAACCCCCACTCTGAATTCGTGGGCGACGCCATGGACTTCGCCGCTTTCATGACCAATGAGGAGAGCCAGCTGAGCCGCTTCGAGCTCCGCAGCCAGGGCCCTGCCAACAAGGCTGCCGCCGCTTCCGAGGCCGTGCAGGCCGCTCCGGCCATCGCCGCTCTGGCGAGCCAGGCCGCCTATGCCACCGTGCAGCGCGTCGCCGATCCTTATTGGACGCCCGCCGCGACCCTGGGCGAGATCATCGCCAACAATAACCCCGACGGCACTGACCTGCAGACCATGCTGGACAACACCGTCGCCGGCATCACCGCTGCTGCCCTGCAGTAAGCGTTCACTCGCTGACGAATGACTGACTGCCGCCCCGTTCCTGTTCAATCTGTTCCGGAGCGGGGCGGTGCTTTATGAGCAAAGCAAACAAGGAGCGCTGAAACATGAGCATGATGCAGCAAACGAAGGCGCGGGGCCGCAGCTCCGGATTGACGCGCGCCTTCTCGTCCGTCGGCGAATTCTTCGCCGGCACTGCCGAGGCCTTCCGCAAGGGCGATATATGGACGCGCCTGTCAGCGCTGGTCTGCGGCGCGGGTTTCATGGCCCGCGGCCAGATCGTCAAGGGCATACTGAAGACGCTGGTCGAAGCCCTCGTCATTTACCTGATCCCTTCTTTCATTGTTCCCAACCTCTCGAAGTTCGGCACGCTCGGCACGGTGGTGGCCCAGAAGAGCTTCGATCCCGTGACGCGCAAAAACGTGTGGAACGACTATGACAATTCCTTCCTGATCCTGCTGTTCAGCGTCATGAGCCTGGTGCTGATCATCGTGGCCGTCGTGCTGTGGATGAAGAACATGCGCGCCGCCTACCAGGTTCAGCGGACGCAGGAGCGCGGCAAGCATGTCAATTCTTTCCGGGACGACCTGGACGACCTGCTCGGCAAGCGCTTCCACATCACGCTCCTGTCGCTGCCCACGCTGGGCGTGGTGCTGCTCATCATCATCCCGCTGATCGTGATGATCCTCATCGCCTTCACCAACTATGACCATGACCACCTGCCGCCGAACGCGCTGTTCACGTGGGTGGGCCTGAAAAATTTCAGGAACCTGTTCAACATGAGCCCCGAATCCAGCTTCGGCTATTCCTTCGCGAAGGTCCTCAGCTGGACGCTGGTGTGGGCTGTGATGGCCACGTTCACCTGCTTCATTCTCGGCATCCTGATGGCCATGTTCATCAATAACCGGAACACCATGGGCAAGCGCTTCTGGCGCACCTGCTTCATGGTGACGATGGCCGTGCCGCAGTTTGTGAGCCTGCTGCTGGTGCGCAACTTCTTTGCGAACCAGGGCATCGTGAACACCCTCTGCAAGAACATCGGCCTGACGGACTGGCTGTTCAACATCGGCGCCATACCCACGGCCAATTACATACCATTCCTCACCAATCCGGCCTGGGCGCGGCCCATGATTCTCCTCATCAACATCTGGGTCGGCATTCCGTACCAGATGCTGATCGCCACCGGCATCCTGATGAACATTCCCGCCGACCTGACCGAGGCGGCCCGCATTGACGGCGCGAACGCCTGGCAGTCGTTCTGGCACATCACCATGCCGTATATCATGTTCGTCATGGGTCCGTCGCTGGTGAACAGCGTGGTGGGCAACATCAACAACTTCAACGTCATCTACCTGCTCAGCCACGACGTGTACGTGACGCAGAACCAGCTCATGGCCAACGCCAATGCCAGCGAGGTCGACCTGCTGATCACCTGGCTGTTCGGCCTGACGCAGGACCGCCAGAATTACAAGATGGCTTCGGTCATCGGCATCCTGGTGTTCGTGGTGTGCGCCATCATCACCCTGGTCGCCTTCAACAGGATGATCAAGGGAGATAAGGAGGAGAGCTTCCAGTGACACGCGCAGAACATGTAAACAAGCCGAGCCGCAAAAAGATCGTCCGGCTGACCATCCGCCACGTAGTGCTGGCGCTGTTCGCCGCTTTCTGGCTCATTCCCATCCTCTGGCTGGTGCTCAACGCCTTCAGCGTGGACAAGGGCCCGAACCTGAGCCATTTCTTCCCGCAGGCGTTCACGCTGGATCATTTCCGCAACATCCTGCTGCCCGGCGGCGACTCCGTGAACCAGTTCCCGCGCTGGTTCATGAACACGCTGATCGTGGGCTGCTTCAACTGCCTCATCTCCAGCGCCTTCGTGCTGATGGTGGCTTACGCCATGAGCTGCATGCGCTTTAAGGCGCGCAAGCCCATGATGAACGTGGCCATCATCCTGAACCTGTTCCCCGGCTTCCTGTCCATGATCGCGGTGTATTTCATCCTGAAGGAGTTCGGCCTCACCAACAGCCTCACGGGCCTCGTGATCGTCTATTCGGCGGGCAGCGGCCTGGGTTACCTGATCGCCAAGGGCTTCTTCGACACCATCAGCAAGTCGCTGCGCGAAGCGGCCTGGATTGAGGGCGCGAACGAGTTCACCGTATTCTGGAAGATCATCCTGCCGCTGGCCAAGCCCATCATCGTGTACACGGTGATCAACGCGTTCCTCGCGCCGTGGATGGACTTTGTGATGGCGTCCCTGATGCTGAACAGCGGCGTGTCTGCCCAGAAGACGGTGGCGCTGGGCCTGTTCGCCATGGTGGACAAGGTAAACCGCAACAACTACTTCGGCGAGTTCTGCGCGGGCGGCGTGATCGTGTCGATCCCGATCTCGATCCTGTTCGTCATCATGCAGAAGTTCTACGTCGAAGGCATCACCGGCGGTTCGGTGAAGGGCTGATGAAGCGCATAACAGGCCTGCTGCTGGCGCTCGTCCTCGTTCTGGGGATGGGCGCCGCGGCGCGCGCCGAGGTTCCTGCGGCCTCAGGCGTGGCCTATGAAATTTTCGTGGGCTCGTTTGCCGACAGCGACGGCGACGGCATTGGCGACCTGCGCGGCATTGAGCGGAAGCTGGATTACATTGCCTCCCTGGGCGTGGATATGATCTGGCTCACGCCCATCCATCCCTCGCCGAGCTACCACCACTACGATGTGACCGATTATTACTCCGTGGCGCCGGAATTCGGCACCATGGCGGACTTCGACGGCCTTGTTTCCGCCTGCGCGGAGAGGGGCATCGGCGTCATCCTCGACCTGGTGGTCAATCACACCAGCTCCGAGCATCCCTGGTTCCTGGCGGCCTGCGCCGCGCTGGGCAGCGGCGACGATTCGCTCACCGGCTGGTACAACTTCACTCAGGGCGCCGGCGAGCACGACGTGCCCGGCATGCAGGGCTGGTTCTACGAGGGCCGCTTCGGCTATCACATGCCGGATCTCAACCTGGACAGCGATGCGGTTCGCGATGAGATCGCGAAGATCATCGCCTTCTGGCAGGGCCATGGCGTCTCCGGCTTCCGCCTGGACGCCACCACCAGCTACTACACCGGCGCGCCGGATGGGAACGCCGGGTTCGTCCGCTTCATAACCGAAACGGCGCGCGCGAACGATCCGGACTGCTACGTCGTGGGCGAGTGCTGGGCGGATGAACAGACCATCCTCGGCCTGTACGGAAGCGGCATCCCCAGCCTGTTCAATTTCCCGGCGGCCGACGTGAACGGCCTGCTGGTGCAGGCGGCGCTGAATGGGCGCGGCGCGGCGGTCGCGCGGCGGATGGCCGCGTGGAACGAGAGCCTGCGCGCCGTGTCGCCCGCTTCACAGGACGCGCCTTTCCTCACCAATCACGACATGGCCCGCGCCCGCGGCATGCTGCGCTCGGACGACGCGGCGATGCGCACGGCGGCCATGCTGTATCTGCTGCTGCCCGGCCGGCCCTTTGTGTATTACGGCGAGGAGCTGGGCATGAGCGGTTCCGGACGCGATGAAAACAAGCGCCTGCCCATGCTTTGGAGCGCGGCGGAGGGAAGCGCCAACTGCCTGCCCCCAGCGGACGCCGACCAGAAGCAGCGCCTGAAGGCGGGCGTCGCCGAGCAGGAAGGCGACGGGGACAGCCTGCTGAACTGGTATCGGCGGCTGATCGCGCTGCGCGCGCTGGCGCCTGAGCTGGCTCGCGGGAGCATGGCCGCGCTGGACGCGGGGAGCGACGCCCTGTGCGCCTTCACCGTGACCGACGGGACCACCGTCGCCGTGCTGATAAACGCGTCTTCCGGCGAGACGGCCGCGGTCGATCCCGCGGCGCTGGGCATTGAAAACGCCGCGCTGCTCGGCTGCGCCGGCGTGGCGGCGGAGGACTTCGTGCGCGACGGCGCGCTGCCGCCCGTTTCCTGCGCGCTGCTGCGGCTGGAAACGAACGGCTGAATTCCCGAATACGACACAACGAAAGGATGAGCAGCGATGCGCCAGAGCGGCATCCTGATGCACATTTCATCCCTGCCCGGCCCCGACGGCATCGGCAGCCTGGGCCAGGAGGCGTTTGACTTTGCCGATTTCCTGCGGGAGGCGGGCATGACCATCTGGCAGGTGCTGCCGATGGGCCCGACCGGCTACGGGGAGTCGCCCTACCAGTCCACCAGCGTCTACGCGGGCAACCCGCTGCTGATTTCGATCGACCGGCTGGTCGGCGACGGCCTTATGGAAGCGCCTGCGGAGGCGCGTTTCGTGCCGGAGGATCCGGAAACGGTGGATTACGCCGCCGTGCGGGCCCGCAAGATGAGCCTGCTGCGCGCGGGCTTTGCCGCCTCCGAGAAGAGGCTGGCGCAGGAACTGAAGCGCTTTGAGGCGGAGCATGACTGGGTGCGAGGCTTCGCGCTGTTTACGGCGCTCAAGCAGCGCTTCGGCGGCAGAAAATGGAACGAATGGCCGGATAAGGCGGCCAGCCGGCGCGAAAGCGCGGCGATGGAGCGCTATGGGCGCGAGCTGGACGAAGAGATCCGCTTCCACATCTGGTGCCAGTACGTTTTCGACCGCCAGTGGCGCGCGCTGAAGGCATACTGCAACGGCCTGGGCATCAGCCTGTTCGGCGATATGCCCATTTACGCGGCGGAGGACAGCGCGGACGCGTGGCTGCACCCCGAGGTGTTCCAGCTGAACCGGGACGGCCAGCCCAAGCGCGTGGCGGGCGTGCCGCCGGATTACTTCTCCGAGGACGGCCAGCTGTGGGGCAACCCGCTCTATCGCTGGACGTGGCTGAAATTCCACGGCTACGGCTGGTGGGTCGCCCGCATGGCCCGCATGGCGGAGATGTACGACATCGTGCGCGTGGACCACTTCATCGGCTTTGCGAACTACTATTCCATTCCCTACGGCGCGCCGAACGCGCGGGGCGGCAAGTGGGTCATAGGCCCCGGCAAGGCGCTGTTCAAAAAGCTCAGGAAGAAGCTGCCGGATCTGAACGTGGTGGCGGAGGACCTGGGCGAGGTGAACGACCGCGTGCGCCGGCTGATCGCCTGGACGGGCTATCCGGGCATGCGCGTGCTGCAGTTCGCCTTCGGCGGCGACGACACCAACATCCACCTTCCCGCGGTGATTTCCGAGAACACCGCCTATTACACCGGCACCCACGACAACCTGACAGTGCGCGCCTGGGCTGAAAACGCCTCGGCGGAGGAACTGAAGCACGCGGCGCAGGTCGTGGGCTTCAAGACCGTCGAGGAGGCCCCCTGGGCCATGGTGCGCATGGTGATGATGAGCAAAGCCCGCATCGCCGTGGCTCCCATGCAGGATATCCTGGGCCTGGGTGCCGCCGCCACCATGAACCATCCCGGCACGGTGGGCGGCAACTGGCTGTGGCGCATGAAGGAAGGCGCGGCCACGCCGGAGCTGGCCCGCAGGCTCAACGCCCTGAACAAGGAAAGCAAGAGGAAGGAACCCAAATCATGATGAATGCCAAAGAACTGATCGCGCGGGCGGAGACGCTGCTGCTCACCCGCGAACACATCGCCCTGGGCGAAGCAAACGCCATCCAGCTGCACGACGCGCTGTCGTCCGCGGCCATGGAGGCGATCGCGCCCCTCTGGACGGAGAAAGAGCGCGAGCGCGCGGGAAAGCGGCAGGCGTACTACATGTCCGCCGAGTATCTGATGGGCCGCATGGTGTACAACAACCTGTTCTGCATGGGCCTGCTGGAGGACGCCCGCAGGCTGCTGGCAGAGAAGGGCGTGGACATCGCCATGCTCGAGGACATTGAGGACGACGCCTTTGGCAACGGCGGGCTGGGCCGCCTGGCCGCCTGCTTTCTGGACAGCGCCGTCACCCACGACATCCCCCTCACGGGCTATGGCCTCAGATACCGCTATGGCCTGTTCAAGCAGTCGTTTGTGAACTTCCGCCAGCATGAGGAGCCGGATGACTGGGCCAGGTTCGGCGATCCGTGGTCCATCCGCCGCCTGGATCAGGCGGTGGTGGTGGAGATGAAGACCGGCAGCGTGCTGGCCGTGCCGTATGATATGCCGGTGATCGGCTGCGGCGCGAAGAACGTGGGCACCCTGCGCCTGTGGCAGTGCGAAAGCCTCCACGAGGTCGATTTCCCGCTGTTCAGCCAGCAGAAATACGCGCAGGCCGCCGCGGACAAGAACCGGGCCGAAGACATCACCAAGTTCCTCTATCCCAACGACACCCGGCCGGCCGGCCGCCAGATGCGCGTGAAGCAGCAGTACGTGCTGGTCAGCGCTTCGCTGCAGGATATGCTGCGCGCCTACAAAAAGCGCCACGGCAATGATTACGGTTTCTTCGCCGCCGAGCACGCGGTGCAGCTGAACGACACCCATCCCGTGATGGCCATTCCCGAGCTCATCCGCCTGCTGGGCGAGGACGGCGTGCCCTTTGAGGAGGCCTTCCTCATCGCGCGCGAAACCTTCGCCTACACCAATCACACGGTGATGCAGGAAGCGCTGGAGAAGTGGGACCTGAGCCTGCTGCGCACGGTGTGCCCCGGGATCGTGGACGTGATGCGCCGGATCGACGAGCGCTTCCGCCAGGATATGGCGAGCCGGAACCTGCCCGTGCTGCCCACCCGCTGCGTCATCGAGGGCCGGCGCGTGCACATGGCGCAGCTGGCCGTTTACGCCACCCACGCCACCAACGGCGTGGCCGCGCTGCACTCCGAAATCCTGAAAAAAGACGTGTTCGCCGACTGGTACGCCGTGTGGCCGGAGCGCTTCCAGAACAAGACCAACGGCATCACCCAGCGCCGCTGGCTGGGCCTGTGTAACCCGGAACTCTCCGCGATCATCGCGAAGCGCATCGGCAGCGGGTTCCTCACCGACCTCGACCAGCTGGCGCGGCTCAGGCCGATGATCGACAGCGCTCTCTGCGCTGAGTTCCGCGCCGTGAAGCGCGCGAAGAAGGTGCAGCTGTGCGCGAAGATCGCCGCGCGCGAGGGCGTGACGCTGGATCCGGACATGATGTTCGACGTGCAGATCAAGCGCCTGCACGAGTACAAGCGCCAGTTTATGAACGCGCTGTCCCTCCTGGCCATCTGGTATGGCCTGAAGGACGGCAGCATTAAAAACTTCGCGCCCACGGCGTATATCTTCGGCGCGAAGGCCGCGTCCGGCTATGACCGCGCCAAGGCGATCATCCGCCTGATCAACATGATCGCGGACAAGGTGAACAACGACCCCGAGACCAACGACAGGCTCAGGGTGGTGTTTGTGCAGAACTATAACTGTTCCTGGGCGGAGGACATCATTCCCGCCGCCGACGTGAGCGAGCAGATCTCCCCCGCGGGCACCGAAGCCAGCGGCACCGGCAACATGAAGCTGATGCTGAACGGCGCAGTCACGCTGGGCACCTTCGACGGCGCGAACGTGGAGATCGTGGAGGAAGCCGGGCGCGAGAACAACTACATCTTCGGCGCGACGGTGGAGGAGCTGAACGCGCTCAAGCCGGTCTACAATCCCCGCGCCATCTACGAGAGCGACAAGCTCATTGCCCGCGTGCTGGACGCGCTGACGGACGGCACCTTCCCGGATGAAGACGGCGGTTTGAAGGAGCTGCGCACGGCCATTCTGGAAGGCGCCAGCTGGCACCAGCCCGATCATTACTTTGTGCTGAAGGATTTCCGCGCCTACCTGGAAGCCAAACTGGCCGTGAACCGCGACTACGCGGCCGATCCGGAGGGCTTCGCGCGCAAATGCCTCATGAACGTGGCGTCGGCCGGCAAGTTCTCCTCCGACCGCACCGTGGCGCAGTATGCCCGCGAGGTGTGGCGGGTGTAATTCCCCGAACGCAGCGAAACAGGCGCCGAATCATTCTGATTCGACGCCTGTTTTGGTATTGCTTCCGGTGAGCGCGGCCCGGATCACCACTCCGCGATGACGCCGTCCGCGTCGCGCCACACGGGGTTATGCCAGTCGTGGCCCTGCCGCGCCATTTCACGCACGTAATCCTCGTTGATTTTGACGCCCAGGCCCGGGCCGGTGAGCAGCGCGCAATGGCCTTCCCGATAGCGGAATATCTCTGGGTTGTCCAGGTAGTTGAGCAGATCGTAACCGGCATTGTAGTGGATGCCGGCGCTCTGCTCCTGGATGAAGGCGTTGGGCGTGCAGAAATCCACCTGCAGGCACGCGGCCAGCGCGATGGGGCCGAGGGGGCAGTGCGGCGCGACGGCCACGTCGAAGCACTCCGCCATGGCGGCGATCTTGCGCAGCTCGAGGATGCCGCCGCAATGGCTCACGTCCGGCTGGATGATGTCCACCCCGCCCCGCGTGAGCATGCGCTTGAAGCCCCAGCGGGTGAAATTGCGCTCGCCGGTGGCAATGGGAATGGGGCAGCTGCGGCTCAGCTCGAGGAATTCGTCCTCGTTTTCACACAGCACGGGCTCCTCGACGAACATCAGCCGATAGGGCTCCAGCAGGCGCATGAGCTGTTTGGCCATGGTCTTATGCACGCGGCCGTGGAAGTCCACGGCGATGCCCATGTCCGGCACGGCTTCGCGGATGGCGGCCACGCGCTCGACCGTGGCGTCCAGCTTGTCCCAGCTGTCGATCCATTTGAGCTCGTCGGTGCCATTCATCTTCACGGCGCGGTAGCCCTGCGCCGCGGCCTCCCTGGCGGCCTCGCCGGTATCGCGCGGGTGATCCCCGCCGATCCAGCGGTACACCTGGATGCGGTCTCGCACCTTGCCGCCCAGCAGCTCGTACACCGGCGCGCCGAGCGCTTTGCCCTTGATGTCCCACATGGCCTGCTCAATGCCCGATAGGGCGCTGGTGAGGATGGGGCCGCCGCGGTAAAAACCGGTGCGGTACATCAGCTGAAAGGCGTCCTCGATGTCCGTGGCGCTGTGGCCGATCAGCTGCGCGCCCAGTTCCTTCACGGCCGCGGCCACACTGTCCGCCTTTCCCTCGCACACAGGCTCGCCCCAGCCCGTGAGGCCGTCGTCTGTGGTCATTTTGAGGAACAGCCAGCGGGGAGGAACCTTGAAGAGCTCCAGCTTCTGGATTTTCATGGAAACGCGTCCTTTCCGGAAAAATCGGTTCATGTGAATTATATACAGCGGCGCGGGGTCCTGTCAAGGCCGGACGGGGGAGGATGAAGACAAAGGTTTTCTTTTCCCGGTTTCTCTGGTATAATGGCCTTGCGGGACCGGACCGAAAAAACGCAAGGGAGGTTGTCAGCATGCCTGAATCCATCGGCAATTCAAACCGCATCAGCCGGGAATACATCGATTCCCTGCGCATCGAAACCCGTTACATGGACGCCGTTTCCCCATCCACTGCCTTTACGCTGTACGGCGAGACCTTCGCTTCGCCCATCATGACGGCGGCGCTTTCCCACCTGGACAGGTTCATGTTCCCCGGCGCGGCGGACGCGCTGGCCCGCGGCGCGAAGGAGGCGAACGCCGTGCTGTGGTACGGCATGGCCGAGGAGGATGAGATCGGCCGGCTGGCCGCCCATGGCGCGCGCATGATCGAAATCATCAAGCCCTACGCGGACCGCGGCGTCATCCGCCGGAAGATTGAGCACGCCGAAAAGCTGGGCCTGCTGGCCGTGGGCATCGACATCGACCATGCCTTCGGCCCCGAAGGCGGGCCGGATTTCGTGAACGGCATCGAGATGAAAGCCCTCACGACGGCGGAGCTGAAGGAATTCTGCGCGGGCACGCGGCTGCCCCTGATCGTGAAGGGCGTGCTCAGCGCGTGGGACGCCGAGCGCTGCCTTGCCGCCGGCGCGGGCGGCCTGGTGCTTTCGCATCACAACAACCGCATCGAATACGCTGTGCCCCCGCTGGCGCTGCTGCCCGAAATCGCTGACATGGCGGGCGATGTGCCGCTGTTTGTGGACTGCGAAATCAGGACCGGCATGGACGCCTTCAAGGCGCTGGCGCTGGGCGCGAAGGGCGTGTGCATCGGCCGGCCGCTGATGACCGCCATTCGCGAAAACACGGAAACCGGCGCGGGAGACTACCTGAAAAAGGCGGCGGCCGAACTGGCCAAGGCCATGGCCTTCACGGGCAGCGCGGATTTGAATCACATCGACGCCTCGGTGATCCACAGAGTATAACAGAGCGCAAAGAAGGCGCCCCGCCGGGTTTCCGGCGGGGCGCTCATGGCATTGACAGACCGCGTTTGCCTCAACCTTGCATGCGATAAGGAGCAGGGAGCCTGCGGCCGAATATGCCGCAGGATGCGCCGATGGCGGCGATGGTCACCACTGGGCCACCGAGCCGTCCGCGTGGAACAGGCGCGGGGTATCCCAGTCGCCTTCAAAGGTGTGGCTGCGCACGTAGTCCTCGTCCACCTCGATGCAGAGCCCGGCGCCGGTGGGCACGTCCACGCAGCCGTCCTTGATCTCGAAGGGCTTTTTGAGGTATCCCACGCCGCGGTCCAGCCCGTCGGCCATGCCGGGGTGTTCCTGGATGAGGAAGTTGGGAATGCAGGTGTCCGCCTGCAGGCAGGCCGCCAGCGAGATGGGGCCAAGCGGGTTGTGCGGCGAGACGGAGGCATAGTACATCTCCGCCATGGCCGCGATCTTCTTCACCTCGAAGATGCCGCCGCAGTGGCAGGTGTCCGGCTGGAGCACCACCGCCGCGTGCTGCTCCAGCACGGTGCGGAAGGCCCACTTGGTGAACAGGCGCTCGCCGGTGGCGATGGGCACGCTGGTTTTGGCGGCGATGGACGCCATGACTTCCACGTTCTCCGGCAGCACGGGCTCCTCGACAAACATGGGGTAGTATGGCTCGATGGCGTCGATCAGGCGGCTGGCCATGCCCGCCATGATGCGGCCGTGGAAGTCCACGGCAATGTCCATATCGCTGCCCACGGCCTCGCGGATGGCGCAGAATTTCTCGGCGAAGGCGTCCACATACTTCAGCTTGTCGATGTGTTCCACCGGCGCGTCGGGGGAGATCTTGATGGCGTCGAACCCCTGCGCCCTGCGCTTTTTTGCGTTTTCCGCGGCTTCGGCGGGCGTCGCCCCGCCGCAGTGGGAGTAGATGCGGATTTTGTCGCGGCAGCGGCCGCCCAGCAGTTCGTAAACCGGCGCGCCCAGCGCCTTGCCCTTGATGTCCCACAGGGCCTGCTCGATGCCGCTGATGCAGGAGGTGAGGATGGGGCCGCCGCGGTAGAACGTGGTGCAGTACATGGTCTGCCACAGGTGCTCGATGCGCATGGGATCCGCGCCGATCAGCACAGGTCTCAGCTCGTTGATGGCCGTCTCAACGGTTTTCGCGCGGCCCTCGAGGATGGGCTCGCCCCACCCGCAGATGCCCTCGTCCGTGCTGATCTTCAGGAACATCCACCTGGGCTTTACGTGGAAGGTTTCAAGATTGGTGATTTTCATACCCATGCCTCCTTGACTGTCGCTGTGTTCTTCAAATCCAACAGGTCGGTTAATTCCCGAAACGGTTTTCCGCCACCACAGGCAGCAGCGCGCCGCCGTCGATATACAGCGTGGTTCCGGTGATGTAGCCCGCGCTGTCCGAGGCCAGGAACACCACCGCGTCGCCGATTTCCCGCGGCTCGGCGAAGCGCCGCGCGGGAATGCGGCTGCAGAAGGCGTCCATCCGCGCCTGCCGTTCGGGCGTCATGGGCGAGTCGTTTTCCGGAATATGGGTGTAGCCGGGCGCAATGGTGACCACGCGGATGCCGTGCGGCGCCAGTTCCATGGCGATGTTTCTGCCCATCTTGTCCACGCCCGCCTTGGCCGCGGCATAAAATGAAGCGATGGGCCAGCAGCCCTGCGAATGGTTGGAGGAAATGTTGATGATGACGCCCTTCACCCCGTGCGCCACCATGTTCCGCGCGGCGGCCTGGGCGCAGAAGTAAGTGCCGCGCAGGTCCGTGCCGACGACCGTGTCGAACATCTCCTCGGTGGCTTCCAGGAAGGGCTGGAAGCGCGTAATGCCGGCGTTGTTCACCATCAGGTCGAGATGGTCAAAGGCCTTTTCGAAGGCCGCGAACATGGCGTGGATCTCATCCACGCTCCGGACGTCGGCCCGGAACAGCTCGGCCCGCGCGCCTAAGGCGCGGCACTGGGCGGTGGTGTCCTCGGCGCCCGCGGCGGAGGAAGCGTAATGGATGCCCAGGTCATAGCCCG
>LVAP01000109.1 GCA_001603025.1 Clostridiales bacterium Firm_10 | reverse complement strand
ACGTTTCATATGCAAAAAGTAGAAGAGAAAGATATGCGCCGCCGGGATTCCGGCGGCGCGCTTCGGACGCTTTCATTTCTTTACCGTCACGCAGAACAGGGAATTGACCGGCCGCACCATGCCCGGCAGGCTGTCGAACGAGCTGGAGGGCCAGCTGTATTCCACAAACCGCCGGCCCGCGGCGAAGCCCAGCACGGCGGAACCGCCGCCGTCCACGTTCATCAGATCCTTCACATCCGGCGCCAGCTGCTTCGCAATCCGGCACATCTCGGTGTAATCCGCGCCGGCCGAAACGCTCGACCGCCCGGAGAAGACCAGGATGAGCAGCCGGCCTCCCCGGGTCATGCCGATGGCCGTGCGCGGGTGGCGCGCCATCGCGGCGATGTCGCTCTCCTGCGTCTGCGCCGACAGCGGCGACGTCCACCCCTCCCGCGCCAGCCGCGCGGAGGCGTCTCCGCCCGGGCAGAAGACGCTCTCCCCTTCCTGGATGAGCGTCAGGCCGCCGCCGTAAGCCCACTGCATGCCATGCCAAACGTCCTGCGGGACCTCCTCCGGATTCTGGAGCCGCACCGCCAGCCTGGGCGGCTCGCGCCAGGCAAAATAGCCGTCCCCGGCCGGTTCAAAACCGCAGGCCGCCGCCAGTGCCAGCCCCTTCTCACGCTCGAGGGAAAGCACCACGCCCGTACCCGGCAGGATGACGTCTCCGTCGCGCACGCAGGTCAGCTCCGTCTGGTTGACGACAAAGTTCACCCGCCCCGCGCCCAC
This sequence comes from Clostridiales bacterium Firm_10, assembly GCA_001603025.1. Taxonomy (GTDB): domain Bacteria; phylum Bacillota; class Clostridia; order Christensenellales; family Aristaeellaceae; genus Firm-10. The sequence continues at coordinate 3,283 of LVAP01000109.1, read as the reverse complement.
CGCGCGGGCATACTCGAAGCGGTTCGCGCCGGCATCCGCGCAGCTCAGATAGGGCGTGTAAACCGCCGCCTCACCCGGCGAAGCCGGATCGACATCCGCCTCCGTCCAACGGATCGGCCAGCCGTTCACGCCGCATTCCCCACCGCGCAGCCGGAAATGGAAGAACACGAATCGTCCGTCTCCCGTCAGGCCCATGCAGGCCTTGCGGTAAAGCGGGAAGGTCTCCGTGCGGCGCCCCTCCCCGTCGTGAAACAGCATGTAGTCCAGGTGCCCGCCGCGCATGGCGCTCTGTTCCCGGGGTCGATCGGCCCGCAGGCGGTTATACAGTTCGGCCAGCCGGGGCGTAAGGAAGAACAGGTAGTTGGAAATGATCTGCAGCGCCGGCGCCTCCGCCGCGCCCTGCAAAAGCGCGCGCGGTGAAATCGGCCTGCCGGAGGAAAGCAGCACACCCGCGCTTTCCACGCGCTCCACCATCACGCCGTGCACCAAAATGCCCTTTGCCTCCCCCGTCGCGCCCCAGGGAACGGGTCTGCGCGCCAGGGTATCCAGTTCAAACCAGCCGTTCAGACTGCGCAGGCCCGGCATGGCATTCAGCCACGCCTCGATGGCGGCGTCACGGCGGCGGCAGAAATCGGCGTACCATCCGTCCGGGCCCGGCGCGCCGTCCGGAAAGGCCATGTCCGCGGGAAGGCCGTCGCCCGCCTCGTCGTACACGGAAAAGAACGCCTCGGGCCAGAGCCGGTAGAGCTCCTCCGCATCCATCCGATAGACGCCCTCGCCATGCGCCGCGCACAGGCGGGCAAAGTGGCGGTAAGAGGCCAGCGTGCGCCGTGCCAGCGGCACAAAGGGCAGGATGTCAAACCCCGCTGGCACATGGATAAAGCACAGCCCTCGTCCGGTGAACTGGCCCGCCAGCGCGCGGGCCGGAAGCGACTCGGGCGCGCAGACGACCATAGCCGGAAGCGCCATGCCGCGGCAGCGGGTCAATCCCGTTTCACCATACCAGAAAAGGCATGCCTCGCCCGCGTCGAGCGCGGCGGCCAGCTCCGCGCCGCCATCCACAAAGCCCTCATCGGAGAGCGCGGCGAGCGGCGCGCCGTCTGCCAGCTCCTCCATGACGGCGCGGCTGGGCAACAGGGCGTCGTCCGGGCCGGCGCAGGCCGCGAAAACCGCCCTGCCCCGGGCGCGGTCCATGTCCGCCCGCATCATGGGCGCCAGGCGCGCGTCGGCGAGAACGAACAGCGCGCACCGGCTTTTCTCCAGCATCCCGTCGCCCATCGGCCTCTGGTCAATGTCCGTCTCGCCCAGGTCGATGCCGGGCTCGCGCGCCGCCAGCCGGTCGGCCCCGTCGATCACAGCCTGTCCGAAGGCCTCGCGCCGCAGGCGGCGGACTTCCCCGTATATCTCCTCAAGCGTCGCGTCTTCCCGCGCCGCATACGGCCGCAGGCGCTCGTTCAGCTGCGCGGCGTAAGCGCGGGCCGCCGCGTCGCCGATCAGTCCCTGCGCCAGCGCGCGCTCAGCCCAACCGTCCCGACAGGCTACGTGCTGTGGCACCATGATCCCGCCGACATCCGCGCAGGAATACACCGCGCCCAGCACGTCGCCCCGCAGGTCGCCCCGCCGCCAGCTGCCCTTCCTGCTCGTTTCTCCCATCAGATCCCTTTTCATGCGCCGTACCCTCTTTCTGTGCGGAGGCAGACCGCTTTCATTCATTTATTATATCATCAGCGGAAGTCCGCGGCAAGCGCCCCTTGGCCGCCTCCGCCCGGAAATCGCATTTTTTTATCCTTGCCCTGGGGGAATCCTGATGGTATAATGATTCCGTGCACAAGTTGAAAGGAGCGGATTGCCATATGGAAAGACCAAACGCCTGGAAAAACTACACGCCGGAGGACATCGAAAAGCTGAATGACCTGAGCGAGCGCTACCGCGCCTTCCTGGACGGAGGCAAGACCGAGCGCGAATGCGTAAAGGAAACCGTCGCCCTGGCCGAAGCGAGGGGCTACCGCAGCCTGGCCGACATCGTAAAGGCCGGCGAAGCGCTGAAGCCCGGCGACAAGGTCTATTCGAACTGCATGGGCAAGGCCATCATGCTGTTCCACCTGGGCAAAAAACCGCTGGAAACGGGCATGAACATCATCGGCGCGCACATCGACTCGCCCCGCATGGACGTGAAGCAGAACCCCCTCTACGAAGACACCGACATCGCCTATCTCGACACCCACTACTACGGCGGCATCAAGAAATACCAGTGGGTCACCATCCCGCTGGCGCTGCACGGCGTGGTGGCGAAGAAGGATGGCACAGTGATCGACGTGGTCATCGGCGAGGATGAAAACGACCCCGTGGTATGCGTCTCCGACCTGCTGATCCACCTCTCCCGCGAGCAGATGACCAAGCCCGCGGCCACCGTCATCGAGGGCGAAATGCTGAACGTCATCGTGGGCGGCCGGCCCCTGGAGGAAGAGTCCGCCGGAGAAGGCGATGAAAGCGAAGAAAAGAAGGGCGCCAAGGACGCCGTGAAGGCCAACGTGCTGAAAATCCTCAAGGACAAGTACGACTTCGAGGAGGAAGATTTCCTCTCCGCCGAAATCGAGGTGGTGCCGGCCGGCAAGGCGCGGGACCTGGGCCTGGACCGCAGCATGATCCTGGGCTACGGCCACGACGACCGCGTGTGCGCTTTCCCCTCCGTGGACGCCATCCTCTCGCTGGAGGATATCCCCGAGAGCACCTGCTGCTGCATCCTGGCCGACAAGGAAGAGATCGGCAGCGTGGGCGCCACCGGCATGCGCGCGCATTACTTCGAGAACGCCGTGGCCGAGCTGATCGCCGCCGCCGGCGACTACAGCGACCTGACCCTGCGGCGCGCGCTCACCGCCAGCCGCATGCTCTCCTGCGACGTCAGCGCGGGCTTCGACCCCAACTTCGCAGGCGCCTTTGAAAAGAAAAACGTGGCTTACCTGGGCCGCGGCGTGTGCTACAACAAGTTCACCGGCTCCGGCGGCAAATCCGGTTCCAACGACGCCAACGCCGAGTTCATCGCCCGCCTGCGCGGCATCATGGACGACGGCGGCGTGGCCTATCAGTTCGCCGAGCTGGGCAAGGTGGATCAGGGCGGCGGCGGCACCATCGCCTACATCTGCGCCCTCTACGGCATGGAAGTCATCGACAGCGGCGTGGCTGTGCTCTCGATGCACGCGCCCATGGAGGTCATCAGCAAGGCCGACCTGTACGAAGCCAAAAAGGCTTACCTGGCGTTCATGAAAAACGCCTGAATCCGTTT
>LVAP01000108.1 GCA_001603025.1 Clostridiales bacterium Firm_10 | reverse complement strand
GACATAGTGAACGCGGCCTTTGACTTTCATGGAAAAACGCCTTCTTTCATAATATTTGCCTGACTTATTCCTATATTAGCACAGGACTGTTAAGAAACAAGGATGAAAAAACAATTTTGCCACACATAACAAACATGTCATGTTTTTTCTCGCGGGCGGCCCGGTTCCGGGCGAAGGGGGGAATGGGGCGGGCAAAATAACACGTCATTAACGAAAAGGCGCGGCAAATATGGTATGCTGTGCGTGAGGTGTTATGAAATGAACGATGCGAATGGCCGCGACGGCGTGCGGCTGAACAAGTGGATCGCGGACAGCGGCTTCTGCTCGCGCCGCGAGGCCGACCGGCTCATTGAGGAGCGCAAGGTGACGGTCGACGGACGGATTGGCGCGCTGGGAGACCGGGTGCTGCCCGGCATGACGGTGCGCGTGGAAGGGCGCGAGGTGCGCGCGAAGACGCAAAGCCAGCGGGTATACATTGCCCTGAACAAGCCGGTGGGCGTGGTGTGCACGGCTGACCCGCGCGAACCCATGAACGTGGTGGACTACGTGGGACACCCGGAGCGCGTGTTTCCCATCGGACGGCTGGATAAGGATTCCGAAGGCCTGCTTCTGCTGACCAGCGACGGCGCCATCGTGAACCGCATCCTGCGCGCCGCGGGAAAACACGAGAAGGAGTACGTGGTGGAGGTGGACAAGCCGATCACCGGCGAATTCCTGAACCGGATGGCCGCCGGCGTGCCCATCCTGGACACGGTGACGCTGCCCTGCCGCGTGGTCAAGGAGGACAGGCAGCGCTTCCGCATCGTGCTGGTGCAGGGGCTGAACCGCCAGATCCGCCGCATGTGCGAAGCGCTGGGCTACAACGTGACGAGCCTGCGGCGCGAGCGCATCATGAACATTCGCCTGGGCCGCCTCAAGCCGGGGCACTGGCGCAACCTGACCGGCGCGGAGCTCGCCGGGCTGATGGAACAGCTGGAGGACAACTGACGACGGCCGGCGGGGGAGAAGCGAACGCCGGTCCCGCCGCGCAATGAACAGGAGGATGCAAGATGATGAAATGGCCGAAACTGTCGCCTGAAACGCAGATCGCGCGGCTGGCTCTGCCCGAGACGCGGCCCGTCGACATGGTGCTCGATACCGATACCTACAACGAGGTGGACGACCAGTTCGCCCTGTGCCTGAGCCTGCTTTCGCCCGACCGCGTGACGCTGCGCGCGGTGTACGCGGCGCCCTTCTTCAACAACCGCTCCAGCGGCCCGGAGGACGGCATGGTCCGGAGCTATGAAGAAATCGTGCGGCTGCTGGCCAAAGTGAACGTAAAGCCGGACGGCTTCGTGTTCGAGGGGTCCCGCAGCTACCTGCCGGACGGGCAGACGCCGGTGGACAGCCCCGCCGCGCGCGATCTCGTGCAGCGCGCCATGGCCCGCCCGGAGGGCGACCCACTCTACGTGGTGGCCATCGGCTGCATCACCAACGTGGCTTCGGCGCTGCTCATGGAGCCCCGGCTGGTGGAGAAGATCGTGGTGGTGTGGCTGGCGGGGCATGAATTCGGCTGGCCGGACACCCGCGAGTTCAACATGTCCCAGGATATTCCCGCTTCGCAGATCATCCTGGATTCGGGCGTGCCGCTGCTGCTGGTGCCCTGCGCGGGCGTCGCCTCACACATGACGGCTTCCGTCTACGAGCTGAACGCCTGCATCGGCGGCAAAAACGCGCTGTGCGACGCGCTCTGCGAGCTGTTCGCGGCCTACGCCAGCGATCACTACGGCTGGGCCAAGGAAATCTGGGATGCCGCCGCCGTGGCCGCGCTGGCGCATCCCGAGTGGACGGAAACCGAGCTGACGCACAGCCCCGTTCTCTCCGCGGACAGCCGCTACAGCTTCGATAACCGCCGCCATTTCATCCGCGTGGTGCGCCGCCTGAACCGAACCCTGATCTTCCGCGATATGTTCACGCGGCTGTCCTCGGCGGAAGAGATCCTGGCGGGGCGTTGATCCCCCGGCGTGACATTCTGGACGCAAAGAAGCGGTTTTTGGTCGAAAAGTGATGACAAAACCAGATGCCTGCGATACGATAACCACGTTCCGCGGGGGAACGCGGAGACCAACGACCGACACAGGAGGGATAATTGATGAACAAGACGTTTGTGCCGATGATTGCCGTTGCGCTGGTGCTCATTCTGCTGGTGGTCGGCTACGGCACGATGACAGTGCGCGTGCCCACCGGCTATACCGCCATCGTCACCACATTTGGCCGGGTGGAGGACTACACGCTGGAAGCCGGGTTTCACTTCAAGAGTCCCTTCCAGAACGTGGTGCTGATGGACAACCGCATCCAGAAGGTGAGCTTCACCACGCAGGCCTTCTCGTCCGACATCCAGCAGGTGGACATTGTCGGATCCATTAACTTCAGCATCGACAAGCAGACGGCCATGCGGCTCTACAGCGGCATCGGCGTGAACTACTTTGAAAACCTGCTGCATCCCCGGCTGCTCGAGAAGGTCAAGAGCGTGATCAGCGCTTACACCGCTGAAGAGCTGATCGGGAAGCGGGACATGCTCTCCAGTACCATCGTGGACAGGCTGCGCGACGAGATGCTGGTGCACGGCATCACCATCGAATCGGTCAACCTGGAGGACATCGACTTCACCAACGCCTTCACCGACGCCATCGAGGCCAAGCAGGTGGCCACGCAGCGCGCCCTGCAGGCCAAGGTCGAACAGGAGCAGAAGACCATGGAGGCGCAGGCAGCCGCCGAACGCCAGAAGATCGACGCCGAGGCTGCCGCGGAGGTGGCCCGCATCCAGGCCGAGGCTGCGCAGTATGCCGGCGAGCGGGAAGCCGAGATGAACCGCAAGCTGGCCGAATCGCTGACCGACCCGCTGGTGCGCTACTATCTCGTTCAGAAGTGGGACGGCGCCATGCCCCGCTTCATGACCTCCGGCTCCGACAGCCTGATTCTGGACATCACCGGCGCCCTGGCCGGCGACGGCGAATAACCGAATGAAGCAGAGGGCGAAGCGTGAAAGCGCTTCGCCCTCTCAGGGCATTGACAAACTGCGCTTGCCAATGCCGCAATGCAGGATTTGTGCGTCTGCGACGCACGGGCAATCCTGCATGTGGTAAAGAATAGGCAGCCTGCGGCCGTGCAGGCCGCCCTCCGGCTGCCTTTATCAGATCGGGGCTGCGGCCCCGAACCCCAAATTCACATGATCGAATCCTGTATTATCCCTGTCATGAGATCTGCAGGCGCTCTGAAGGCGAAGCGTGAAAGCGCTTCGCCTTCTGCTTTTTGCGGAAGGCAGGCGGCGGTGCCGGCAGGCCTCATGCGTTCGCGGGCGGGCCGGCGCCGCATGATGAGCTCCATCGCCCCGCACTGTATCATGCGGATGTTAAATTTTCACGGGATGTTGACAGGCTCCGGACGTGGGAAGTATAATTCCTACTAATCAAGTAGATTATACCGTCTGAATGAAAAATTTAAAGCGGACAGTATTTATTCTTATGCGGCGCTGTGCTATAATAATGCACGTATACTCAAAGAAGCAGGCGAGGAAGTGACGGACCATGTCCGAACAGACGCCCATGATCCGCATAGAAGGGCTGAAGAAAACATACGGCTCCGGTCAGACCGCCGTGGCGGCGCTGAGCGGCGTCAGCCTGACGGTGATGAAGGGCGATATTCACGGCATCATCGGCATGAGCGGCGCGGGCAAATCCACCCTGATCCGCTGCATCAACCGGCTCGATACGCCCACGGAGGGCACGATCCTCATCGACGGGCAGGATATCCTGGCCATGAATCCCAAGGAGCTGCGCGCCATGCGCAAGCGCGTGAGCATGATCTTCCAGCAGTTCAACCTGCTGATGCAGCGCACCGTGGCCGGGAACGTGCGCTATCCGCTGGAAATTTCCGGCGTGCCGAAGGCCGAGGCGGACAAGCGCGTGATGGAGCTGCTCGGGATCGTGGGGCTGACCGGCAAGGTGAACGCCTATCCCGCGCAGCTGTCCGGCGGACAGAAGCAGCGCGTGGCCATCGCCCGGGCGCTGGCTTCCAACCCGGAGGTGCTGCTGTGCGACGAGGCCACCAGCGCGCTGGATCCCATTACCACGCAGTCCATCCTGTCGCTCCTGCAGGACATCAACCGCCGCCTGGGCATCACCGTGGTGGTCATCACGCATGAGATGGCCGTCATCCGGCAGATCTGCAACCGCGTGACCATCATCGACGGCGGCGAAATCGTGGAGGAAGGCGACGTGGATGAGGTATTCACCCACACGCGCAGCGCCGCCGGCCGCCGGCTCTTCGGCATTGTGTCGACCGAGCCCCACGACGAGCCGCAGTTCAGGGATGCCATCCGCATCGTGTTCGACGGCGATTCGATCGACGCGCCGGTGCTGTCCAGTGTCATCCTGAAGACCGGACTGGCCGTGAGCATCCTGTCCGCCGACGTCAAACAGCTCGCCGGCAAGCGCTACGGGCAGATGCTGCTGGAGGTGCCGGAATCCTATGAGGACCGCGCCAAGCTCGTGACCGCGCTGCGCGACATGGGCGTGACGGTGGAGGAGGTGCATCTGTCATGACGGCCGACAAGATCTGGACGCTCGTGCAGCAGGGCTTTATCGACACGCTGTACATGACGATCCCCTCGACGCTGCTGGCCTACCTGCTTGGCCTGCCGCTGGGCGTGCTGCTGGTGATCACCAAGCGCGGCGGCATCAGGGAAAGGCCAACGCTCAACAAGGCGCTGGGCGTGATCATCAACTTCCTGCGCTCGGTGCCCTTCCTGATCCTGCTGGTGATGCTGTTCCCGATCACCCGCGTCGTGATGGGCACATCGGTCGGCACGCGCTCGATCATCTTCCCGCTGTTTGTGAGCGCGTTCCCGTTCGTGGCGCGCATGGTGGAGGGTTCCCTCAACGAGGTCGATTCCGGCCTCATCGAGGCGGCCCAGTCCATGGGCTCCACCACGTTCCAGATCATCTGGAAGGTGATGCTGCCCGAGGCGCTGCCGTCGCTCATCAACGGCGCCGCCATCTGCATCACCACCATCCTGGCTTATACGGCCATGGCGGGCGCTGCGGGCGGCGACGGCCTGGGCAAGATCGCCATCACCTACGGCCTCAACCGCCGCGAGTACGGCGTGATGTACGCCGCGTCCATCGCGCTGGTCGTCATGGTGCAGGTGTTCCAGATGATCGGCAACATCCTCACCCGGGTGACGGATCACCGCCACAGGTAAACCCGAATCGTTCGTCGCGGTCCGGGGCCTAAGTTCCATTCGCCATAAAGCCCCCGCCGTTCCCATAAAATTCCTTATATTCTTTGAAGGAGGGTTCCCCATGAAAAAAACCGTTTCCCTGATCCTGGCTGTGCTGCTCGTGCTGTCCGCCTTCTCCTTTGCCATGGCGGATGACAAAACCACCATCGTGATCGGCGCCACGCCCTCTCCGCATGAGGAAGTGCTCGAGCTCATCAAGGACGATATGGCCGCCCTGGGCTATGAGCTGCAGATCCTGGAGTTCACCGAGTATCCGCTGCCCAATCCGGCCCTGGCCGACGGCCAGCTGGACGCCAACTACTTCCAGCACCTGCCCTATCTGAACGCCTATAACGACACCGTTGCCGACGAGGAAAAGCTGGTCGCCGCCATCCCGGTGCACTATGAGCCCTACGGCATCTACGCGGGCAAGACCGCTTCCCTCGACGAGCTGGCCGACGGCGCGGTCATCGCCGTGACCAACGATCCCTCCAACGAGACCCGCGCCCTGCTGCTGCTGCAGGAGGCCGGCCTGATCACGCTGCCTGAGGACGCGAACACCGATTCCTCCCTGACCGTGCTGGACATCATCGACAACCCGAAGAAGCTGGACATCCGCGAGGTCAACGCCGAGCTGATCCCCACCATGCTGGAGGACGTCGACCTGGGCGTCATCAACGGCAACTATGCCATCGGCGCGGGCCTGAAGCCCTCTGAGGACGCGATCTATCTGGAGGCCGCGGACGGCGAGTCCGGCGTCATCTACACCAACTACGTGGTCGTCCGTCCCGGCGACGCCGAGGCCGAGTGGGTCGAGGCGCTGCGCAGCGTGCTGCAGTCCAAGAAGGTTTACGACTTCATGCTGAACAACGAGGACTATGCCGGCGGCGTCATTCCCGCGTTCACCGTGGAAGACGCGGAATAATCCGCAGCCGGGCAACCAAACAAAACCTGCCGCTTTTGGGGCGGCAGGTTTTGTTTTGGTCCTTGTGCGGATGGGCGCGGTTGGTGTATAATTGTAGCGGACTATATACAGCAGGGAGTGACGTGTCCATGGATATGATTCAGAAATTCGCCTCGCTGGGCATCGTGCCCGTCATCAAGCTGAACGACCCCGCCGACGCGGTGCCGCTGTGCCGCGCGCTGGCGAAGGGCGGCCTGCCGGTGGCCGAGATCACCTTCCGCACCGCCGCCGCCGAAGAATCCATCCGCCGCGTGGCGCAGGAGCTGCCGGAGGTGCTGGTGGGCGCGGGCACAGTGCTCACTGTAGAGCAGGCGGACAAGGCCATGAACGCCGGCGCAAAGTTCATCGTGACGCCGGGCTTCAACCCCGAGGTCGTGGGCCACTGCGTGGAGAAGGGCTATCCCATCTTCCCCGGCTGCCCCACCACCAGCGACATCGAGCAGGCCATCCGCTTCGGCCTGAAGGTCGTGAAGTTCTTTCCCGCGGAGGCCATGGGCGGCCTTAACACCATCAAGGCCGTGAGCGCGCCCTACGGCGACATGCTGTTCATGCCCACCGGCGGCGTGAACGAAGATAACCTGAACACCTACCTGTCTTTCCCGAAGATCGTCGCCTGCGGCGGCAGCTGGATGGCCAAGAGCGACCTGATCGAGGCCGGCCAGTTCGACAGGATCGAGGAGATCACCCGCAGCGCGGTGCGCAAGATGCTGGGCTTTGAGCTGGTGCACATCGGCCTCAACTGCGCGGACGAGGATGAGGCGAACGCCGTGGCGAAGAAATTCAGCGCGCTGTTCGGCTGGCCGCTGAAGGAGGGCGCTTCCTCCACCTTCGCGGGCGCCTTTATCGAGGCCATGAAGGTGCCGGGCCGCGGCGCGAAGGGCCACATTGCCGTGGCGACGAATTCCGTGCTGCGCGCGAAGGCCTATCTCGAGGCGCAGGGCTTCGCGTTCGACGAGAGCAGCCTGAAGCTGAAGAACGGCAAGCCCACCGTGGTGTATCTGGCCGAGGAGATCGGCGGGTTCGCCATCCACCTGTTCCAGAAATAAGAACCCCTCATAACCCGGACGGCTGCCGGGCCTGCGCGTGGATTTCCGCGCGGGCCCGGCTTTTGTCATGCGGCGGGAAAGCCCTGCGGCGCGCGGCCGCGCCGGGCGTGGGTTGCATAAATCCGTTCCGGATCGGCACGGAAGCGTAAAAACTTATTGCAACCCGGCGGGGCGGGATGTATAATGATCGTGGAATCCAATGGTTGGAGCGGCGAACGCGCCGCAAAAACAGAACATGGGAGGAATTCATTCATGAAACTGGGTGTGAATACGGTTCTTTTCAAGGGCACCGGCGTCAAGAACGCCATGAAGGCCATCAAGGCCGCAGGCTATGACGGCGTGGAGCTGTCCGCCATCCAGGGCATGTGCGAGCATCTGGTGCTCGACGCCTGGGAAACGCAGGCCCCGCTGGTGAAAGCCGCCGCCAAGGAAGCGGGCGTGGAGCTGTTGTCCATGGAGGTCGCCTCGCTGGACGAGGAGCGCCTCACCAAGGCGTTCCAGGCCGCGCAGTATCTGGGCATTCCGGTGGTCAACGTGGGTCCCGGCGGGAAGATGGATGTGGAGGAAGACGTTGTGAAATCCATCGAAACGCTGACCGCCCGCGCGAAGCTGGCCGCGAAATACGGCGTGAAGCTGTGCTGCAAGGCGCACGTGGGCTGCGCCATCCACGATACGCCTACCACCCTGCGGGCCATGGAGGCCATCCAGTTGGATTCCTTCGGCATCGACATGGATCCCAGCCACATCCACCGCGCGGGCGAGAAGCCGGAAGAAGCGCTGGCGAAGGTGGTTTCCCGCATGGGTCACGTGCACATCCGCGACTGCAAGGGCCCCGGCCCCAACCCCGGCGCGCCCGCCGACCAGGCCTGCGGCCGCGGCGAGATCAACCTGTACGGCTATTTCAAGGCGCTGGTGGACGCCGGCTACGAAGGCCCCGTGTGCCTGGAGGTCATCGGCCCCGAGCAGACGCTGCAGCATGCCCAGGCCATTGCCAGCGAGAGCTTCGGCTATATGAACGCCATCCTGAAGATGCTGGGCAACAGGTAAGCGATCAGGAATCAGGGATTGAAATAAGGGAAGGACGATGAGAGATGACAAAGAAACCTAACCTGCTGTTCTTCGGCATCGACAGCCTGCGCCGCAACCACATGAGCCACTACGGCTACGGCCGCCTGACCACGCCGCACATCACGAAGTACGCCGAGGGCGGCATCACCTTCAACAATTGCTTCTCCGCGCACATTCCCACCACGCCCGGCTATTCCAACATGCTGACCGGCCGCGACTGCTTCGGCACCGACGTCGTGGGCCTGAGCCAGAAGAAGATCGTCGACGGCGTGCCGGTGCTGGCCGAGATTCTGCGCGACAACGGATACAACACCACCTGCGTGGGCTTCCAGGGCAACGCGGGCGGCCGCGGCTATGACACCTACCTCTCCTTCTCCGGCTGGGGCCCCGACCACGACGACGGCCGCGCCCACAAGGCGGAAAACCTGAACGAGGTGGCCATTCCCGAGCTGGAACGCCTGGCGAAGGAGGACAAGCCCTTCATGCTGTTCCTGCGCCACATGGATCCCCACTCGCCGTATCTGCCGCCGGCCCCGTTCGACAACATGTTCTTCCAGGGCGATCCCTTTGATCCCAGCGACAAGCGCATGCAGAAGGTGTATGACTTCAAGCCCTTCGGCGATTATATCAGGAGCTGGGTGCCGGAAGGCTGCACCAATCCGGACTATGTGATCGCCCAGTACGACGGCGCGGTGGCCTATATGGACAGCTGCATCCAGCAGATCCTCACCAAGCTGAAGGACCTGAACCTGGAAGAGGACACCATCGTGGTCTTCGTCTCCGACCACGGCGAGACGCTGTATGACCACGACTGCTACTTCGACCATCACGGCATGTACGAGTGCACGCTGGTGGTGCCGCTGATCATCCGCTGGAAGGGCCACCTGCCCGAAGGCAAGCGCTACGACGACATCTGCCAGCTGAAGGACGTCACGCCCACCCTGCTCGAGATCATGGGCATCGAGAACAACCTGCCCATGGAGGGCCGCAGCCTCATGCCGCTGGTGCGCGGCGAGTATCGCGAGCCGGAACCGGAGTTCTACATCACCGAGTGCACCTGGATGCGCAAGCACGGCTGGCGCACGCCGGAATGGAAGCTCATTGTGGCGCTGGAGCCGGACTTCCACTTCAAGCCGGAGCTGGAGCTGTACAACCTCATCAAGGATCCGGAAGAGAATCACAACGTGGCCGCCGAGAACCCCGAGGTGGTCGAGGCCCTCAAGGCCCGCATGTATGCGTTCATCGCGAAACGGGAGAAGGAGACCGGCCGGCCCGCGCCGATCTACACCAACTTCCTGATGAACGACCGCCCGTTCAAGTCCTCTCAGGAGGCGTACGACAGCAAGTACATCGGCGGCATCGCGGACGCGGTGAAGCTGCAGCAGAAGAAGTAATCCCGGAGGAAAAGAAAGATGCTCAGAGTCTGCGTTATCGGGCTGGGCCACATCGGCAACCTGCACGCCCGCATCTATCAGGAGGACGAGCTGGTGGACCTGGTGGGCGTGTGCGACATCAACGAGGAGCGCGCCGTCGCCGCCTCGAAGAAGCTCGGCGTTCCCTACTGGCTGGACGCGCCGACCATGCTGAAGGAGCTCAAGCCCGACCTGGTCTCCGTTGCCACCGGCGGCTATGAATACTCGTCCGATCATTACCTGCCCACCATCCAGGCGCTGGAAGCCGGCTGCCACGTGCTGTGCGAAAAGCCCATCAGCAATCTCATTGAGAACGGCCAGAAGATGGTGGACACCGCGGCGGCGCTGAACCGCTGCTTCGCCATCGACTTCAACCACCGCTTCACGCCCGCCGCGCGCGCCGCGAAGAAGTGGCAGGATGAGGGCCTCATCGGCGATCTGCTGTTCTGCAACATGGCGCTGTGGATCGGCAAACCGCAGGATTTCGAGTCGCCTTACTATCACCTGAAGGCGCTCAACCCGCACTCCTGCGAGATCATCCGCTATTTCATGGGCGACGTGGAGGCCGTGCACTGCTTCGCCATGAAGGCGCCCGGCCGTACCATCTGGTCCACCGCCAGCATCAACATGAAGTTCAAGTGCGGCGCGGTGGGGCACCTCACCTCCAGCTATGACATCGCGCGGGGCCATCCCATGGAGCGCTGCGAGGTGGCGGGCGTCAAGGGCCGCCTGGTGTTCGAGGACATGTGGCGCGAGGCCACGCTGTACCCCGCCGGCAATCCGGAGAAGCGCGTGTATACCAATCCCGTCTTCGGCGGCTATTCGAACTTCGACGACACTTTCCGCGAGCGCATCCGCTGCTTCGTGCGGCAGGTGGACGCCGGCGTGAAGCCGGAGGACATCGACGGCAGCGGCCTGCAGGGCCTCAAGGCGCAGCAGGTGATCCACGCCGCCATCCGTTCGCTGGACACGGGGAAGGTCGTCTATCTGGACGAGATGTTCCCCCCGAAATAACAAGAGAGGAAAGCATGGTCAACACTCTGTATCTGGATTCACAGGTCGCGCCCGGCGAACCGGCCGTGCGGGTCACGACGGCGTACCACACCACGAATATCCGGCATGATCATGACTTCTACGAGCTGGTTTACGTGACGGACGGATTCTGCCTGCATGACGCCGGCGGCTCGGTGGCGCTGCTCATGGAGGGGGATATCTTCATCCTCAAGCCGTGGGTGAGCCACAAGTACAGCGGCAACCGCGTCACGCGCATCTACAACTGCGTGTTCGGCCTGGATGCCGTGGGAGAGAGCCTGGAGGAGCTGCGCGCGCTGCCCGGCCTGGACAGGCTGTTCAGCCCGGATCTCTCCGCGAGCACGCCCCGGCTGCACCTGACGCTGGGCGAGCGCAAGACCTTCCTGCGGCTGATCACGTGGATGCACGAGGAATGCGAGGTCCAGCCCACGGGCTGGCGCGTGCGCCTCAAGAGCCTGCTGAACTGCCTGCTGGTGGAGTATGCCAGGGCCTACCTGGCCCACGTGGGCGGCGATGCGGAAAACGGCGCGTACTCGGCTTACGTGACGCGCGCGCTCAGCTTCATTGACGAGCGATACGGCGACTGCACCCTCAACGTGCAGAGCATTGCCGCGGAGGTGGGCGTTTCCGGCGACTACCTCTCCCGGCAGTTCCGCCAGGTGATCGGCATCGCCACGCAGGAATACCTGCGCCGCTACCGCTTCGCCCGCTCGATGGAGATGCTCCAGGCCGGCGTGCCCGTAGGGGACGTGGCCCGCAAGGTGGGTTTCCGCAGCCTGTGCCACTTCTCGCGCGAGTTCAAGCGCGAGATGGGCATCACGCCCTCGCAGTACAGAACGCAGAACGACTGAATCATTCCCCGTTTTCCGTTGAAAAAGCATTATTGGACCAGAAGAGATGAGGGAGGACAAGAACATGGCACTCAAATGCGCCGTCGTCGGTATGGGCGGCATCGGCAACACCCACGCCACCTGCTACAAGGAGAACCCCCTGGCCGAGCTGGTCGCCGTGTGCGACCTGGTGAAGGAAAAGGCGGATGAGGCCGCCGCGAAGTTCGGCTGCCGCGCCTTCTATGATGAGGAGGAAATGCTCAAGGCCATGCCGGAGATCGACGTGGTGTCCGTCACCACCTCCGGTTATGAGAACGGCTCCATGCATTTCGAGCCGGCCATGCTGGCGCTGACATACAAGAAGGCCGTGCTGGTGGAGAAGCCTATCTGCGCCGACGTGCGCGAGGCCCGCGAGCTGGTTGCCTACGCCGCGAAGAACAAGCTGTACCTGGGCTGCGACCTGAACCACTACTTTACCCAGCCAGCCGAGGACGCCAAAAAGCGCCAGCTGGAGGGCAAGGTGGGCGAGCTCATCTACTGCATCCACAAGGTGGGCTTCAACGGCACGCAGGACGGCTACAACAAGATGATGCCCCAGCAGTGGCAGGTGCCCTATTCTCACCTGAAGGCCTTCTGCGCGCATCCCTTCTCCGTGATGCGCTACTTCTGCGGCGACATCATCGCCCTGCAGGCCTTCCTGGACAAGCCCGGCGTGCGCCGCACCGCCGAGGACGCCATGCTGTCCATCAACTCCATCCATGTGAAGTTTGCCAACGGCGGCGTGGGCTACCTCATCACCCAGCGCGGCGACGCCATGTTCGGCTACGGCGGCTGGTGGAGCTACGAGCACTGCGGCGCCAAGAGCACCTTCGCCATTGAGAACTGCGTGGAGAAGCTGCACGTGTGGGATCCCAAGGAGCTGGACACCAGCCGCGGCACCATGAACCAGGCCACGCCCGAGCCCATTACCACCGACTACGGCGTGAGCAGCTTCGGCGCCACCTTCCCGCGCCGCATCAACGCCTTCCTTGAGGACGTGACCAACAAAGTGCCTTACGAGTACCTTCGCGCGTCGGGACGCGATGCCCTCGCAACGCTGGAATACACCTTCGCCGCGATCAAGTCCTATGAGAACGGCGGCGCGCTGGTTGTGCCGGAGATGCTCCCGCCCATGCACGGCGATATCTCCCGCATCAAGCTGCCGTGGGACAAGTGATGAACCTTCTGCTCATCAACGCCGACCAGCTGAGACACGACAGCGTCGGTTATCGGGGGCTGAGGCCGGTCAAGACCCCGGCCCTCGATCGCCTCGCGGCGGAGAGCGTGGTGTATACCCGCGCGTTCACGCCGCTGCCCGTCTGCGCGCCGGCCCGCCAGGCCATCCTGTGCGGGCGCCATCCCGACAGCTTCGGCGCGCAGTGGAACTACGACCAGGTGCCCGCGCCTACGGTGCAGCCCGAGTGGTGCTGGCCCCGCCAGCTGCAGGCAAGGGGCTGGAACACCGCCTACCTGGGCCGCTTCCACGTGTCGCCCACGCTGCATCCCGATTCCTTCGGCTATGGCGAGTGGGTGAGCTGGGCCGGCCACAAGCAGCTCATCAGGGAAAAGTATCCGGATGCGAAATACACCGGCGGCTGGCTGGGCTGCGAGAGCCCGGTGGCCCTGGAGGATTCCGGCACCCACTGGATGGCTGGCCAGGCGGCGGCGATGATCGAGAAATTCGCCGCGCAGGACAAGCCCTGGCACATCTGGGTGGATTATGAGGAGCCGCATCTGCCCTGCCGCCCCTCCGCGCCGTTTTCAACCATGTACGACCCGGAGGCCATCGAGCCGTGGGACGGCTATGGCGATCGGTTTATCCATAAGCCCTACTGCCACAGGCAGCAGACCATCAGCTGGGGCACCGATGAAATGACCTGGGAGAAGGACTTCCGCTACATGGCGGCGCGCTACTTCGGCGTGATCAGCCAGCTCGACCAGGCCATCGGCCGCATCCTCGACGCGCTGGAGCGCACCGGCCAGAAGGACAATACCATCGTGGCCTTTACCTCCGATCACGGCGACATGTGCGGCAGCCACCAGATGCTGGACAAGCATTACGTGCTGTACGACGACATCTGCCGCGTGCCGCTGATGGTGCGGGTGCCGGGCGTGAAGCCCCGCACGTGCGATGCGTTCGTGTCCAACTGCCTGGACCTGCCTTTCTCCTTCATCGAGTGGCTGGGGCTCGACCATCCCGGGATCGAGCACGGCCGCGCGCTGCCGCTGGCGGCGGAGGACGACGGCGCGGCGCGGAATCACATCGTATCCACCTCCAACGGCCAGCAGTTCGGCCTGTACACCACCCGCATGATCCGCGACGACCGCTGGAAATACGTGTGGAACCTGACCGACGTGGATGAATTGTACGACCTGGACAGCGATCCCGGCGAGAAGGTAAATCTCATCGCCGAGCCGGCGCAGCAGGAGCGCATCGCGGCCATGCGACGCCAGCTGAACGACGACCTGCGCGCCCACGGCGATCCGTTTGTGGGCAGCGAATGGATCAACCGGCAGCTGCTGGAAGGAAAGAAACACCTGGGCGCATCGTTTGAGTGAAATGACGGCGGGACCGGAAGCAAAGCCGGTCCCGCGTTCTGTCCAGCGGAGGATTGACAGAACGACCCCCGCGATATATACTATAAGAATCGAACAGGCATGGGGGCGTGGCGGCGTGATTCAGCAGCACATCTACAGGAAGGACAAGGCCGGCTACCGCACGGTGGCCGCAAGCGCGGGCCTGACGGGCAGCGCGTGGCTTTCCCTCCTTGAGCAGCAGACGATCCTGCGCTGCCAGTCAGACCCGCCCGCTCCGGTGTATTTCCAGTATCCCCTGGGTGTGGGACTGGTGTTCAGCCGCTGTGCGGTGGATCCGAACGGCATGCATGGCTCGTATCTCGTGCACCAGCTGGTGGCCAACGAGCCGCAGGATATTGAAGCGCTCGCCTCGCTGCGGCCCCTCGCGGCGGATGCCTTTCAGGAGGCTTACGCCGGCCGCGAGGGTGAGATCGACCCGCTGCCCACGCTGAAGCCGGAGGCGCTGGCCGATTCCGACCTGCTCAGCGCCGGGCTGAAGCTGATTGACGGCTGGTTCAGCGAGCCGCTCCTGGCCCGGCTGCTCACTGCGCTTTACCACTCCGCGCGGGATAAGCGCCAGACGGTGCACATCGTCATCGACGGCGATCCCGCGTCCGTGTCCGCCCAGGGCCGTCTGCTGCTGGAGCTGCTGATGCGCGCCATGCCCCTGCAGCACATGCAGCGGCTGAGCTGGTGCACGCTCATCGCCCCGGGCGAAACCGCCCTGCCGTACTCGGTTTGCATTTCTCCGCCGTGCGAGAGCAAGACGCCGGCGGGCATGCAGTGCGTCCGCTTTGACCTGGCGAAGAAGATCTGCGTGTGGCCCGGCGCGGAGCCGGAACCGGACGGGGAGTGCGCCGAGCTGGCGCGTGCCCTGCTGGCGCACGATCTCAACTGGGCGGACCGCGTGAGGCCGGGCGGCCGGGCGGCCTCGCTGGGCAGCCCGGAACAGCTCCGGCTGGATGTCCCTCCGTTTGAAAACGGCATGTCGCTGACGCAGTATATCGACGACTGGATGGAGGCCATGGGCGCGCGGCGCGCGGCGCTGAACGACGAAGCGTTCCGCGTGTTCGCCGCGGACGAATGGCCCCGGCTGATTGAACGCGTCATCCGGGCGGCAGATCTGATGCCGGGCATGTCCTTCGTGAAACAGCTGCGCGACAGCCTGGTGACTCTGTGCAGGGGCCGCCGCGGCGAGGCGCTGGGCATGACGCAGGAAAACCTGCGAGACCTGATCGTGGTGCTGTTGGACAGCATACGCTGGGACGAGGTGGAGCTGATCGACCCCGCCGTGATGCAGCTGATCCGATCCGCGACGGGATACGCCAGCTATCTGGATGGCCCGGCGTGCGACCAGGGCTGCCTGCTGGCCTGCCGCGTGGTGCACACACTGCTGGCCGAAGCCATGACAAAGTTGTCCGGCCTGCTGGACGACCTGGCGCGCCTGATCGACGAATACCCGGCGATTGCCGGGCAGGTTCAGGCTTGTGCGCGGCGCTATGTGACCGGCCGCTGCCGCCGTGCCCGCGAGGGACAGGACGACGAATTTGAGCTGGTGGACGATATGCTCGTGGTGACCGCCATGGCCGGTTATGTGCGCTTCTCGGGCGGCATTCCCGATTTCCGGCAGATGGAGAAGGTTCTGGAAACCGTGCAGCAGATCGGCGGAGCGAAAGCGGCCCGCAACTTTGAGGCGCTGATGGAGAAGCTGCGGCGCCGGATGCATACCACCCGGACGAACCACGCCCGTCGGCGCGAGATGCGCCTCATGCTGGCAGGCTCCCTCCTGCTGGCGCTGGTGATCATCGCCGTCATCGCGGGGTATTTTCTGTTCATTCGCTGAGGGCAAAACCTTTTGCATAAAAGACAGGGAGGCTGAGTTGACATGATTGACATGCAAAAATGGCAGGAACTTGCCAGGACGAACATCCATACCCGTCCGGCGACGACGGGCCGCCTGGCCGGGAAGATCGCCATCGTGACCGGCAGCGCGCAGGGCTTCGGCAAGGGCATTGCCGAGGAAATGCATCGCGAGGGCTGCGCTGTGGTAATCGCGGACATGAACCTGCCCGGCGCGCAGGCCGTGGCGGAGGAACTGGGCGAAAACGCCTGCGCCGTCGAGGTGAACGTCACGAGCGAGGAGAGCGTCGCGGCGATGGTGCAGAAGACCGTGGAGATCTTCGGCGGGCTGGATATCCTGGTGAGCAACGCGGGCGTGGCCAAGGCCGGCAGCCTGATGGAGCTGGAAAAGGCCGGTTTCGATTTTGTGACCAACATCAACTACACGGGCTACTTCCTGTGCGCCAAGTATGCGGCCGCCATCATGGAGGCGGAGCACGAGGCGGATCCCGAATGGTTCGGCGACATCATCACCATCAATTCCAAGAGCGGCCTGGAAGGCAGCAAGAACAACTACGCCTACGCCGGCTCAAAATTCGGCGGCATCGGCCTGACCCAGAGCTTTGCGCTGGAGCTGTGCCCCTACAACATCAAGGTGAACGCCATCTGCCCCGGCAATTACCTGGACGGCCCGCTGTGGTCCGATCCGGTGCGCGGCCTGTTCGTGCAGTATCTGAACGCGGGCAAGGTGCCCGGCGCCAAGACCGTGGAGGACGTGCGCAAATACTACATGTCCAAGGTGCCCATGAACCGCGGCTGCTTCCCCGCGGATGTGGCGAAGGCCATCTTCTACTGCGTCGAGCAGAAGTATGAGACCGGCCAGGCCATCCCCGTGACCGGCGGCCAGGTCATGCTGAACTGAGAGAGGCGCGCAATCAACCAGAAAGCATTCGCCCCGCCGGCTGTTGTTTTTGCCGGCGGGGCGTTGTTTTTTGCCGACGGGGCGGGATTTGTCTTCCGGCTGCGGCTGTGCTATAATGGAACCATCACTCAGTGGGAGGGAAAACGGATGACGCCGCTGGCGCTTTTATACAACATTGAGCCAAATCGGGGAAGGCAGATCGGGATGCTGGCCGCCATCCACGGCGTGCGCGTGCGGGTCGTGGCTGCGGGGGAGTATGGGGAAAGCGTGGGAACGCTGTGCGGCCTGGCGGGTGAGTCCGGCGCGCAGGGGCTGTGGAATGATTTTCCGGAGGAGATGATGGTGATGGCCTTCTTCCCGGAGGAGCTGCTGCGCCGTTTCCTGGACAGCTTCCGCCAGGCCGGCGTTTCGCCCGTTCGGCTCAAGGCCGTGCTGACGGAATCCAACATGGGCTGGAATTCCTGCCGGCTGCGCGCGGAGCTGCTGCGCGAGGAAGCCGCCTTCCGGGCCATGCGGGAAGGCCGGGAAAAGCCGTAGCGGCCGGTTGTCGTGAAACGCGCCGCCAATGCGGGCTTGAATGTTTTGCGGCGCGGCCGTATAATGGATTTGGTATGACGGAGTGACTGCGACAAGGAGGATGAGATCATGAGCAACGCGGAAAAGGTGAACGAGTTTCTCGACAGGGCGAAGACCTTCTATTTTCTGACCACCGACGGCAGCCAGCCCAAGGGCCGCCCCTTCGGCTTCCACATGCTGGCAGGCGGCCGCCTCTATTTCGGGTGCGGCACCTTCAAGAACGTATTCCGCCAGCTGACGGAGAAC
>LVAP01000107.1 GCA_001603025.1 Clostridiales bacterium Firm_10 | reverse complement strand
GCCGCCGAAACGCCCGCAGGCCCGGTGCCGATGATAACCGCATCGTAAATCATGAGCTCGCTCCTTCCCGGAGACACGGCCCTGGATCCAGCCACAGCCCGTTCCTCCGCTTCATATTTTATCGTAAACGTGCCTTTTTCGCAACCACCGGCCGGGCAGGCCGGTAAATTTCATCGCCGCTCGCCCGCACCGGCAGGCGTTCCGGCATACAGGATGTGCCGGAAAAGGCCATTCCATCCCAGGCAGCAAGCCGCATATTATTTCGCATATTTATGCACGAATCAGCCCGCCACCGGGCCGCAACGGGCGATTTTGACCAGGGTTTAGCATAATTTGCACGATTTCTGGTCACTGGTTGTCATTTCACCGGGGGATGTTTGACTTTCCGGTTGATGTGAAGTAATATGATGACAACAAAACTGGAAAGGGAGGTATTCATCTATGAAGAAATTCGTTGCTACCATGCTTGCCTTGCTGCTGTGCCTCAGCGTTGTGCCCGCCCTTGCGGACCAGCACGAGGAAGTGACCCTGACCTTCGGTTCCATCTGGTCTTCGGAATCTGAAGCCACCCGCGCGCCTTTCCTGAAGACGTTGGAAGAGTTCGCTGAGCAATACCCCTGGATCCATGTGGAAGTCGACTGGAACGAAGCCAACGCCTGGAAGGACAAGGGCGACACCCTGGCCAGCCAGAATGCGATGCCCGATGTGTTCTACTGGAACGCCGGCGGCATCCTGAAGGCCATGGTGGATCAGGGCCAGGTCATGGCGCTGAACGACTACCTGGACGACGAGACGCTGGGCCGCCTGATCGACGGCGCGTTGGCCAACATGACCTTCGACGGCAAGATCTACGGCCTGCCCTACACCAACGCCTGCTCCGTGCTGTACTGCAACAAAGCCCTCTTCGAGGCCAACAACGTGAAGATCCCCGAGACCTGGGATGAGCTGAAGGCGGCTGTCGAAGCGTTTAAGGCGGCCGGCGTGACGCCCATGACCACGGGCGGCGGGGACCGCTGGCCCACCAACATGCTGGGCGACATCCTGATGCTCCGCTTCGCCGGTGACGAAGCGTTCCGCAAGGCCGTGTTCAAGCTGGAAGGCGGCACTTTCCTG
Organism: Clostridiales bacterium Firm_10; assembly: GCA_001603025.1. Classification (GTDB taxonomy): domain Bacteria; phylum Bacillota; class Clostridia; order Christensenellales; family Aristaeellaceae; genus Firm-10. The sequence goes on along the minus strand of LVAP01000107.1, from coordinate 22,432 downwards.
GATGAGGGCCTGATCGCCGGCGCGAACGCCTTTGCCGAGCTGGTCGAGATGGGCGCTTTCCCGGATGACGTGGCCGCTCTGACCCGCGATGAGTCTGAGGTTCCGTGGCATGATGGCAAGGTGGCCATGTACGTCATGGGCCAGTGGGAAGGCGGCAACCTGGCCGACAAGGAAGACTTCATCGCCGTCGCGTTCCCCGCTGTGCCCGGCGTCGATTCCGCCAACGCTTTCATGGGCGGCCCTGCCGAGGAATTCGCCGTGGCCGCGTACACCGAGCATCCCGAAGAAGCGTACCTGCTGTGCCAGTTCTGCGCTGAGAACCTGAGCAAGAACGGCTATCTGTCCGGCGCGGGCCTGCCCTGCTGGAAGGCCGACTTCTCTGAGTATGAAGATCAGATCGCACCGATCACCCGTCAGATCGTGGCTCTGACCAACGAGGCCACCTCCTTCCTGCTGTGGGGCAACACGGCCCTGGAAGGCGAGGACAGCGAGCTGCTGATGGATCAGACCCTCCTGCTGCTGAGCGGCGAGATCACCGGCGACGAGTTCTGCCAGAACATGGAAGCCATCTTCGAATAAGCGTCGTCTCACCATCCTTACGGGAGGTGGCGGTTTTGCCGCCATCTCCCTTTTCCCTGATGAGACAGAACGGGAGGCCCATGGATGAGAAAGGTCCTTTCCAACAAATGGCATATCATGGTGTTTGTGCTCCCAACGGTGCTGTTCTTTACCTTCTTCGTCATCATTCCCATCGCGATGTCCGCCTTTTACAGCACTCTGAACTGGACCACAAAGACCAAGCCCACCCTGGAGTACTTTGTCGGCTTCAAAAATTACATTGACATGTTCACGGCCAAGGGAAGCAGCTTTCCCGACGCCGTGCGGCATTCCCTCCTGTACGCCGGGGCGTCTGTGTTTCTGCAGCTGCCCTTTTCTCTTCTGCTGGCGCTGCTGCTGGCCCGCGGCGTCAAGGCGGAGAGTTTTTACCGCAACATCTACTTCATACCGGTCATCCTCTCGTCGGTCGTGGTGGGCCAGCTGTGGCGCAAGATATACAACAACGATTACGGCCTGCTGAATCTGTTCCTCCGGGCCATTGGCGCAGAAACGCCCAAGGGCGGCTGGCTGGCCAACAAGGGAACGCGCCTCTGGGCCACGTTTGTGCCCGTGCTGTGGCAGTACGTGGGCTATCACATGCTGCTGATGTACGGCGCGCTGAAGTCCATTTCTCCCGATATCCTCGAGGCCGCCACCGTGGACGGCGCGACGGGCCCCATCATGGCCTTCCGCATACAGATCCCGCTGATCCGGCCCATGCTGAAGGTCTGCCTGTCGTTTTCGCTGATCGGCTCCTTCAAATTATACGACATGGTCAAAATCCTCACGGACGGCAACATCGGCACAGAGGTGCCGGCCACCACCATGTACCGCGAGATGTTCAAAAGCCACAATTTCGGGACGGGCAGCGCCATGGCCATGTTCATTGTGGCGGAATGCCTGCTGTTCACTGTGCTGCTGAACATCATATTCAAAGACAGGGACCGCGAAAGGAGCCGATAGGATATGAAAAAAAACCATCTTCCCATCGGCCGCGCGCTGATTCAGTTTTTCCTCATCGTCTGGCTGTTCGCCTGTATCTTTCCGCTGTATTGGCTGTTCTCCTTCTCCCTGAAGGACAACAGTGAAATCTTCGGCGGCAATGTGGTCGGCCTGCCGTCCCAGTGGATCTGGAGCAACTATTCTACGGCCTGGGGCGCGGGAAAGATCAGCCTGTATCTGCGCAACAGCGTGATCACCACGGCGGCAACGCTCTTCCTGACGCTGCTGCTCAGCTTCATGGCCTCCTATGGGCTGCTACGCATGCGCTGGAAAGGGCAGAAACTGACCATGACCTACCTGATGCTGGGCCTGATGATTCCCATGCATGCGGCGCTCAAACCCCTGCTCGGCATCCTGATGGACCTGAAGGTGCTCTCCACGCACCTCGGCCTCATCATCCCCTACACGGCCTTCAATATCCCCATGGCCATTCTGATCATCAGCGGTTTCATCGACTCCATCCCCATGGAAATGGAGGAAGCGGCCTATATCGACGGCAGCGGCGTTTACCGCACCGCTTTTACGATCATCCTGCCCATGATGGTGCCCGCACTGGTAACGGCGTCCATCTTCGTGTTCCTCCAGGTATGGAACGAAATGCTGATGGCCTCGGTGTTCGTTTCGACGGACAACGTGCGCACGCTGACCGTCGGCATCCAGCAGATGTTCGGCCAGTACCAGACGGACTGGGGCCCCATCGGCGCCGCGCTGGTCATCTCCACCATCCCGACGCTGGTGCTGTATCTGTGCATGAGCAGCCAGGTGCAGAGAAGCCTGATCGCCGGCGCGGTCAAAGGCTGACCCGCAGCAAAAGACGAACCGCGTCCCCCGGCAAACGCCGGGGGACGCGGTTCGTTCAGAGCATCCGTTCCCCGCTTCCGTACCGCTCCAGCACCTTTTTATAGGGCCCGATCATGCCTTCGGTGATCCGCGCGCCCAGCTTTTTGCGCAGCTTCGGGCTGTTCATCAGCCCGCCAACCAGGTACATGGCCAGCATCGTGCCGCGCTTCTTCTGGGGAAAATCATAGAATCCGTGCTGCCTATAGAATTTGTGATCCGCCCGCATCAGGCCCTGCATCTGCCAGATGAGGTCCCGGAAGATCTTCAGGCCGCCCACGCCGTAGAAGTTCTTCGGGGGCTGGTATTCCTCCGTCACGGCATAGCACAGCGTCTCCGCCAGCCGGTCGATCGCGCCGTCCGGATCGCGCCGGTTGTCGGCAATGCCAGCCAGCGTGTTGCCGCCCACCTGCGCGCGGGCTTCCATCAGCAGGCGGAGATTCGGCTCCCCGTCCATCGCGCCGTCTACCAGATAGCCCACGGGCTTCCCCATCGTCACCGTGCGGTGCCCATTGCAGAACTGCCGGTCATCGAACAGTTTGAAGCGGCAGCCCATGCTGTGGTCCCTGACGGTGAAGGCGTACACCAGGGCGTCCGCTGTCTGGATGTGCTCCCGCAGGTAGGTGTCAAAGCCGTCCCGGTAGACGCACTGTCCGTCCGCCGCGCAGTGGAAGCAGCCCAGGCAGCCGCCCGCGAAGGGAAAATCCTGGATGTTGACGATCTCGCACGCGCAGGGCAGCCGGTTCTTCAGCCGCTCGCACATGTCCTGCAGGCGGTTTTCCCGCGTGTGGGTGAAATCCGCCACGATCACGACCCGCTTCGGCGCGGCAACCGCCAGCGGCTCCGCCTGGGGGTGTGCGGCGATCGGGGCGGGCGCGGTTCCCCGCCCGGGCGCCGGCTCGTGATAATCCCTGCCGATGTTCCACAGCACATATCGGAAGAAGGACAGCGCCTCCCGGCGCCCCTTTTCGCTCAGCAGGTCGTCCATGTCTGCGGACAGGCCCCGGATATACTTTAGCCCAAGGTCATGGCAGTTATCCTCGATGTACTGGTGAGCGGTCGTGTCGTAGAAGTGCTTGGACGTGCTGATCTGCGTGGCGTATTTCCCCGAAAAATCCAGGCCGCTGTCCTTCATCAGTTCGATGAAGCGATGCAGCTGGGCCGGCGCCAGGAATGTGTAGACCGGATAGCAGAAGACGATCAGCTCCGCCCTGGCCAGAGCCTCGCGCCAGGCGGACGCGTCCTTCTCCATGGCGCGGATGCGCTGGCCCGCGTGGAGCACCTCCCAGCTGTGCTCCGGAAAGCGCTGCCGGATAAAGCGCATGGTGTACAGGGTGATGCTGTTCTCCCCCGCCGGGGAGCCGTTCAGCACAATGATGTTCATAAGCGCGATACCTCCATCCGCCGCCCGCGCGGCGATTTCCCGGATGTCCGCCGGGCTCCTCTACAACTATACCACGAAACCGCGTCTTTGGGAAGGGTCGCCGGGACGCAAAAACGGCGGGGATCGCTCCCCGCCGAGTATAGACCGCAGACTACCTTTTTCCCCGCTTCCATGGGGTGTCGTTGCGCAGGAACAGCTCTCCCGCCGCCTCCGCTGCCCGCCAGGAGGCGAACAGCCGGTGCGTTTCGTCCGGTTCCCGGCCCGGGGCCTTCCCGGACAGGAACGCCCGGATCAGAGCGGCAATGCTGTCCGCGGCGCGGGTCACGCGGTTTTCGGAATCCACGTGCCACACGGCGGCGGCGCCGTCCATGGCCGGCGGCTCGTCCGTGGCGTAGAAGCCCTCGTCGTCCCGGGCGAACACATACAGCCGCGGGAGGGCGTACCAGGGGATTTCAACCGCCTCGCCCGGCCGGATCAGGCGAAGCCCCCGCCCGGCCAGCTGCCGCGCCAGCCCGGTTTCGCAGTCCGCGGCGGGAGAAAAACAGACCTCCACCCCCGCATCCCGCGCCGTGCCGCCGTGGATCAGCACGCCCGCGGCGTCCGGCCATTCGTCCGGATCAAACCAGATGACACGCTCCTTCACCATGATTCGCCCACATCCCGTCGTTACATTATCGCTGTGCCGGAGCTCAGCCGCCCCGGGCGTCGCGGCCGGCCAGGTTCATCTGGCCTTCCTTCTTCTGCCGTGTTCCGCGCCAGGCGTACATGATCAACGCCACGGCAATGACGCCATAGGACAGGAACGCGCGGAAGTATTCGCCGACGGCGGAATCGCCGAACAGCGCGGAGGCGGCGCTCTGCGCCGTGATGAACAGCGAATGGAACAGGAAAGTGCCCACCAGCGCCTGCAGGTTAGTGGCCCGGTCGATGGACGCGCCGCCCACCAGGATGGCCGCGCCGGCATAAAGGCCCACCTGCTCATGGGCTGCATAAGTCTGGAACGTGCCGATGCCTTCGCTCTGCATGAACACGATCTGGCCCCAGCCTGCCAGCACGGTGGAGATCATGATCGCGATCACGCGCGTGCGGTCCACGTTGATGCCGGAGGCGTTCGCCACAGTCTGGCTCTGGCCCACAGCGCGGAACTTCTGGCCCAGGCGCGTGCGCATCAGCGTGGAGTTGAACAGGCACAGCGCCAGGATGAGCAGCCAGGTGACCAGCGGCAGCCTGACTTCGCGGCCATGCTGGCCGTTGACCACCGCCGCCACGCCGGGAATGCTGAACACGCCGGCGATCAGCGCGGCCAGCGCTACCGTCGCGGCCATGCGCTTCGCACTGATCTTTTTGCGGACGAACTGGATCACCGCGGCCAGCGCCAGCACGCCCGAAACGATGTACAGCGCCGTGAGGAAGGAGATGTGAGCGATGCCGTCGATGGCGGTATACAGACCAACGGAGCCGGTCAGGTTCAGCGTGTTCTGGACGCCGCTGGCGCCCACGATGGTCACGTTGCTGTTCAGGGGAATGATCGTGCCGAAAATGAACAGGAACAGAAGCTGATACGCGCCGTTGGCGAAATAGCCCAGGATCAGCGAACCGATGGTCTCCTGGCCCTTCATCTTGTTGAGCAGCTTGCCGATGAGGAAGCCGAAGAACGCGCCCAGGGGCAGCGTCACGGCGGCCGCCAGCAGGATGCCGGGCACGCCTGTCACGCCCCAGTTGATGGTCAGCAGCAGGCCGATCTGCGCGGCCATGGCGCCGATGGTGATGGCGAAGTTGATGCCCATGCCGGCGACGATCGGTATGATCAGGGCCAGCACGATGAACGCGTTCCGGTTCAGGCGCAGCAGCAGCTGGCTGGCGACGTAGTTGATGTCCAGTCCGGACACGATGATGAAGAACACGCTCAGCGCGATGAACAGGTATGTCACCGCATATTTCCCGATGTGGGAAAACACTTTGCTTTTATTCACGGCTGGCACCTCCACTCTGCGTCAGGGCGTACAGTATGATGCCGTTGGAGATCATGATGCGCATGACCTCGCTGAGGCCGCCGCCCGCCACCACGGAGTTCGCGATCTGCTGGCCGAAGACCAGCACGCCTTCAAACAGGAACACGCCCAGCAGCACGTGGCTCACCCTGGCCTTGCTCACCGTCGCGCCGCCAATCAGGATGGCGCTGGCGGCGATGAAGCCCAGCTGGCGCGGCGCGGTGTAAAGCTGCGCATAGCCGAAGGCCTGCGAGTAGATGACGATGCCCACCGCAGCGATCACGGTGGACAGCACCGTGCCGATCGTGCGCATGTGGTTCACGTTGATGCCGCTGGCCTCCGCGAAGCGCGCGTTTGAGCCCACCGCCGTCATGGCGATGCCGGTGCGCGAGCGCGAGAACAGCCACATCAGCAGGCAGCAGAACGCCAGGAACAGGAGGCCGCCCGTGGGCACCTCGACGCCCAGCACTTTAAAGGACAGGAAATTATCCAGCAGGTGGGCGAAGCTGCCCAGCAGGCTGTGCGTCACGCGGAGGCCGCGGCCGCTCAGCAGCCAGATGATCTTGGGGTTGTTGAAGGGCAGCAGCATCCAGCCGATGCACATCAGCGACACGAACGAGAAGCCGACGTAGGTGGAGATCGTCATCTCGTTGCCCTTCATGCGGTTGAGCAGCTTGGAATAAGCCCAGCCCAGGGGCAGCGAGATGATCGCGCCGCTCAGGCAGGCGAAGATCAGCGCCGGGAAGCCGGTCATGTTGAACTGGAGCGAGAACACAATGCCCAGCAGGCCGGAAATGCAGCCGATGGTCATGCCCATGTTCAGGCCGATGCCGCACTGAATGCCCGGCATCATGGCCAGGACGAGCACGCCGTACATGGTCATGCGCTCGAGCACATTGCCCAGCATCATCGGCACGCTGATGTTGTACAGCTCCGCCAGCAGGCACAGGTAGATGAAGAACAGCGCGATGATCGTGCGCGGCACGCCGAACCGCTTGGTGAGCGGCTCCCAGCCGTACATGACCAGACCCAGCAGCAGCAGCGCCACGCTGGCGAGCAGCAGCACCTCCGCCACGGAAGCCAGCTTCATCGTGGCCGCCGCGCTGCCTGCCAGCACGCTCGCCGCGCCGTGCGCCATGTAGGCGTCGTAGCGCGCGGTGAAATCGAGGCTGCCCGGCCACACGACCGTTTCCACATTCGTCCGCAGCGTATCCTGCAGCTTGTCTGAAAGGCCCGACAGGTCGGGAATGATGGCTACAAGCTGGGTTTTCAGTTCCTCATAGGCACTGGCGTTGTCGGCCTGTTCCTTCGCCAGCTCTTCGGTGGGCGTAAAGTAGCCGTAATCCACCTGCGTCTCGCTGAAGGTCTCGGCGCCCTGCTCCGCCTCCGCCTGTTCGGGCAGGGCTTCGCCATTGGCCGCTGCCGCAGCGAAGGCCTTGGCCGCTTCCAGCAGGGCGGGCTTGAAGTCGCCGGCGGCTTCGAGGTCGGACGATTCTTCCACAAGGCTGGCCCAGAGCGCGTCGTCGTCCAGCTCGGCGTAGGCCGACCAGTCGGCGATGTCGCCCTTCATCTGGGCGATCATCTGCTTCTGCAGCTCAGCGGCTTCCTTCTCCTGTTCTGCCTGGGCCATGGCGCGCGCCAGGCGGATGAAGCCGTCCCGCAGGTGGGCGTTTTCGTCGGCCGCGATTTCGGGCACAGTGTCTGCGAGGCCTTGCAGGATCGCGTCGTCGGTCGCGCCGTCCGCCAGGTCCGTCCAGTCGGACACGTTCTCGACCAGCGAAACGTACAGGGCGGCATAGGCCGAACGTTCGCGCTCATACAGCGTTCCGGACGTGGCCAGCACGCCCTCGAACGCGCCGATGGCATTCTCCAGCGCCGCCTCGTCGCTGACCACGGGATTTGAATACATCTTCTCCGCTTCCGCGCGCGCTTCATCCCGCGCCGCGTCGCAGATGGCGTTCACTTCGTCCAGCCCGCGCTTGCGGAAATCCTTGTCGGCGCGCAGCTCCTTCAGTTTCTCCGCGCGCGCCTGCTGCGCAATGTTCTCCACCAGGCCCTCGGAAGCCGCGTGAAGCACAGCGCTGGTTCGCATCTTGTCCAGGTTGGCCTGGCTGGCCGCCGTGCCGCGAAGCACATAGCCGCAGACCGAGCCGATCAGGAGCAGCGCGGCCAGTGAAAACAGCACGACTGCCGTCAACCGGCGGCCGCCGCCCGCCTTGCGTTTCGCGCGTTCGCTCATGCCGATTCACCATCCTTCATCTTTGCGCCGGACATCGCCATGCCGAACGCCACGTCGGACGCGTCGGCGCCCAGAATATCCACGATTTTTCCCTCCGCGACGATGGCGATCCTGTCGCATATGGAGCGGAGCTCCTGCAGCTCCGAGGAAACCATCACGATGGTCATGTTCTCTTCCCGGTTGAGCCGCACCAGCGTCTCCAGCACCAGCTGCTTCGCGCCGATGTCGATGCCGCGCGTGGGCTCGGAAACGAACAGGAACCTGGGCTTCAGAGCCAGGGCGCGCGCCACGCAGACCTTCTGCTGGTTGCCGCCGGACAACGTGCCCACGGACTGCGCGGGCGACGTGCAGCGGATGTCCAGCTCCTTGATCATCTGCTTCGCGTAGCGGTTGATGGCGCGGCTGTCCTTCTGCCGCAAAAAGTTCTTCATGAAATCGCCGTTGACCTGCATGGCCGTGAAGGCGATGTTGTCCTCAATGGACTGATCCAGCAGCAGGCCCACGCCGCGCCGGTCCTCGCTCACCATCGCCAGCCCTGCCTTCAGGGCGGCCCGGGCGCTGCCCAGCGCCAGTTTCCGCCCGAACAGCGTCACCTCGCCGACCGCCTCGTACAGGCCCATCACGCCGTTGGGTATGCCGATCTTTCCCTGCCCGGCCAGGCCGCCGATGCCGAATATCTCGCCCTCGCGCACGTCCATGTCCACGCCCTTGGCGTACTCGCCCGGCATGTTCACCCACAGGTTCCGAATGGACATGGCGATGTTGTCGCCGATCTTGTTCTCGCGCTTCTCCACCTGGATCACGCTCTCGTCGCCGCGGCCGATCATCATGGCCGCCAGCTTTTCCGGCGTGGTATCCGCCTTGGGAAGCGTGTCCACCAGCGCGCCGTCGCGCAGGATGGTGATGGTATCGGCCGCGTCCATAACCTCTTCCAGGCGGTGCGTGATGAATATGATCGCGATGCCGCGCGCGGCGATCTGCTTCATCACGTTCAGCAGCTGCTGGGCTTCGCTCTCGGTGAGCACGGCCGTCGGTTCATCGAACACCAGCAGCTTCATGCCGGATTTGTCGATCTCGCGCGCGATTTCAATGAACTGCATGTGGCCCACGGGCAGGCCGCTGACCAGCGCATATTCCTCGATGTTCATGCCAACGGCGTCCAGCGCCCGGCGGGCGTCGGAGGACATCGCGGGCCTGTCCAGAAATTCCATCTCGCGGCCGAGCAGGCGGCTGAAGGCCCAGGGCCTGGCGATCTCGCGGTTCAGCTTGATATTGTCCGTCACGCTGAAGCCGGGAATCAGCATGAACTCCTGATGCACCATGCCGATGCCCTTTTCCATGGCGTCCATGGGCGAGGCAATGCTGACCGGCTGGCCGTCGAAGACCACCTGGCCCTCAAAGCCGCCCGTCGCGTGGATGACAGGCATGCCGAACAGCACGTTCATCAGCGTCGATTTACCCGCGCCGTTTTCGCCCAGCAGCGCGTGGATCTCTCCCGGGCGCACGCGCAGCGTCACGTCGCGGAGCACGGCGTTCGATCCATATCTCTTCGTGATGTGGTTCATTTCAAGCACAAATTCACTGGCCAACGATTCCACTCCTTTCCCCGAGCCGCGGCGCGGCAGGTCCGGCCCTGCCTGCGTTCCGGGCTTCAAAGGCGCTTGCCTCAATCAACAGAACCGCGCACGCGGCGCGATGTGCGATTTTTCCTCCGTTTGCGCGCGTGCGCGCGTACGCGGAGGAAAAAACACACAAAAGCCGCCAGCCCCGAAGGCCGGCCCATTCAATGAAAAAGGCTGTCCGAAACTCCCGGCTCTGCGGTTGTCCCGGACAGCCACTTTTTATTGGATCTTAGTCGAGATAGTCAGCGAAGTCGATGGGCTCAAGCGCGATGAGCAGGTAGTTGGCGTACTCGGTGCCAGCGGCGTCAACATAGGTGCCCAGCTCGATCTCGCTGCCGGCCGCCTCGGCGAAGCAGTCGCTCAGCACAGCCATGTCAACCTTGCCCTCGGTCTTGCCCTCGGCATAGGCGCAGGCATAGGAGAAGCCAGCGTTGATCATGGACATGTTCACCGGCAGGCTCCAGGTGGAGAAGCGGTTGATGGCGTCATGCTCGTTCAGGTAGTTGGCCAGGTTCTTGATGGCGCCGTCGATGTCGCCGTAGGTGGCGGTCAGGCCAAAGGCTTCCTGGAAGCCGTGATACGGGCTGGGGCAGCAGGGCAGCGCATAGTAAGCGTTGGCCTGATTCACGATGGCCTGCTGCAGGGCAACCTGCAGGCCGCAGTTGGTGCAGTAGAAGCACACCTTCTTGCCGGCGTACTCTTCCATGACCTTCGGGATGTCTTCCAGCACGGCGGCCTGAGCGCCGGACATGCCTGCGTCACCGGTCGGGTCGGGGCAGTCGCGCTCGACGAACTCGATGCCGTAGCTCTCGGCGGTGGCCTTCATGGCGTCACGCTTGGCGACGATGGTCTCATAGGAGAGGTGACGGGCGAAGGAATAGTGCACCAGCACGTCGCACTCCCACTTGCTGGAGAGGTCGGCGACCTGATAGCCGCAGCCGATCTCGTCGTTGGCGAGCACGATGTCGCTCACCGCGGAAATGTCGGCGGGATCCTCGGCGGGCACGCCGGCGATCAGCAGGATGTCATCGCGGCCCATGTCGTTCAGAATCTGGGTGAACGCGGCGGTCGCGCCCTGCACAGCCTGCACGAAGATGATGGCCTTGACCTCGGGATCGCTGGCGAAGGCGATCAGCTTGGAAATGGTGGTTTCAACCTCGGAGGAGAAGTTGTCCGGATAGGTGTCATGGATCACGATGTCGGGATACTTTTCAGCCAGGGACGTCGCGGCGTAATACTCCTCTTCGCCCTGGGAGGTCGTGCCGGTCATGATGGCGATCTTGTAGGCGGGCGCATCGTCAGCCATGGCCGCGGAGAACATGCCGAACACCATCATCATGGCGACCAGCAGCGCAAAAAACTTCTTCATGGATTCAATTCCTCCTTGATAAATTACGTATAAAAATACGATTGCATATATTGTACTGTCATTTGCCCAATCCGTCAAGTCGGTTTTTCGTTTTTTCCGCGCCATTTGCATTTCTTTACAATTGATCCTGCATTTGCCGCGCAGAAAAAGCCCGTTTTCAACACAGAAACGGACGAAGCGGCAGCAAAATGTAAGAAAATCCATGTTCGGTGTATGACGGCAGGCCCGGGGCGCGCGAGGAGCGGCGCGCTCTTGACAGCGGCCCGTCGTATGATATACTGGTGTCGGGCCTGCCGGGGCCATGAAACCCGCCGGCATGCGCCAACAAAACCACATTGAACCAGGAGGCGTTAGCGTGAAAGGCTTCAGACATGTGACCCGGGTAGCGTTCCTTCTCGCCCTGCTTCTGCTGTTCGCCTGCTGCGCCGGCGGCGCGTGCGCGTCCGGCCTGCAGGAGGCGGATGAAGGCGATTTCGACGAATACTGGGGCGAGGATGACGACTTCGATTACGACGGCATCGACGCCTTCTGGATCGGGGATTTCCTGGGCAACTGGCAGCTGATGGACGAAGAGAACAGCACGGTGAACATCAGCTGGAACGAATGGGACGGCTATGTCCTCGCCGCGTCCTTTTACCGCGTCGCCGCCTTCGAGGCGAAGCTGATCGACGAGGACGAATACGGCGCCGTCCTCAGCTTCCGCTCGGACGACGGGATGTTTTCCTGCGACGTGGAGCTGCTGGGCGGCGCCTTCTTCCTGTCCGTGGATGCCGGCGGGGACTTCGGCGGTTTCTTTGAGGGCAGTACGTTCCTGTGCGTCCGGCCGGAGGGAACGCGCTATGAATGGCTGGGCACCTGGTACAGCGACGACGGCGAGAGCCTGTACATTCCGGCCGCCGACGAAAGCGGCGTGGTCATCGTCTACACCGGTCTCACCGCCGCGGGCGACGACTGGTTCAGCGCCGAATACGACCTGGCCTTCGAGGACGAGGCGATGACCGTCGCCGCGGAGGACGAATCGGTGCTGGCGAAGAGCGGCTGGCGCTATCGCTTCGTTCTGGATGGCGACTGCATCACGATGGAATCGCGCTATCCGGACCGGTATTTCTACAGGGAATACTACGAAGACGAGGGCTACTGGGAAGGCGATTACGAACTGCCGGCCTGGGTGGACGACTGCCTCGGCGAATGGCGGCAGGTGGATGACGAAGGCTCGCTCATCCTCACGAAGAACGGCCCGGAGGATTACCGCCTGGACGTGTCCTTCTATCGCATGACCTCCATCCAGGCCGACTGGAGCCTGGTGGGAGACGTGGGCGAATACCTCATCTTCTTCTCTGACGATGGATTGTGCGAGCTGGACCTCTTCCGGGAGGAAGGCGCCCTCTCCCTCCTGGTCTTCACGGAAGACAGCTACTTTGAGGACTACTTTTACCAGAAGACGTTCACCTACACGCGCGACGGAAGCCCTGCCGCCCTGTCCGGCGCGCCCGGAAGCGGGGCCGTGCTGGTCGACGACGATGTGTGCACGATCGAGTGCGGCGGCCTGTGCGTCGTACCGTTCAAAGTCTCGCCCGAGCCCTTCGATGTGCCCGCCTACCTGCTGCACATCGCCAACAACACCGGCCAGACGATCGAGCTGAGCGGCGGCAGCCTGGACGGAGATCCCGCGTTCTACTACGGAGGAGCCGGCGAAACGCCCATTTCGTCGATGGTTTTCGCCGACGCCGCCTCGACCCCGCCATACTTCTTCGACACGGTGATTCCCACCATCCCGGCCTTCGGCAGCGTCGACATCTACCTGCTGGCCATTCCGCAAGGCCTGTACATCCCGACGGTGGAGGACGTTTCCGACATAGATGTCAACCTCTACGCGAGCGGCATCGGCGGGGAATTCTGGTATCGCGACTACACGCTCATCCTCACGGACTGGTGATTCCGGGCGGCCTGCGCCGCCCGCTACCGGTTCAGGCGGCCGCTGGCGCAGGCGATGACGGTCGTTCCCAGGTCCACCTGCGCGCCGTAGCGGTCGCGGGCCCGGTGGGCGTCGACGGTCACTTCCACGTTCAGCTCCCCCAGCGCGCCGCGACGGCGCGCTTCTTCTTCGGCCAGGCGCTTCGCCGCCGCGACGGCCGCCAGAACGGCCTGGTCGTACTCGGCGAAGCAGGCCACGCTGTCCGGCGCATGAACGGTATAGCCGTCCTGGCCGCTGCGGATCTCGACGCTCACCCGCGCCGCGACATCGGCCGCCACCGCGCCGATGGCGTTCGCCACGCTGGAGTGCTCCGGAACGATGCACTTCACGCCGAGCGCCCCGGCCACCTCCGGCAGGAACAGGTGGATCGGCGCGCCGATGCCGACCAGCGCCGCCGAAGCGTCCAGTTTCAGGCTGAAAAAGCCGTCCGCTTCCGGTTCGCCGCGCCGCTCCCACTTATGCCGGATCAACGCCTTCAGCTGCTCGTCCAGCCCACTCCGGCAGATGTCCGGATACGTCGATTCAATGAACACCCGCGCGACGTTCTCAAACAGGCGCCGCTTCACCATCTCATACACCCGGCCGCAGAGCTGCTCCATCCCTTCCGGCGAATCGGTCAAGTCCGGCAGGACCTGCAGGAAATAGCGCGCCGCCAGCCGCGAGGCCTCCGCGTCGAACTGGGTGTAATCCCCGTTGATGTGCATGATGTCGGTGGGCGTCAGGCCGCAGCGCATCACGACGCCTTCCTGTTCCAGCCGTTCGCTGTCTATGCGGTACATATCCAGCGCGTCGCCGCCGATGTTTTGGGGCCCGTCCGCCAGAACGTCGATGAGGCGGCGCTCTGCGTCTGTATAGCGCTCCGGGTGCTCCGGGCTGCGCACCAGATACAGGAACTCATGCAGCGGCCTGGTATGCGAGCGCTTCTGTTCGAGCAGCTCCTGCAGGCGCCCGCGGATCTGCGGCCAGCGGCTCGAAGCGACGCAGAGCGGCTCCACGCGGCGGGTATCCAGCGCCAGCCTGTGGTCGGCCACGTACACCCGCGTGTCGCCGCCCAGGCCGAAGGTGTCGATAAAGACGCCCCTGATCTGGGTCCGCCAGCCGCCGATCCGGATACCTCCGGTCATCTGCGGCGCGCCGCCGCGCAGGATCGAAATGTCCGTGGTGGTGCCGCCCATGTCCACGATGAGCGCGTTGGCGCAGTCTGTGAGCGCGCGGCTGCCGATCACGCTGGCGGCCGGCCCGCTCAGGATGGTCTCAACCGGGCGGGATCGCGCCTGCTCCTCGATCATCAGGCTGCCGTCGCTGCGCACGATGACGCGCAGCGCGCCGAGTCCGCGCCGGGTGAGCGCCCGCTCAACGGCGTGGATGAACTGCTCCGCCACCGGCAGCAGCCGCGCGTTGAGCAGCGCCGTCGCCCCGCGCTCCATGATGTTCAGGCCGCTGACCAGCTCGCTGGCCATCACCAGGGGCACGTGGTAGCGGCTCTTCAGCGCGTCGCGGGCCGCGGTTTCGCATACGCCGCCGTTGTGCATCGCGTTGAGCTCGACCACGCTGAGCGCCTCCGCCTGGCGAAGGAAGGGGTCGTTTTCCGCCATCACAGCGTCCCAGTCGGGATGCTCCACGCGGCTTCCGTCAAAGGAGCCCTGAGTGTCCAGGCAGAGCACCTCGTCGTAATTCAGGCCGTATTTCTTATCCGCGCCGACCCATTTCAGCGTATCCAGCGTCGTGCCCACCATAACCAGCCGCGCGCGGCCGCCCTTGTTTTCCACACAGGCGTTGGTCGCCAGGGTGGTGGAAAGCGCGGCCACTTCCGCCTGGCGGAGCAGCGCTTGCGGCAGCGCGTCCAGCGCCAGGCCGATGCCAACCGAGAGATCCTGGCGCGTGGTGGGCGATTTGCCCTTCGCCAGCACCGTGCGCGTTTCAAAATCGTAGAGCACGGCGTCCGTATAGGTGCCGCCCGTGTCGATCCCTATGCCGTATGCCATCAGACAACCTCCATTTCAGCGCATGCCTTCCGTGGAAAAAGCCAGAATAATATTACCAGCGGCGGAAAGCGATGTCAAGGTCCGCGCCCGAATGTACCCATGCGAAGCCCCCGCATCCGGCCTGGATGCGGGGGCATGTGTCAGCCGCGCGGAGCGGCTCACAGGGCGTTCCCGTAATAAATCTGCGAGAGGCCGCCGTGGGAAGTCTCCCGGTACTTTTCGTCCATGTCTTTGCCCGTGCGGTACATGGTCGCCACCACCTCGTCAAAGGAGATCTTGCGGGTGGAATAGAGGAAGCGGGACAGATTCACCGCGCTGATGGCGCGCATGGCGGCCACGGCGTTGCGCTCGATGCAGGGAATCTGCACCAGGCCCTTGACCGGATCGCAGGTCAGCCCCAGGTTGTGCTCCATGGCGATCTCCGCGGCGTATTCGATCTGGTCGATGTTCATGCCGTACAGCGAGGCCAGCGCCGCCGCAGTCATGGAGCAGGCGCTGCCGATTTCCGCCTGGCAGCCGCATTCCGCGCCGGAGATGCTTGCGTTCGTGCGGATCACATTGCCCACCATCGCCGCCACGGCCAGGGCGTCCAGGATTTCCTCCTCGGGAAAACCGCGCTCGCTCTCCATATAGTACATCACCGAGGGCAGCACGCCGCAGCTGCCGCAGGTGGGCGCCGTGACCACGACGTTCTCGTCCGCGTTCTCCTCGCTGACCGCGTAGGCATAGGAGGCGATGACGCGGTTCATCGTCACATCCGCGCTCTCGTTATAGCAGCGCTTTTCATAGAGCAGCTTCGCCTTCCGGGCCACGCCCAGACCGCCGGGAAGGATGCCCTCCGCCGAAAGCCCCCGCCGGATTGAGTCCTTCATGGCTTTCCACACCTCGGCGAGGTAGGGCCGCAGGGAAAGGTCCTCCATGCGGTAGATCAGCTGGGCAAGGTTGAGGCTCCGCGCCCGGCACAGGTTGATGACCTCGGTGAAATTCCGCTGGGGATAGACCTCGACGTCCTCGTCGG
Source organism: Clostridiales bacterium Firm_10 (assembly GCA_001603025.1). GTDB lineage: Bacteria > Bacillota > Clostridia > Christensenellales > Aristaeellaceae > Firm-10. Next base: position 6,413 of record LVAP01000107.1, on the reverse strand, counting down.
ACTCTTCGCCCTCAATGCGGATAGAGCCGCCGCCGACGCTGAAAATGCGGTTTCTGCCGATCTCCCTGCCATCCTTCAGGGCGGTGAACAGCATGGTGTTCGGGTGCGGCAGGTCGGTCGTCTCCCGGTCGAACACGACCTCAGCCGTTGGCAGGCCGGACTTGATGGCCTTTCCGGTGGCGTGGCCCTCTCCCGTGAATGCCAGCGAACCGTACAGGGTCACGCGGTAGGCGTCCGCGTCGGGATAACGCCGGGCGAAAATATGCGCGGCATGGTAGGGTCCGACGGTGTGGGAACTCGAGGGGCCGTTGCCGATCTTGTAAACGCTCTTGATGCTTTTCATGGTGCGCCTCCGTCAGCTGATCCGTCCCATGCACTCGGATGGGCGGTCATCTTTGGTATTATAGCACCTTGCGCCGCTGTCCGCAAGGGCGATTGAGTCAAACGAGCCCAGCGGTCGCGTCCGCGCTCAATCCCACCAGTACAGTCCGTAAACGCGGTCGATGTGATCGCCGGTCACATCCACATCGTAGACGCCGGCAGGTCCCATGCCCTCCGGTTCGAGGCCTACCAGCCTGTCCATCCACTCGACGGCGCCGTCGCCTTCCTCCCAGCTGTCCAGCAGCTCCGGATACACCAGCTCCGTGTTGTCGTCCAGGATCAGCTCGCCCTCGGTTTCATAAGGCGCAAAGGCATAACCCCCGTCAATTTTCCGGACCGAGCCGCCCTGGTAGACGGTGAACACCATATTGCCTTCCGCCCAGTCCTCCTCCTCGTCGTCCGGGAAAATGCGCACGAACCAGCGCTGGAACACAGGATCGTAGAAGCGGTCCCCGTCGACGCGGCTGACGAAGATGCCGGCCCGGATACCCGCGCCCGCGCCGGTTTCCAGGCTGATGATCAGCTCTGGCCAGAAGCGGTTTTCGTCGTATTCCGCCATTTCAATGGAGGCGGTTCCGGCCCCGTTCCAAACCGAACACGGCTTCCCGTCAAGCGTCTCAAAGAGAGTGGCGCTGTCGCCGTCTATGGAGAGCACATCCTGATACCAGCCGGCCTCATCCTCGTATTCGCCATACCACACGCCCTGCAGCGCGTCCAGTGAAACCGTGTCGTACAGATACTGTTCCCAGGGATCCGGCGCGGCCTCCCTCACCCACTCGTCCAGGGCGATGCCGTCGAAGAAGGAATCCTCCTTCACCCAGCGGATGTAGATGGCGCAGAACGGCAGCGCGTCGTCGCCCCCGTTGTCTTGGCAGACGCTGACCGCGGGACATACGCCCCGGTATGAACGGTCCTCAATGGCCAGACTGCCTTCGCCGTTCCAGAAGACGGCGCGCTCCCCGTTCTCGTAGCATTCGATCCGCGCCCTGTCCCCGTTCACCGTGAAAACCTCTTCCACGCTGACGCCGTTGTCCGGATAGCGGTAGCGGTGAACCCACCGGCCCTGCAGGTTAGGCTGGGTCACGCTGTCATAAGGCGCGGCCGGAGCCGGCTCCTGCTCCGGCAATTCGGGCAGAAGGTCACTGTCAGGCATGGCCTGGTTTTCGTAGGCGCTTTCAAACGCCTCATACATTCCCATCCACGCATCCCCATCCCAGTCAGCCGCCGCGGTTGCCGCCGCACACAGCAGCGCGAGCGCGAGGCAGCATGCGATCCGGCGCTTCATCTTCATCATGATGTTTTCCTCCCATCCTGTACAGATCCGTCATTTCAGGCCCAGAACGATGATGTCGTTCCAGGGATTCAGGTTGATCTCCGCTTCGAGCGGAAGGTTGAACACGCTGCGCTTCTCATCATCCACATAGCCGAAGAGGATGTATCCGCTCCTCAGCACGCGCAGCCGCAGGTCGCGGATGGTGTGCCGGCCCGTGAGGCCGGCGTCCGCGGCGTTTTTGATATACAGCTCGTTGCCCGCGTTAGACAGGATCTCACGGAATGCCCCGATCAGCTGCGGGTTCTCCGCCAGCTGCGCGAGGATCAGCGCCGACATGCTGGAGGCCACCAGGAAATCGGTGTAATCGCCGGCGCCGACCAGCTTCTGGTTGTGTTCCTTCTGCATCTCCACCGTGATGTTGAAATCGAGCTTGTACCGGGCCCTCAGATCGCGGAAATTCAGCAGCAGGAAGATGACCTCCATGTCCGCCTCGTCTTCCGCCTTCCGGTGGTCGCTCAGGATGACGATGTGCCTGGCCATCTGGGCGAGCTCCAGAAGCACTTCCTCGGAATGGGGATCCTTCTCGTAATAATTCAGCTGCAGATTCCTTCGTGCGGCGACGGCCTCCAACCTGCCGCGCTCCCTCTGCGTGATTTCCTGCCCGGCGAGGAACACATGGGACACGTTCTCCGGCAGTTCCCGCAGGATGATGGGCAGCGACTCGCTGCGACCGATGATCACCGTGTCCGTCGTGTCCTCTGAATTGACCATCTTCACGGCGCCGCCTTCAAAGACGCCCTCCTCCGGCGCCGCTTCCAGCACGGCCGAATCGCTCTCCTCCGAGAAGACGAGCACCTTGTCGCCCGCCTGCAGCGTGTAATCCGCGGGCGGGTTCAGCCGGACTTCCCCGCCGCGGCACACGCCGGAAGGCACCGCGTGGTTCAGCCGGACCGCCACCTCCTCAAACGGCCTGCCGTTCATCTCGGGCAATTCGATGAGGTAGAATTCAGATCCCTCGAAGTTGAACAGCTCCCGGAAGGTCTCGGACAGGCCCACCTGCGTGCAGGAATGGGCGATCATCTTGGCCAGAACGTCGTTCGTCTGCAGGGTGGAAATGTTGTGCGCCTCCGCCAGCGACGGCGGGAAGCGGTATTCGTTCCTGGAAATGATGGCGTTCACCCGGATGTCGGACACGTTCTTCTCCTGCATGAGCACGGAAACGGCCAAAACTGCCTTGATGACCAGGGAATCCTCGGCGGGGCTGACGATCACCGTCCGGCAGGTCTCGATGGAACACTTCTCGATGGAGGTCGGGTCGGTTATGTCGACCGTCCGGCAGACAATCCTGCAGTTTTTGGGAATATCCAGGTTGTCGCTGAGCAGCTGTTCCATCTCCTCGCGGTCCATGCTGTCGGCGACGACGATGCAGGCGGGCTTGCCCTCAGCGGCGAGGATCAGCTGGTTGATCAGCGTGTATTCGCCCTGGCTGAAGCCCAGAACGACGATATGATCCCGCTCCAGCACCAGCGAGTTGCCCTTCTTGAGCTCGATGATTTTCTCCTCGATGGCGCTGGTGATGATACCGATCAGCACGCTGGTGAACAGCACGCCGGCAATCGCGGTGACGGACATCAGCGCCAGGTAGCCGGGCCCGCCGTCCGAAAACGCGGGCATCCAGGCGTTGATCACCGTAGCGATGCTGTCCCAGAAGACGGAGGCGACCTCTCCCTCCTCATTGAAGCGGAGCAGGATGATCAGACCCGCCATGAGCACGGCAAGCGCCACCGAAGTGACGATCAGAAAACGGATGAAGCCGAGCGAGCCCTTGGCCATGTGATTGTCGAACCAGTAGTTGAACCGCTCCCTGAACGAACCGGATTCCCGCTTCTCCCTGCGCATATGCTTCCCCCCGTTTTTCGGTTTCCCGCACGCCGGCGGTATCAGAAAGAACAGCACGGCTCCTTTATTATAGCAGAAAAATCCCGCGTTATCAACGCTCCGCCGCCCTTTTGCGCCGGGCAAGGCTTTCGCTTTGCCCGTAGCCATCACAGGCGCGGTGTGCTATAATACGCATATACAAAAAAGCGGCCCCGCGGAAAGGGCGCCGCGCATGCCGGAAGGAGTGGGACAATGAGCTGTTTTCTGGAAGCGTGCCGGGCGACCATCGGGGAGGCGCCGGTCATCCGCGTCTCGGAGGTCTGGCGCGGCGGGGAAATCGAAACCATGGAGCTCATGCGCGTCAGCGCCTGCCAGAACGTATACTCCGTGGCGAAGACGTTCACCATGACGGCGCTGGGCCTGCTGTACGACCGCGGGCTTTTGCGGCTGGACGAGAAGATCTGCGCCGTGCTGGCCGACGAGCTGCCCCCGCGCGGCATGGATCCCCGCTGGGAAAACGCCACGGTTGAGATGGCCCTGCTGCACAGGCTGGGCCTGCCGGCAGGGTTCCTGGACATCGACGTGAACCGTTCCTCCGACTTCACGGAGGACTTCCTGCGCTACACCCTCACCTGCCCGCTGGCGTATGAACCGGACACCGAGGCGCGCTACTCGGACGGCGCCTATTACCTGCTGGCGCGGGTGGCGGAAAAGAAAGCCGGAATGCCGCTGGACAGCTTCCTCTGGCAGACACTGCTCACACGGCTGGATTTCCAGGAAATGGCCTGGAGCCATTGCCCCATGGGGCATGTGATCGGCGCGACGGGACTGTACATCCACTCCGCCGACATGGTCAAGCTGGGCATGGTGTATCTGGACGGCGGCCTGTACCGGGGCCGGCGCGTCCTCTCGGAGGCCTGGACATCGCTGGCCGTTTCCCGCGGGTTCGCCCTGAATTGGGATGAGCGGCGCCTCTCCTACGGCAAGGGCGGCATGTACGGGCAGGCGCTGATCGTCGTTCCCGGCCAGCGCCGGGCGGTGGCGCTGCAGTCGTTCGACGCGGACAGCCGCCGCGTCGCCGAATGGATCAGCGGCTACGGCGACCGGCCGTGAGGCGCGGGATAAACGGCCGCTCCCTTCCATTCCCATTGCTGCAGATTCAGCCAATAAAAAGAGCCGCCCTCATCAGGCGGCTTTTTCAGTGGGGTTAGTAGGGCTCGAACCTATGACCTTCACGATGTCAACGTGACGCTCTAACCAACTGAGCTATAACCCCGTACTTGATCATTATACGGGATTCAGGGGCGTTTGTCAATCCCCTTTTTCAGTTTTCCGAGGTTTAACACGCGTCACAGTCTCCATTCCGACACGTTGCACTGCCCGTCGTCGTTCAGGCCAAACGCGAACACGCGCCCGTCGCCTGTCAGCACCACGGTGTGCGTGCCGCTGCTCTCCGCCTCGATGGCCGTGCCCTCCACAGGCAGGACGACGTCCTCGCCGGTGTGGAATGTGAAGCTGAGCGCCCGGCCGTCCTGTGTGATGCCGAGCAGGCCCGTCTCGCTGGCGGTGACCGAGACCAGCCCCGTCCAGGACGGAGCCCTGCCGTAGCTGGAAACCAGTGTGCCGTCCGCCAGCACGCCGGCTGACACCGGGCCGCACACCGAGAGATCGTACAGCACCGTGCCCATGTCCAGCTGCGCGCCTTTGTGGGTGCACAGCATGGCGCCCTGCTCATAGAGGCAGCCGGCCGAGTAGGAACCGCCCGCGATGGCGGTCACGCCGTGCCAGCCGGAAACCAGGTCGCTGTGCAGGCCGCACATCACCACCGTGCCGTCCTTTTTCAGGCCCAGCGTGCCGTAAGCGGTGGCGGAGACGGCGGCGATGTCCGTCCAGGAGGACACGTCGCACTGGCCCTCGCTGTTGTCGCCCGCCGCCAGCACGGTGCCGTCCATGCGCAGGCCCACCGTGTGATACGCGCCCGCGGCGATCTGGATCACGCTGTTCCAGCCGGACACGTCGCACTGACCGCGGCTGTTGTCGCCTGCCGCCAGCACGAGGCCGTCCGAGCGCAGGCCCGCCGTGTGCCTGTACCCCGCGGCGATGCGCCCCACGGGCGTGTTCTCCCGCGCCTCGTTCAGCTGGGCCAGCGTCTGCCTGAGCCTGTCCAGGCTGTCCGGGTTGAACAGGTCGAGCGCGAGCAGCGTCCGCGCCTGCTCCTGGCTGCCTGTAACCTTGAGCGCCGCCGCGGCGATGCGCTCGCCCACGCCCTCGGTGTTCAGCAGCAGCTGGCGCGCCGTGTCCTCGTCGCCGGCCAGAAATGTGGCCACAGCCAGGGCGCAGCGCGCGTCGGCATAACGCGAGGCGCTGTCGCCGTAGTCGCCGAGCTGGTAAAAGGCCTGCGCCGCCGCCGCGTAGTCACCCCTGTCGTAGAGGGCGCCGGCCTGGCCATAGCGCGCGCGCTGCATCAGCTCGTCGAGGCCGTCGCCTTCGAGCGTCGCGGCATAGGAGAGAGCCTCGTCATACTGGCCGCGGCGCAGCAGCTGTTCAGCCACCTCGCGCCGGGCTGCGGCGATCTTCTGAGCGGAATAGCCTTCCTTTTCCAGCGCGTCCAGCATTTTATCAGCCGCGTCGGCCTGGCCGCCGGCCGCCAGGCTGCGCGCGCGCGCCATGCGGATGCCCGGCCCGGCCAGCGTCAGCAGCGCCAGCACGATCACCAGCGCGGCCGCGCACACCAGCGAATTGACGATAATGGTGGAGGTTTCGTCCTTGCGGAACACGTCCAGCGGCTTGGTAATGCGCGCGAAAAAAGCGCCCGGCGCGAACGCCTTCTTCTTCTTTTCAGGCGGCCGTTTCGGAGCGGCGGCGCGCCTCTGCCGGGATT
>LVAP01000106.1 GCA_001603025.1 Clostridiales bacterium Firm_10 | reverse complement strand
GGAAGTCGATGCCCAGCGGCGCCAGCGTTTCCCGGCAAAGCGCAACGTTGGGCGGGTAGCCCTCCGTCGCTGCGGTGTTTTCGTGGGGATGGCCGAGGCTCAGCAGGAACTCGCCGCCGCCGGTGTCGCAGTCCAGCAGGCGCATGTCGTCCGCAAGGTATTCGCGGATAACGGCGGCATAGTCCCAGGGAAGGTCGTCCTCTTCTTCATAACGGCCGTGGATGTGGGAAAAATCCCAGCCGTGGATTTGCGCCACGGCTTCTTCCTTCAGCCATGCGCGCCTGAATTCAGATGGATTCATCGCGTTTTTCCCTTTCATATTCCCGGTTTTTGTTTCATTCGATCACCGCGTGCACCAGCGCCGGCGCTGCGGCCGCTTCCCGCGAGATGGTGAGCGCGTCTGCCAGCAGTTTCCTGGCGGCGTTCACGTCCGAAGAGGGATTCACGCGCAGCTCGCACCAGGGTTCGCCCTTTTCGATGGGATCGCCCATGCGCTTTTTCATGACGAGGCCCACGGCCGGGTCGATGCGGTCGCTCTTTTTCATGCGGCCAGCCCCCAGCGCCTGCGCCGCATAGCCGATGCTGCTGGTCTTCATGCCGGTGATGAAGCCGGTCTCCTGCGCGGGAACGTCGATCCGCCGCGCCGCCTGCGGCAGGCGACGCGTGTCCTCCGTCACCCGGGGATCGCCGCCCTGGGCCCCGATCATTTCGGCCAGCTTTTTGAGGCCTTCGCCGCCCTCCAGCTTTTCGCGCAGGCGGGCGAGCGCCTCTTCCGCGGTTTGGGCCAGGCCGGCGGTGACGAGCATCTGCGCGCCCAGCTGCAGAGATACCTCCGCCAGCTTGCCGCCCGCGCGGCCGGAAAGCACGTCCACGGCTTCCTCCACCTCCAGGGCGTTGCCCACGTTGAGGCCGAGCGGCTGGTTCATGTCGGTCACCAGCGCGCTGAACCGGCGGCCGGTCCTGTTGCCGATGCGCACCATGGTTTCGGCCAGCTCGATGCTCTTTTCGATGGTGGGCATGATGGCGCCCGAGCCGGCCTTCACATCCAGCACCACGGCGTCGCAGCCTGCGGCAATCTTCTTCGAGAGGATGGAGGAGGTGATCAGCGGCAGCGAATCCACCGTGGCGGTGACGTCCCGCAGGGCGTAGAGGGTGCGGTCGGCGGGCGCCAGCTCGGCTGTCTGGCCGATCACGGCGATGCCGATGTCCTTCACCTGGCGGATGAAGCGCTCCTTGGAGAGGTCGATGCGCATGCCGGGAATGGATTCCAGCTTATCCAGCGTGCCGCCGGTGAATCCCAGCCCACGGCCGCTCATCTTGGCCACCTTTGCCCCGCAGGCTGCGGCCAGCGGGGCCACAATGAGGGTGGTGGTGTCGCCAACGCCGCCGGTGGAGTGCTTGTCCACCTTCGCGCCGGGAATGACGGAAAGATCCAGCTTGTCGCCCGAAAAGGCCATGGACATGGTGAGATCCACCGTTTCCCGGTCGGTCATGCCGTTGATGCAAATGGCCATCAGCAGAGCGGAGAGCTGGTAATCCTCGAAGGAGCCGTCCGTCGCGCCGGTCACAAAGGCATGGATATCCTCAGTCGAGAGCTCCTGCCCCCGTCGTTTTTTCATGATGATCTCAGTTGCACGCATCATTCTGTCCTCCCCGGATTTTTTGCCAGCGCTTCCCGCCCGGCGGAAGCGTGAGGTTCCCGTTTAGTATACCATGAAACCGCCCGCCGCGCAATGCGCGCGATTGTCTTGATGGGCAGGCGCGCCTGTGCTATAATGGCGATGAACGGAAGGGAGCGGAGGAAATGATGAACCGGGGAACAAACCTGATCTGGTATCGCCAGGGGGCGCTTACCTGGAACGAGGCGCTGCCGCTGGGCAACGGCCGGCTGGGCGCCATGGTGTATGGCGGCGCGAAGCAGGAGCGTCTGTGCCTCAACGAGGACACGCTGTGGAGCGGTTATCCCATGTTTTACGACAATCCCGGGGCGGTCGAGTCTTATAAGAGGGCGCGGGCGCTGGCTCTGCAGGGCCGGAACGCCGAGGCGCAGGAGGAGATCGAGCAGCGTTTTGAGGCGCTGTGGTCGCAGGCCTACATGGCGATGGGCGACATCAGCCTCACAATGGAACACGCGGGCGAGGCGCAGGCCTATCGCCGCGCGCTGGATATGTCGACGGCCCTGCACACGGTGGAATACGAAGCGGACGGCGTGCGCTTCACGCGTGAGGCGTTTGTCAGCGCGCCGGATCAGGTTCTGGTCATGCGCCTGTCTTCCGACCGCGCAGGCGCGCTGAGCTTCTGCGTGAGCATGACGCCGGCGATGGACGCGAAGGTCTCCATGGGCGACGAGTCCATCTCGATTTCCGGAAACTGCCCCACCTACGTCTGGCACTACGGCAATCCGCAGGAGCCGCGCGGCAAAATCGAATACGGCAAAGAGGATGCGGAAAAGGGCATGGGCTACTGCGCCGAGCTCAGGCTGAGCCTCGAGGGCGGCACGGCTCGCCGGCAGGGCGGCGGCATCCGCGTGAAGGGCGCCGACAGCGCGGTGCTTCTGTTCAACGCCCGCACCAGCTTCAACGGCTGGCAGCGGCATCCCGTGCTGGAGGGGAAGGAATACGTCGCGCCCTGCCGCCGCGAGCTGGACGCCGCGGCGGCGAAGGGCTACGAGGCGCTGAAGGCGGCGCATGTGGCAGACCACCGGGCGCTTTACGACCGGGTGGAACTGGACCTGGGCGGCGGCGAGGAGAAATACCTGCCCACCGATGAGCGGCTCTACCGCCACGAAAACGGCCAAAGCGACCTGGCGCTGTACGCGCTGTACTTCAATTTCGGGCGCTACCTTACCATCGCGGGTTCGCGCGAGGGCACGCAGGCCATGAATCTGCAGGGCATCTGGAACGACAGCGTGACGCCGCCCTGGAACAGCAACTACACCATCAACATCAACACCGAGATGAACTACTGGCCCACGCTGATGGTGAACCTGCCCGAGTGCCACGAGCCTCTTGTGCGGCTGATCAGCGAGCTCAGCGAGAGCGGCGCGCGCACAGCGCAGCGCTATTACGGCGCGCCCGGCTTCGTGGCGCACCACAACACGGACATCTGGCGGCTGTCCACGCCCGTGGGCGCGCATCGGCCGGGAAGCGCGGTGTTCGCGTTCTGGCCCATGTCGTCCGGCTGGTTCATGCGGCACCTGTGGGAGCAGTACGAATACCTGCGCGACGAGGCGTACCTGCGCGGCGTCGCCTGGCCCATCATCCGCGAAGCTGCGGAATTCTACCGCGCGCTGCTGGTCGAGGATGCGGACGGCACGCTGATCCTCGCGCCTTCCACCTCGCCGGAGAATGAATATGTGCTCAACGGGAAGCGCCTTTCCGTGGACAAAACCACGGCCATGACCCAGGCCATTGTGCGCGATGTATTTGAGATTCTGAAAAGCGCCGGGCAGGCGCTGGGAATCGAAGACGATTTCGTGTCCGAAACGGCGGCGCTCATCCCGCGGCTCAAGCCTTTCGGTGTTGGGCGTGAAGGCGAGCTGCTGGAATGGAATGAAAACTATGAAGAGTCGGACATCCACCACCGCCACATCTCGCATCTGTATGCCCTGCATCCGGCCCGCTTCATCACGCCGGAGGAAACGCCGGACCTGGCAGAGGCCTGCCGGGTGACGCTGGGGCGGCGGGGCGACGAGAGCACGGGCTGGGCCATGGGGTGGCGCATCTGCCAGTGGGCGCGCCTGCGCGACGGCGACCACGCGCTGAAGCTGATCGACAACCAGCTGCGCACGGTGGAGGGCCGCAATCCCGGCCGGAAGGGCCGCGGCGGCGATATGAACTACTCCAACGGCGGCGGCACCTACCTGAACCTGTTCGACGCGCATCCGCCCTTCCAGATCGACGGAAATTTCGGCGCGTGCGCGGGCATTGCGGAAATGCTCCTGCAGACCGCGCCGGACGGCACGCTCCTGCCCTTGCCTGCGCTGCCTTCCAGCTGGAAGGCGGGAAGTGTGAAGGGGCTGCGGGCCCGGAATGGAAAGATTGTGGACATCAGGTGGGACCAACGGGGCGTCAGAGTGACGGAACGCTGATGCCCGGCATAAAAAATCCACGCAGCGGACGCTGCGTGGATTTTTCTGATTTGCCGTCAGTCTTTGATTTCGTAAGTCACCGTCACGGTGGCGGTGATTTTCACCATGGCGCCCATGATGGTCGTGCCGCCGGCTGGGCCAGCTTCATCAAAGGCTGAGGCGCGGGTGACGTTGGAGTAATAGTTGATCTCCCCGCTCTCAGTGATCCGCTCCGGCGCGGCAGGCAGTGTGAGCCCTGCCGCGTTTGCGATGACCTGCGCGCGGTGAATACCGTCCGCCACGGCCAGCTCCAGCGCCTTGTCTGCCAGTGAGCCGTCGTCCTCCACGCCGAAGGAGACGTTGTCCAGCCGGTTCGCGCCGGCCGCGAAGGAAGTGTCTATGACGCCGCCCGCCTTTTCCACGTCGCGCACGGTGATGTTCAGCGTGCAGGAGGCGACATAGTCCTTTGTCGGGTTGCCGTAATCGTCATAATAGCGGCGGTAAATCGAATAGTTGCCGGTCTGGACATCCTCTTCCGCGATGCCGCCTTCGCCGGTCAGCGCGGCGATGATGGCGTTGATGCGGGCGTTGAGCGCCGCCTGGATGGAGGATACATCCTCGCCGGACTCTTCCGCGCCCAGGGCGATGACGGCGATATCGGGGGCTGTGCGCACCGTACCGGTTCCCTGCACGGTGATTTCGGAATCCGCCAGCGCGGCGGGGCAGAGCAGCAGGCACAGGGCCAGCAGGACGACAAACAGTTTCTTCACAGAAATCATCTCCTTCCCGTTTGTCAAAAAGTAAAATGAATAAAAGGAAGGCGGCATCCGTTCAGCCGGACGCCGCCTGATCCGTCACTTGGTCTTTTTCTTCCGTCCGAAGGCCACGCGCAGCAGCACGATCACGATGATCGCGGCGGGCAGCCACACGGCCAGTCTCGGCAGCAGCGCCGCGCCGAACACCGCGGCGCTCTGGCCAAAGTCCTTCAGCCACTGAATGGAGTCGTCGAAGGCTTCCTTCATCCGCTCGGAGAGGGACTTCTGCACGGGTTCTGGGGCATCCTCTCCCAGCTCGGTGAGGGTCAGCGAAACGCTCGAGTAGCTGCGGCGGCTGTTCCAGTCCCTGATGCGGCTCTCATAGGCCTCGATCTCGGCGGTCACCTCGTTGGCGCGCTCGTTGATCTCGATCAGGTCGCTCACGGACTTTGCCTTGGCGTTCATCTCGTTGAGCTGCTGCAGCTGGCTGCGGAGCACCTCAAGGCGCGCTGCGACGTCGTTGTAATCGGAAGTGATGTCCTCAGCATACTCTTCGCGCACGATGATCGTTCCCACCACGTCCAGCGCGGTAAGGAAGTTGTCCAGCGATTCGCTGGGCACGCGCACGGTGGCCTTCAGCATGCGGCTGGCGTCCTCGGCGTTGCCCGTCACGCGGCGGGATTCAAAGTAGGCGCCGTATTCGCTCACCAGGTCGTTCACGAACAGCGCGTCGGTTTCGAATTCCTTCGTGGTGATGGAGCGGGCGGCCGAACGCAGCACCACGACGTCCGAGGCGGACTTCTGCGCGGTTGCGGCGGTGGTCTGCGTGCCGGTGGAGCCGTCGCTCTCGAGCAGCACGTCGCCCGCGGCGTTCGAAGCGCCGGCCGGGGTGGCCATGTAGGACGCGGACATGCCGGCAGCGCTTTCTTCATAGGCACCATAGTTTTCGCTGGGAGCGGAATCGTAGCGGCCGCTGTCGCGGGAGCTGGGCAGCTCGAAGTCATCCATATCCAGTGTGGTGCCGACAGCGAAGAACAGCACCAGCGCGGCGGCCAGGCCGGCCAGCGAGCGCACCCATACGTTCCTGCGCGCCCTGCGCTGCGAACGCGCCTGCGATTTCCGCTCGGCCTTTTCGTCGGCCTCCGCGCGGACAGCCCGGCGCCAGGCGGCCTGGCACTCGAGCGGGACTGTAAGCCCCTCGTTGAGCTCGGCGCACAGCGTCACGGCCTGCATGGCCTGGTTGAGCAGAACGCCGCACTCGGGGCAGGCGGCCGCGTGTTCTTCCATGGCGCGCCTGGTCTTCCTGTCCAGCTCGGAGTCTATGTACGCATCCAGATTGGCCCGGAAGGTTGTACAATTCATGTTCATGGTTTCATTTTCCTCCTGCTGTTTCCTTAGACCGTGTGGCGGCCAAAAAGTTCCGGCTGTTGAGAAAGAACGCTGCGGAGCCGTTCGCGGCCCCGGCTGATGCGAGATTTGATGGTGCCCACGTTGGTGTCCAGCACCTCGGCGATCTCATCGTAGCTGCAGCCCTGGATGTCGCGCAGCACGATGGCCGAGCGCATGTCCTCCGGAAGGGCGGCAATGGCCTTTTCGAGGAGGCGGCGCTGCTCAGCCTGCAGGGAATGGCGCTCAGGCGTGTCGGTTTCGTCGCTGGGCGAGAAGCCGTTTTCGAGCATGGCGTCCAGCGAGGTCGAAGTGCGCGCCTTGCGGCGCCGCAGCTCGTCCAGGCAGCTGTTCATGGTGATTCGGTATACCCATGTGGCGAAGGAGGACTGGCCCTTGAATGTGGCGATCGCGCGGTAGATGCGGATCATGGCCTCCTGCATGCAGTCCTGAGCGTCCTCGCGGTTGCCGCACATGCGCAGCGCCACTGCGTACATGCGTCCTTCCTGGGCGGATAGTAGCTGTTCAAAGGCGGACTGGTCACCCCGTCCGGCCCGCTCGATCAATTCGCGCTCGGCCTTTGGGTCCTGCACGCCGCTCACCCCCTGATTGATTTATACGAAACGGTATCTGTCTTTCTGGAAGCCCGCCCGTCCGGCGGGGAGGGATTAACGGGCGCCGCGCCCGCATACTCATGTCGCAACAAATATTAGACGATAAAAAGCGGCGGATGGTTGCACATCCGCCGCCCATTTCATCCGGGAATCGGAAATGACTTATTTGGTCTCCGGGCCGAGCTCGCTGGTGCAGTGCGGGCAGCGGGTCGCGTCCTTGGCGATTTCGGTCTTGCAGAAGGGGCACAGGCGCGGCTTCTCGACCGGCTTGGGCGCTTCCTTCCTCTTAAACTTGTTCACAACCTTGATGATGGCAAACAGCACCAGCGCCGTGAGCAGGAACTCGATCGCCACGCCCAGGAAGGTGATGATGCTGCCGGCGAATCCGGTTCCGCCGGATTCCAGCTTGGGCAGCGCTTCCAGAATGGGTGTGATGAAAATGTCGATGACCGCGGTGACGACTTTGCCGAACGCGGCGCCGATCACAACGCCGATGGCCATGTCGATGACATTGCCCTTCATTGCGAATTCCTTGAATTCCTTGATGAGTCCGCTTGTTTTCTCTTTGGCACCCATTGTAAAGCCCTCCTTGTAAGATGATGGAAAGATTATAACGCATAATTGTTAAATGAGAGTTAAATAATCTGTGAAAGCACAAAAAAAGTTGGCGCGGGCGGCACACGCAACATTTACAGAAAAAACTGGCCCGGAAGGTATTCCATATTCGACAGAAATCTGTTATAATCTATGCGTAACCTGTCAGGAATGCGGCAGGGTAATAAGAGAAGGGAGACTATCCATTATGAAGAAGCTGCTTTCCGTTCTTCTGGCGCTGGCCCTCGTTCTGGGCATGGGCGCGGTCGCTCTGGCTGACGACACTTTTGAGCTGGCGCTCGTCACCGACATCGGCACCATCGACGACAAGTCCTTCAACCAGGGCGCCTGGGAAGGCCTTGTGCAGTACGCCGAGGAGAACAACATTTCCCACAAGTACTATCAGCCCACCGAAAAGACAACCGACGCATACCTGGATGCGATTGATCAGGCTGTCGAAGGAGGCGCCAAGATCGTCGTGACCCCCGGCTTCCTGTTTGAAGAGCCCATCTTCATGGCCCAGGATATGTATCCGGAGGTCAACTTCATCCTGATCGACGGCGAGCCCCACAGCGGCGACTACTCTGAGTATCGCACCAATGAGAACGTCGCCCCCATCCTCTACGCCGAGCAGCAGGCCGGTTACCTGGCTGGTTACGCGGCGGTGAAGGCCGGCTGCACCAAGCTGGGCTTCATGGGCGGCATGGCTGTGCCCGCCGTTATCCGCTATGGCTACGGCTTCGTGCAGGGCGCTGAGGACGCCGCCAAGGAAGTCGGCGCGGCTGAGGTCACCCTGAACTACCATTACACCGGCGGTTTCGACGCCACGCCCGAGGCGCAGGCGCTGGCCGCGTCCTGGTACAACGATGGCGTTGAGATCATCTTCGGCTGCGGCGGCGCGGTTGGCAACTCCGTGATGGCGGCTGCCGAGGCGGCTGAGGGCAAGTATGTGATCGGCGTTGACGTCGACCAGTCCATCGAGTCCGAGACGGTCGTCACCTCCGCGATGAAGGGCCTGAAGGCTTCCGTGTATCAGACCATCGCCGCGTACTATGCCGGCGAGTTCCCCGGCGGCGCGACCACCGTCAAGGATGCCTCCAACGACGGCGTTGCGCTCCCCATGGAGTCCAATAAGCTGGAAGGCTTCACCCAGGAAGACTATGACGCGCTGTATGCAAAGCTGGCTGCCGGCGAGATCACCATCCCGGACAACACCACCGCCGACACTGCGGATGCGCTGGGCACTGAGATCGTGAAGGTCACGGTTGTTGACTGATCTGAACACATTCCCCATTAACGGGCAGGCAGAAACCTCTGCCTGCCCCTTTTGAAAGGTTGTGCGCTCATGGACTACGTCATTGAGATGCTGCATATCGTCAAGGATTTCCCGGGGATCCGGGCCAACGACGATATTACGCTCCAGCTGCGGCGCGGCGAGATCCACGCGCTGCTCGGCGAGAACGGCGCGGGTAAATCCACGCTGATGAGCATCCTGTTCGGCCTCTATCAGCCGGACGGCGGCTCTATCCGGAAGGATGGCAAAGAGGTCAGGATCAATGACCCTAACGACGCGAACGCGCTAGGCATCGGCATGGTGCATCAGCATTTCAAGCTGGTGCACAATTTTACGGTGCTGGAGAACATCATCCTGGGCGCCGAAACCGTGAAGAACGGGCGGCTCATCATGGGCGAGGCGCGCAAGAAGGTGATGGCGCTGTCCGAGAAGTATCACCTGAAGGTGGACCCGGACGCCAAAATCGAGGACATCACCGTGGGCATGCAGCAGCGCGTTGAGATCCTTAAGATGCTCTACCGCGACAATGAGATCCTCATCTTCGACGAACCCACGGCCGTGCTCACGCCGCAGGAAATCGACGAGCTGATGAAGATCATGAAGGGACTTACCGCCGAGGGCAAGAGTATCCTGTTCATCACGCACAAGCTGAACGAGATCAAGGCGGTTGCCGATCGCTGCAGCGTGCTGCGCAAGGGCCGTTATATCGGCACGGTGGATGTGGCCGACACCACCAAGGAAGAGATGTCAGAAATGATGGTGGGCCGCAAGGTCAACTTCGCCGTGGACAAGGCGCCCGCGCAGCCCGGCGAGGTGGCGTTCTCTGTAAAGGATCTCACCATGCGCGGGCCCCACGGCAAGAACGTGGTGAACGACGTGAGCTTCGACGTGCGCCGGGGCGAGATCGTGTGCATAGCCGGCATCGACGGCAATGGCCAGAGCGAGCTGGTTTACGCGCTGACCGGCCTGATGAAGCAGGACCGGGGCACCATCATGATGAAGGGTCACGACATCTCGCATGCCACCATCCGGGCGCGCAACGACCACGGCCTGGGCCACATTCCGGAGGATCGCCACCGCTACGGTCTGGTGCTGGACTACTCGCTGGCGGAGAACATGGTGCTGAAATCATATCATAAGCCCGGCTTCCAGAAGCATGGCTTCCGCAACTTCACGCGCATGAATGAAGTCACCGATCAGCTGATCGAGCGCTTCGACATCCGCTCCGGCCAGGGCGGCCGCACGGTGGCGCGCAGCATGTCCGGCGGCAATCAGCAGAAGGCCATCGTGGCGCGGGAAATCTTCACCGATCCGGATGTGCTCATCGCCGTTCAGCCCACCCGCGGCCTGGACGTAGGCGCCATTGAGTACATCCACAAGCAGCTGGTGGACGCCCGCGACGCGGGCAAGGCCGTGCTGCTGGTCTCGCTCGAGCTGGATGAGGTCATGAACCTGTCCGATCGCATCCTGGTGATGTTCGAGGGCGAGATCGTGGCCGACGTGCGGCCCGGGGACGTGACCGTGCAGGAGCTCGGCCTGTATATGGCCGGATCGAAGAGGGGGAAGGCATGATGAAAAAGACAAGGGGATCTGGATTGGGCGGCTTTGCCGCAAGCGTGCTGCCCTCGCTGATCGCGATCATCGTGGGCCTGCTGTTCGGGTTCATCATCCTGCTCATCAGCAATCCCGCCCAGGCCGTGCAGGGATTGAAGGTCATTTTACTGGGCGGTTTTAACGATGGTTTGTTTGGAGTGGGACAAACCTTGTACTACGCCACGCCGCTGATCCTCACCGGCCTGTCGGTGGGCTTCGCCTTCAAAACCGGCCTGTTCAACATCGGCGCGAGCGGCCAGCTGATCACCGGCGCGTTTGCCGCGATCTGGACGGCGGTCAACTGCGACTGGCTGCCCGGCCCGCTGCACTGGATCGTGCCGATTCTGGCAGCAATCCTTGTTGGCGGGTTGTGGGGCGCTGTACCCGGCTTGTTCAAGTCGCTGCTGGGCGTGAATGAGGTCATCGCGTGCATCATGATGAACTACATCGGCATGTACGGTGTGAATTATCTCATCAAGATCAGTAATATTTACGATAAGCTTAAGAATCAAACGGTAAGCGTGCCTTCTTCAGCTGCTTTACCCAACGGTGGACTGGAACATCTCTTTTATAAGATGAGAGGAAACTTTGTTCGTTTTTCCAGCATCAATATTGGTTTTTATATCGCGGTCATTGCAGCTGTTGTGATCTATGTTTTACTGACCAAGACGACATTTGGCTATGAATTGAAGGCGTGCGGCTACAATCGTGATGCCAGCCGCTTTGCCGGCATCAACGAGAAGCGCTCCGTGCTGATGAGCATGGTTATCGCTGGCATGCTGAGCGGCGCTGCCGGTGCAGTTATGTATCTGGCTAAGTCGGATGGGCTGCATATCGATGTCATCGAGGTGCTTGCGACACAAGGGTTCAACGGCATCCCGGTAGCACTATTAGGATTATCGAACCCTATTGGCATTGTGTTTTCCGGTATTTTTATAGCTCATCTCAATCAGGGCGGCTATTACCTGCAGAAGCTGAATTATATGCCCGAAATCATTGACATCATCATCGGCGCGATCATCTACTTTGCCGCGTTCAGCCTGATCGTGCGCAACGTGATCGCCGCGCTGGCCCGCCGGCGCGAAGCCAAAGCCGTGCAGGGAAAGGGGAATGAGCGATGAGTACGATCTACTTTCTGTTCCAGCAGATGCTGCTGTTCTCCATCCCGCTTCTGATCGTGGCGTTGGGCGGCATGTTCTCCGAACGCAGCGGCGTGGTCAACATCGCCCTCGAAGGCATCATGGTCATGGGCGCGTTCTGCTCCATTTTCTTCATCAACCGCATGCAGGACATCATGAGCGGCAACCTGCTGCTGATCCTCGCCATTCTGGTGGCGGCGGCCAGCGGCATGGTGTTCTCGCTGCTGCACGCCTATGCGGCCATTAACATGCGCGCCGATCAGACCATTTCCGGCACGGCCCTGAACATGATCGCCCCGGCCGTGGCCATCTACATGGCGCGTACGCTGCAGGCCAACGGCGTCCAGCAGATCAACTTCAACAACACCTTCCGCATCCGCGAGGTGCCGCTGCTGAGCCGGATCCCGGTGCTGGGCGACCTGCTGTTCAAGAATACCTACATCACTACCTACCTGGGCCTCGCGATCCTGGCGGTCGCAGCGTTTATGCTCTACAAGACGCGCTTTGGCCTGCGCCTGCGCGCCTGCGGCGAGCATCCTCAGGCGGCAGACAGCGTGGGCGTCAACGTGTATAAGATCCGCTACGCGGGCGTGATGATTTCCGGCGCGCTGGCCGGGCTGGGCGGCCTGGTGTTCGTGGTGCCCACCTCCACAAACTTCAACGCCACCGTGGCCGGCTACGGTTTCCTGGCCCTGGCGGTGCTGATCTTCGGCCAGTGGAAGCCCCTGCGCATCCTGTTCGCGGCGTTCTTCTTCGGCCTGATGAAGACCATCGCGGCCAGCTACTCGGGTCTTCCGCTGCTCAAGGACATGCCGATTCCCAGCGATATCTACAAGATGGTTCCCTATATCGCCACGCTGATCGTGCTGGCCTTCACCAGCCGGAAGTCGCAGGCGCCTCGCGCCAGCGGCGTGCCCTACGACAAGGGAAGCCGCTGACGGCAAGGGAGAGGAGGACGCGACATGCGGAATCTTCCGCGGATCAAACCCACAGCCGGGCAGCTGGCCTTCATGGACTGGGAGTTCGGCGTGTTTTTCCACTTCGGCATCCGCAGCTTTTTTCTGGGACATAAGGACTGGGACAACCGGCCTATGCCGGCGGAGGCTTTCAATCCCGACAGGCTGGACTGCGGCCAGTGGATCCGCGCGGCGAAGGAGGCCGGCGCGTCATACGCCATTCTGGTGTGCAAGCATCACGACGGCTTTGCCAACTGGCCTTCAAAATATACCGATTATTCCGTGGCCAACACCCCCTGGAAGGGCGGAAAAGGCGACGTGGTGCGCGAGTTCGTGGACGCCTGCCGGACGTACGGCCTCAAGGTTGGCCTGTATTACTCGCCCGCTCAGTGGGGCGGCAGCATCAGCTTCCGGGAGGACAGGGAATACGACGACTACTTCATCAACCAGATCGGCGAGCTGCTCACCGGTTACGGCAGGATAGACTACCTGTGGTTCGACGGCTGCGGTTCGGAAAACCACCAGTACGACCGGGAGCGGATCGTGAAGGCCATTCGCGGCATGCAGCCGGACATCCTGATCTTCAACATGTGGGATCCCAATACCCGCTGGGTGGGCAACGAGGACGGTTACGCGCCCATGCCCAATCCGTACCTGGTGGCGGACGTGGATTTCTCCGAATTGACCACGGAGAAGGAAAAGCTGGGGACGGCGAAATTCCTGCCCGCCGAATGCGATTTCAAAATGCGCAGCACCTGGTTCGACTGCGAGCTGAACGAGGACACGCTGAAGACGCCGGATGAGCTCATGGGCATCTATGAGATGAGCGTGGGCCGCGGGGCGAATTTCCTGCTGAACATCGGCCCGAACCGCCACGGCCTGCTGCCAGAGCCGGACGCGCGCGTGCTCGCCGAGTTCGGCCGGCGGCTGAAGGCGCGTTACGGCGCGCCCGTCACGGCCTTCGGCCCGATGGAGCAGGTGTCCGAGCGCGAATGGCGTATCCAGATCCCGGGCTTCACGCCTGAGCGCGGAGGCGGGGAGGCCGAGCCGGCGCTGGTGAACCGCGTGGTGATCATGGAAGACCTTTCCGAAGGCGAAGCGGTGCGGGAGTACGCCGTTTATGCCAACCTGCCGCATTACTGCGGCCAGAAGCTGTGCCTCTGCAGAGGCGCGACCATTGGCCACAAGGCCATCTGTGTTTTCCCGACCATGCGCACAGCCCGCATCACCGTCGAGGTGACGAAGAGCGACGGCCCTGCGCTTCTTCGGGACGTGAAAGCCTATTACGAGGCGTGACAGAACCGCTCATTCAGCCCCGGAAGGAAATGCTCCCTTCCGGGGCTGTTTCATGCCCGCGCGGCTGCCGCGTTCGGCGTTTCCGCCCACTGTCACGCCCCCGCTTCACGGCATATCATGTCCCGGGGGTGATTTCATGAATCTGCTGTTCGCAGGCGGCGACCTGCGTTTTGCCTGGGCAGCGCACATTGCGGCGCAGCGCGGGCTTCATGTGTCTTCACTGGGGCTGGAAAAGAGCTGGCTGCCGCTCCCGCAGGCCGACAGGGCTGCCCTGCGCGGGGCGGACGCCGTGCTCACGCCCAATCCGTGGCGGACGGCGTTTCCCGGTCCGTTCGCCGCTGAAAGGCTGTCGTTCGAGAGCGTGCTCGCGTACACACGGCCGGATGCCCTGTGGATCATGCCGGACGACACCGGCGCGCCGGATGGTCTGCCCGCCCACCTCTGCCTGTCGGATGACGAGGATTACGTGGCGCAGAACGCCCGCCTGACGGCTGAAGGCGCGCTCCACGCGGCCATGTCCGCGGTGCCGTTTTCCATCGAGCGCGCGGCCGCGCTGGTCATCGGGTATGGGCGCATCGGGAAGCGGCTGGCGGAACTGCTCGCGGCGCTGGGCGCCGGGGTTGCCGTGGCGGCGCGCCGTCTGGAATCGCTGGCACAGGCGGAGAAGGCCGGCATGGCGGCTTGCCGGATGGATGAACTCAGAGACGAGCTGCCGCGATTCCGGCTCATCGTCAACACG
Organism: Clostridiales bacterium Firm_10; assembly: GCA_001603025.1. Lineage (GTDB taxonomy): Bacteria > Bacillota > Clostridia > Christensenellales > Aristaeellaceae > Firm-10. The sequence goes on along the minus strand of LVAP01000106.1, from coordinate 51 downwards.
GCGCCTGCCGCCGTGCTGCCGGGACCGCTCCTGAAAGCGGTCGATCCCGGC
>LVAP01000105.1 GCA_001603025.1 Clostridiales bacterium Firm_10 | reverse complement strand
AAGAGGACGCCGAGCTGAAGCTGGTCAGCGAAGCGCCCATCGACATCGGCGCAGGATCCGGATCAGACGTCGTTGCGACGATGTCCGTCCATCGCCTGTAACGCGCGCGGCGGGGCCCGGCAACAGCCGGCCCCGCCGCTTTGGCTGCCGTCGTTGCCTGACCTGTGGCAAAACCATTCTGTTTCTGTTAAAAAATGCCAAAACAAGGCGCAAAGTGAAACGTATGGCGCTCCTGCGGTATCTATCTGATAGGGAACCGTAAAGGAGGCATGTGAAAATGAAACGGATATGCAGGCTGATTGCGCTGCTGGCCCTGGCTGTTGCGCTGTTAATTCCCGCCGCCGCGCTGGCCGCAGAGGACGCGCTGGTGGCCCGGGAGGGGCTGGACGGCTTTGGCGACTACGTGAATTCCATCTGTGCGGTGGGCGACACCATCTGGATGTACGGTGGAGAGGGCGTCTATGAATATGATGCCGCAACGGGTGAAATGACGCCGCATCCCTACTCCGCCGAATGGCGGGAGATCCGGCAGGGCGTTTACGACGCGGAGAGCAGGGAGACGGTTTATCGCGGCGTGTTCGCGTGGTTCGGGTGGAACGACGAGGTATACGCCCTGGTGAACACGTCGAACGGCCGCGGGATGACCGGAGCCTGGCTGTGCCGCTTGGCCCTGAACGAACAGGGCGAGGCAAGCTTCGAGTCCGTGGGTTCCATCGACTGGGAAGCGGTGGAAAGCGACGGCTATGTGGAGGTTGAGAGCTGCTGCGTGGTGAACGACGTGCTGTGCGCCGCCAGGTATGATGGATTGTGCTTCATCCCGCTGGACGGCAGCCGCGCCGCGACGACGAGCCTGCAATGCTGGCAGGTATGCCCCTTTGACGGCGGCCTGCTGGCGGTAGGGGAGGAGTGGAGCGACGGCACGGAATACGTGTTTTACCAGGTGGACGTTCCGTCCGGCAGCATGACGGAGCTGGGCCGTTACGCCACGCCGACAGACAGCGAGCTGAGCGGCGTCGCGCTGGAGCCGGGCGGCGAGCGCCTCCTGTTTGTGAACAACGGCTATCTCACGGCGCTGGATCTTGCCTCCGGCGAAACGGAGCGCATCGCCCCGGTGCCCATCAGCACCCAGCAGTACCGCGGCGCGTGCTCGGTGGTCCTTAACTGCGGCGCTTACGCGGTGGGCGGCTACGAGGGCGTGGCGGTCCGCCAGGTGCTGAACCGTCCGGCCAGCGAGACCGTGGAGCTCATCGTGGGGCAGGACTTCTGGGCCGAGGCGCTTGACGAGGCCATGCTCACCTTCGACCGCAGCCACCCGAACGTGACCGTGGCCAAGGTGCAGGCCAGCCAGATCGTCGAGCAGCTGCTCACGCGCTCGGAGGACACGGACATCTTCGTGATGCACACCCTCTACGGGCAGGAAACAGCCCTCATGGACGTCCTCGGGCGCGGCTACGCGCTGGAGCTGGAAAGCGACGCGCTGTCGGATTACGTGGGAAGCATGTATCCCGCGCTGCGCGAGGCGTTCATGCGCGACGGCAAGGTCGTGGGCGTGCCGCTGAGCGCGCAGGCCATGGGCCTGTCCGTGAACCCGGCCGGCCTGGAGGCGCTGGGCCTCACGATGGATGACGTGCCCACCAACTGGCCGGACTTCCTTGCCTTCATGAACAGCCTGAAGGGCAACGGGAAGGCGCCCGTGGTGGGCTCCGGGACCGATCTGCTCAACGCGCGGCATCCCCTCCTCGGACGCCTGCTGAAGGATTACCAGCTGGAAATCCAGGCGGGCCGCCAGGCATCCTGGGAGAGCCCCGAGCTGCGCGCCGCGCTGCAGGCGCTGGCCGACGTGGATTTCGAGGGCCTCATCGAGGATGCCCAGGCGCTGGAATCCAGCTGGGAGGGCAATCCCCTCGTCAACGGCTACGACAGCGTGGACATCGACGGATCGGTCTTTGAACAATTCCAGCGCGGTTATCCCCTGCGCCTGTCCCTCAGCGCGGAGAGTCCGGTCGTGCTGCCGGTGATGTGTTCGGTGGCCATCGTGAATCCGGCAAGCCGCCACAAGGCGGAGGCCACGGCGCTGCTGGAGGAGGCGGTGGGCTATGTCAGCCACCCTGAGCGCGCCATGCTCTGTCCGGATTATGGCGAGCCGGAGCGGGACGAAGCCGGCTACCAGCGGGCGGTGGAGAGTATTCAGAGGCAGATCGAGAGCCAGCAGGCCCGCGTGGACGCGGGAGACCGCGCCGCTGAGGCCGACCTGGCCAACTCGCTGGATTTCCAGGCGAAGATGGACAACTATTACTGGATCATCTCGCAGGACTCGCTGGACTGGTATCGCGCCCACGACGACGACGTGATGCTGGAGGTGGGGGGCGAACTGGAAGCGATCGACACCTATTCCGTCACCCTCCCGGCGGCTGAGAACGGCATCGACCCGGACGCCCTCATCGCCGAGCTCGAAAAGAAAACCCAGATGATGCGGCTTGAAAACAATTAGGAATCAGCATTAAAGCGGCAGCCTCTCCCGCCGGGAGGGCTGCCGTTCATGGCCTTGACAAACTGCGTTTGGCAAGGCCGGAAAGCAGGATTTGTGCATCTGCGATGCACGGCCAATCCCGCATGCGATAAGGAAAAGGCAGCCTGCGGCCGGACATGACGCCCTCTGGCTGCCTTTATCAGATCGGAGCAGCGGCCCCGAGCCTCATAGTCGTATAATCGAATCCCGTTCAATCTGTTTGCGATTATTCCATGATGTCCGCTTCCGTGCGGTCGGCGGTTTCGGCCAGCGTCAGGCCCTCGTTGTTCTCCTGGGCCAGGCGGATGCTCCATTCGTTCTCGAACAGCAGCACCTCGCGGCCCACGCGGTCGATGGCCGGGGCGGTGGTGGAGGTGAGGCGCAGGCGGTCGATGGGCTTGGGCGTCTGCGCCACCCAGCGCACGAAGCGGAAGGGCAGCGGCTCGCGGATCACCTCCACGCCGTATTCCACTTTGAGGCGGTATTCCAGCACGTCCATCTGCAGCACGCCGACGACGCCGGCAATCATTTCCTCGCGGCCGATATGCGGGCGCTTGAAGGTCTGTATGGCGCCCTCCTGGGAGAGCTGGTTGATGCCCTTCAGGAACTGCTTGCGCTTCATGCTGTCCACCGGACTGATGCGGGCGAAGTATTCGGGCGCGAACAGCGGAATGCCGGAATAGCGCACGGGTTCGCCGGAGCACACGGTGTCGCCCAGGCGGAAGATGCCGGGGTCGAACAGGCCGATGATGTCGCCCGCGTAAGCCACGTCCACGCTTTCGTGCTCCTGCGCCATGAACTGCTGGGGCTGGGCCAGCTTGATGCGGCTGTTCGTTGAGGAATGCCACACGGTCATGCCCTTCTCGAACACGCCGGAGCAGATGCGCATGAAGGCCAGCCGGTCGCGGTGGGCGGGATTCATGTTGGCCTGAATCTTGAAGATGAAGCCGGTGAATTTTTCGTCGTCCGGCGCGATTTCGCCCTTGTCGCTCACGCGCGCGGTGGGGGATTTGGTGTATTCGAGGAAGCGGTAGAGGAAGGGCTCCACGCCGAAGTTGTTGGAAGCGCTGCCGAAGAACATGGGGGTCAGCTGGCCGGAGAGGATCTTATCGAGGTCGAACGGATCGCCCGCCACGTCCAGGAGCTCCATGTCCTCCACCAGCTTGTCGTAATAGCTTTTGCCCAGCGTTTCGGGAAGCGCCGGATCGTCGATGGCGATGGATGTCACCTGCACCTGCCGCTGGCCATGGTCGCCGCCGCGGTACAGCTCGACGCATTTGGTGTCTCGGTGGTAAACGCCCTTGAAATCGCCGTTGGTGCCGATGGGCCAGTTGACCGGGCATGAGCGGATGCCCAGCACGCTTTCCAGCTCCTCCATCAGCTCGAAGGGATCGCGTCCCGCGCGGTCCATCTTGTTGACGAAGGTGAAGATCGGGATCGAGCGCAGCCGGCACACCTTGAACAGCTTGATGGTCTGCTCCTCGACGCCCTTCGCGCAGTCAATCAGCATGACGGCGCTGTCCGCCGCCACGAGGGTGCGGTAGGTGTCCTCGGAGAAATCCTGGTGGCCGGGCGTGTCGAGGATATTGATGCGGTAGCCGTTGAAGTCAAACTGCATGGCGGACGAGGTGACGGAAATGCCGCGCTGCTTTTCGATTTCCATCCAGTCCGAGGTGGCGTGGCGAGCGGCCTTGCGGGCCTTGACCGATCCGGCCTGGCGGATGGCGCCGCCGTACAGCAGCAGCTTTTCGGTGAGCGTCGTCTTGCCGGCGTCGGGGTGAGATATGATGGCGAAGGTACGCCTGCGCTGGACCTCCGCTTTGAGCTCAGGATGCATTTGGGTTTCCTCCTTGTCGGCTTGAGCCGTGAAAATGGTGTTTTCCGGTAAACCGAGATGGTATCAACGCATGGCTCGAATCCTCCCCGCTTTTCTTTCACAATATTTTATTATACACGGAAATGCCGGCCCTGTCCGCACGGCTTCGTTAAAAATGGAGGCTGCCGCATTGGAAAGAAAGGAGTGCCAGGCAGAGCGCGGCCCGGCCCTGTGAGACGGCTCAAGCTAAAAAACAGGCGCCCGGACCGCGCCGGACGCCTGAAGCGGTATCGAATGAGCTGTCAGATTTCGGGAATGATGACCTCCACCTCGCGCTTCTGCTCGCTGGAGCGGATGATGCCGTCGATGATGGCCTGGTTATAGATGATCTCCTGCCACGGGATGGGGGAAGGCCCGTTTGTGCGGATGGCGTCCACGAAATCGCGGCATTTGAGGAAGAAGAAGCTCTTTTTGTTGTCCTCGTTCTTCTTGGGAATCTTCACTTCCACCTGGTTGCCGTCGATATCGCGGTACATGTAGATATCGCCGACGCCGCCGTCCCACGCGCCGCCCCAGTTGACTTCCGGGTTGGGGGATTTGACCTTCAGGCCCGCCTCGGTGCCCAGGAACAGGGTATCGCCCATGGTGTCCATGTGCATGGCCCAGCTCATGCGGAAGTCCATCACCAGTCCATCCTCAAAGCGGATGAGGGCGCAGGTGAAGTCGTCCACGGAGAACTCGCCGCCGCCCTTCACGGGATCGTAGTACTTCGGATTCTTGCCGAAGTAATCCGAAGCGTAGGCGGACACGGTGACGGGCTTGCGGTAGCCCACGGCGTTCAGCGCCATATCCAGGCCGTAGCAGCCGATGTCGGCCAGGCAGCCCACGCCGGCCAGATCCTTCTGCACGAAGGTGCGGCCCGGGATGCCGCGGCGGCGGCCGCCCCCGGTCTGGATGTAGTAGATGTGGCCCAGCTCGCCGGAGCGCACCAGGTGCTTGATCATTTTCATGTTTTCGCCGTAGCGGGGCTGGAAGCCGATGGTGAGGATCTTGCCGGTTTCCTTCTGGCATTTTGCCATCTGCACGGCCTGGTCCAGCGTGACGGACATCGGCTTCTCGCACAGCACGTTGACGCCGGCCCGCATGGCGGCGCAGGCGCAGGTGTGGTGCTGGGTGTTATAAGTGCACACGGAGACGCCATCCGGCTTCAGAGCCAGCAGCTTGTCGTTGTCCTCGAAGGCGGGCACGGCGGTGAGGCCGAACTCGTCCAGGAAGGCGCGGGCCTTGCCGGGCACGATATCGGACGCGCCGACGATCTCCACGTCGTCCATTTGCAGGTAGGAGCGCATGTGATTGTGCGCGATGCCGCCGGTGCCGATGATGCCGATTCTGAGCTTATCCATGGTGAACTCCATCCTTTCGCAGTATTGCCAGCCCTATTATAGCGGATGACGATGGAAATGTACAGAGCGCGGGAGAAAAAATATGAGCTCAACCACCTGTTGAACGGGCTGGAAAACCGCGTTATTGATCTTTTGAAGGAAAACTGTTACGATCGTTCCCGCAAGGCGCCGGAGGAACAGGCCCCAAAGGAGCATCGACGCGCTGGAGGGCATCGCCATGATCTGTGAAATCATGGGGGAAAACAAAAAAGCGGCCGCCGCCTACGACCGCATCCTGGAGAACCTCAGGGAGGAATGGGGCATGACCGGGGAAGCCGCCGTCCGGGACGCGGAGCGGGGAAAGGTCCGACTGCTGAATAAATGAGCGTTCCGGCAGAAGACCTCCGCCGCGTTGCGGCGGAGGCCGGTTTGTTTTTGATTACAGGTTGAACGCCACTTCGATGTCCTTCACCTGCTCGGGGCTGATCATCACCAGCGGGCCGATGTCGCGGGCGGCGATGATGGCCTTGGCGCTGTAGTCCAGCACCTCCAGGCGGTCGAAGGCGTTGAGCAGCGTTGTGCCGGCCACGATGACGCACTGGTTATCCACGATGATCACCGGCGTGGTTTCGCACAGGACGTTGGCCGTGCCCTCCAGGTCCAGCGAGCTGGCGGCATAGGGCAGGCGCTTCACGTCGCGCAGGTTGATGTAGCTCTCCGGAATGGTGCGGGAGTCGAAGGTGGCGTCGGTGCAGGCGAAGGCCATGATGGCCGGCGGATGGGCGATGATGACCGAGCCGATCTCCGGATGGCGCTCATAGATGGCCTTGTGCAGCAGCGCTGAACGGCTGGGCGTCTTGCCGGACTCGCACATGCCGTTCTTGATGCGCACGAGGTCCTCGGGTTCCAGGTATTTGCGGTCCTTCTGGTAAGGCGTGATGAGGAAGGAGCCGTCTGACAGGCGCTGGGAGAACGTGCCCTGCGTGCTGTTGAACAGGCGCTGGTCGTAGGCGCGGTGAATGAGCGTGCACATGTCGCGGCGGGCGGCGCATTCCTCGCTGGATACCTGCCGCGCGACAAAGGCGTCCAGCGGCGGATGGGCCTTGGAGCTGTCCATGGTGATCTGCGTGGGCGTCAGCAGGCGCGGCTCGCCCAGCTTCCGGGCGTCGATCTCGATGCGGCCGCAGAAGTCCAGGG
>LVAP01000104.1 GCA_001603025.1 Clostridiales bacterium Firm_10 | reverse complement strand
AGGTGCGGCTCGTCCCAGAAAATGGTGCGCCCGCCGATGAATTCGACGGCGTCGATCCATTCGTGCATCCAGCCGCGGAAGGCCTCGCTGTTGAGGCAGGCGCGCACGGGATCCATGTCGCCGTTGGAGTAGTACTGGTGGGCCTCCGGGTGATAGGCCAGAAAGTGGGATATATCGCCGGGCGGGCCTCCGAGTCCCCAGTTGTCCACCCAGCTCTCCAGCCCGGCCTCGGTGGAGATGTCGATGATCTCCTTCATCTTTTTGAGGTGCCTGTCCCAGTCGGTGTGCGAGAGCATGTGGACCACCAGGTCCATGCCGTTTCGCATCATGTCGCGCATGTCCTCCCTGGCGTGGTGCGGCATGCGGTTGCCATGATACGCCGCGCCCAGAATGAGGGGCTTGTTGATGTCCATTGCGATGCCTCCCTTATGAACAGCGCGCCCTGTCCGATCGACAGGGCGCGCTCAATCATTGTCAGAAGTCGATTCTCTCCTCGATATAGCTGACCAGGTTGTCGATGGCCACCACGTCCTGCTGCATGCTGTCGCGATGGCGCACGGTCACGTTGCCGGTGGGCTCGGTATCGAAGTCCACGCAGATGCAGAACGGCGTGCCGATCTCGTCCTGGCGGCGGTAGCGCTTGCCGATGGAGCCGGTCTCGTCGTAATCCACCATGAAGCGCCTGGCCAGCATGGCGTAGATCTCCTTCGCCTTGTCGCCCAGCTTGTTCTTCTGCAGCGGCATGACGGCGGCCTTGAAGGGCGCCAGCGCCGGATGCAGGTGCAGCACCACGCGGCTGTCGCCGCCCTCCAGCTCCTCCTCGTCGTAGGCGTCGCACAGGAAGGAGAGCACCAGCCGGTCCACGCCCACGGAGGGCTCCACGCAATAGGGGATGAACTTCTCGTTGGTCACCGGATCCATGTACTCCAGGCTCTTGCCGGAGTGCTCGCTGTGCTGCTTGAGGTCGTAGTCCGTGCGGTCGGCCACGCCCCACAGCTCGCCCCAGCCGAAGGGGAACAGGTATTCAAAGTCCGTGGTGGCCTTGGAATAGAAGGCCAGCTTGTCCTTTTCGTGGTCCCTGAGGCGCAGGTTCTCGCTCTTCATGCCCAGGCTCAGCAGCCAGTCGCGGCAGAAGGAACGCCAGTATTCAAACCACTGCAGATCCTCGCCGGGCTTGCAGAAGAACTCCAGCTCCATCTGCTCGAACTCGCGCACGCGGAAGATGAAGTTGCCGGGGGTGATTTCATTGCGGAAGGACTTGCCGATCTGGCAGATGCCGGCGGGCAGCTTCTTGCGGGTGGTGCGCATGGTGTTCAGGAAGTTGACGAAGATGCCCTGGGCGGTTTCGGGGCGCAGGTAGATTTCGGTGGCGGAATCCTCGTTCACGCCCTGGTGGGTTTTGAACATCAGGTTGAACTGGCGGATGCCGGTGAAATCCTTCTTGCCGCATACGGGGCATACGATGTCGTGTTCGGCGATGTAGGCCTCCAACTGGGCGTTGGTCCAGCCGTCGCCGGTTTCGGCGCCCCTTGTGAAATCCTCAATGAGCTTATCGGCGCGGAAGCGGGCCTTGCAGGCCTTGCAGTCCATCAGCGGGTCGTTGAAGCCGCCCACGTGGCCGGAGGCTACCCACACCTCGCGGTTCATGAGGATGGCGCAGTCCAGCCCGGTGTTGTAGGGGTTTTCCTGCACGAATTTGCGCCACCAGGCCTTTTTGATGTTGTTCTTATACTCGACGCCCAGCGGGCCGTAGTCCCAGGTGTTGGAGAGGCCGCCGTAAATCTCGGAGCCCGCGAAGATGAAGCCGCGGTTCTTGCACAGCGCCTGCAGCTTGTCCATGGTAAGTCCTGCCACTTGAATCAACCTCGCAATCGCATTATTTTATTTGATAAACACGATAGCACCGCCGGGCCGGGGCTGCAATCACGGGAATGTAAAGAAAAGGCGTGATGGGGAAAATGCCGCTCCCGGGGCGGAAGGGCGCGCCGCGGGTTTCGTATTGACAGATTATCATGGCGGTGCTAAAATGACACTGACAGCGATCCCGACGAGAGCGGGCAATGCTGTGGAGGCAGTGTTTGGAATCGGTTCAGTAACGGGGAAAATGGTTGATCAGAAGAAGCGGTGACATGACCGCTTGTTTCGTGATGCCATTGCGCGGTGCTGAACGATGCCGGGCGCTGTTTTTGTTTGCCCGTTTTCGCGCCGCATTCCCCGATCCCTGTTCATGTCGATATCAAATCCGGATGAGAGGGATCAACATGACACAGGATATGGTTACGCTCGGCTTTGATCAGATCATCGCCCGCCTGCAGGAGCATGCCGTTTCCCAGGCGGCGCGCCAGGCGCTGGCCGCCACGGCGCCCATCATGAACGAAGGGCTCTGCAAAGCCCGCATGGATGAAACCACCGCCGCGCTTTTCGTGATGAAAAACGCCGGCGCTCCGCCGCTGGCGGAAACGGACGGCCCGGCGGGCAGCCTGGCGGAGGCCCTTCGGGGCGGCATGCTGCTGCCGGCTCAGCTCACCGCGACAGCGCGCTTCTGCGTGGCGGTTCGCCGGATGCGCCGTTATCTGCAGGGTGCGCAGGCCTACAACGCCGGTATTGCCTCCTGGCAGACGGCGCTGCCCGATCTGAACGCCCTGGAAGACGAGATCGAGCGGTCAATCCGCGAGGACGCGATCCTTGACGACGCCTCCCCGGCCCTGCGGGACCTGCGCCGCCAGCGCGAGCGCGCGGAGCATGAAATCCGCGAAAAGCTGAATCAGGTTCTCTCGCGTCACAGGCAGGAGCTGGCGGACAGCTATATCACGCAGCGCGGCGGATGCTATGTGGTGCCCGTGCAGAAGCGCTTCCAGGGCATCTTTCCCGGCCGCGCGGTCGATTCGTCCGCCAAGGGAAACACCGTGTTTATGGAGCCTGCGGCGGTGAGCGCTTTGCGGCGGACGCTGGAAGGGCTGCTGATCGACATTGACTCGGAGGAAAGGCGGATTCTCTGGCTGCTCAGCGACCGGGTCGCTTCCGAGGAAGGGCCGCTGCGGGACGCCATCCGCGCGATGACGGACCTGGACGCGCTGTTTGCCCGGGCAAAACTCAGCGATGAAATGGGCGCGCGCCCGGCGGAGCTGACCGCGGAGCGCAGGATCCGCCTGGTGGAGGCCCGGCATCCGCTGCTTGATCCATCGGCCTGCGTGCCGCTCAATTTGGACCTGTCCCTGCCGGATTCGGGCGTTGCCGTGACCGGACCCAACACGGGCGGGAAAACGGTGTGCCTGAAAACCGTGGGCCTGCTGACCCTGATGGCGCAGAGCGGCCTGCACGTCCCCTGCGGCGAGGGCACCGTGATCGGCATGATGGACGGCGTTCTGTGCGACATCGGGGACAGCCAGAGCATCACCCAGAGCCTGTCCACTTTCTCCGGCCACATGACCAATGTGATCCGCATCCTGCGGGATTGCAGCAGGGACAGCCTGGTCCTGCTGGACGAGCCGGGCAGCGGGACGGATCCGGCGGAGGGCTCGGGGCTGGCCGCGGCGATCCTGGAGGAGCTGCTCAGGCGCGGGTGCTTCTTCATGGTGACAACGCACGATCCGCAGATCAAGCAATGGGCGGAGCAGACGGAACACGTGATTTCGGCGCGGATGGCCTTCGACCGGGCGTCCCTGATGCCGCTCTACCGGCTGGAGCTGGGAAAGAGCGGCGAAAGCTGCGCGATAGAAATTGCCCGCCGGCTCGGCATGGACGAAGGGCTGTTAGCGCGGGCAAGGCAGGTGGCGGATCATGGCCCCGGCGCGAAGCCGGAGCAGAAGCGGCGGCAGATGCACCTTCCCGCCAGCCGTTTGCAGCGCCTGGCGGTGAAGCCGGCGGGCGGTTTTGAGCGGTTCCGCATGGGGGACAGCGTGGCGCTGCTGCCGGAAAAGAAAACCGCGATCGTTTATCGGCCCGCGGACGACGACGGCAATGTGGTGATCCAGATACAGGGCCGGAAGATGACGGTGCGCCACAATCGCCTGAAACTGCTCGTGCCGGCGGATCAGCTGTATCCGCCAGACTATGATTTTTCAATCATCTTCGACACGGTCGCCAACCGGAAGGCCGCGCACACGTTGTCGCGCAAATTCGATCCCGGCGCGGTGATCGTTCTGAAAGAGGGGAAGCCGGACCAGGGGAAGGGGACATGACGGAATGGCCTCTGCCGGCGGGTTCAACCTTTTTTGTCACCTGAACTGGCGCTTGGAAAACGGCGGCCCGTCATGTATAATAGTCTAAATGCGATAAACTGAAACGAAAGGAATCCGCGCGCATGAAACTCAGGGCGAAGACATATACCGTGTGGAACCTGCTGCCCATGCTTGTATCCATCGCGCCGTGGGCCATGGGCGCGTCGCTTCTGGCCAATGTGCTCATCGGCGTGATTCCGCTCGTCAGCGCCGTGGCCACGGCCTGGTTCATCGATTCGGCGCTGGGCCTGGCTGCCGGCGCGAAGACCATGGCGGATATGATCCTGCCCCTGCTGGCCGCCTTCGCCGTGCAGGCGGCGGATTTCTCCCGATGGGAGATCGACAATTACGCGGGCCAGAGCGTAAAGCGCAGCCTGCTCCTCTTTTACCGCCCGGCCATCGCGGCCAAGGCGGCGGCGCTGGAGTATCGCCTCGTGGAGGACGGCAAGACCTGGGACCTCATCAGCCGCATGACCGACAAGCCCCACGAGAAGATGTTCGACATCCTGGACGGCGTGATCTATCTTCTGCAGATTCTGGTGGGCCTGTTCGGCGTGCTCGCGCTGGTGGCCGCGCACGTGTGGTGGGCGGCGATCCTCATCGCGGCGCTCACCGCGCCGGCGATGGCCGTCTCCCTGAAGCTGGGCGGGAGGGCCTACGCCGAAAAGGCGAAGATCGAGCGTGACAGGCGCCGCATGGACGAACTCAAGCGCATGGACCTGAGCCGCGAATGCGCCGAGGAGCGCGCGCTGTTCGGCTATGGCGACGCCGTGGCGTCGCGGTTCAGGGACGAAGTAGAACCCGCTTACGCGCGCTATTTCAAAGTCTCGCGCCGCAACCAGATCGTATCGGGCGGCATGAACGCCATGTTCTCGGTGATCATGGCCGCCACGGCGGTGGTGCTGGCCGTACCCGCCGTGCGCGGCGCGATCAGCGTGGGCACGGCCGTCGCCGTGGTGCGCGAGGTGCTGCGCATGAGCGAGCGGATGGGCGGGCTCAACTACTGCATGCGCTGCATCGGAGAAGGCCAGGAATACGCCAAAGACCTCACCGGCTTTTCCGGGCTGCCCGAGCAGGACGGCGCGCTGGAGCCGCCTGCCGAACCGCCGCTGCCCTTTGAGTCGCTGGAATTCAGACATGTGTCCTTCGCTTATCCGGGCACGGAGCGGAAAATTCTGGACGATTTCTCCCTCACCCTGGAAAAGGGAAAGCATTACGCCTTTGTGGGCGTGAACGGCGCGGGCAAAACCACAATGATCAAGCTCATCACCGGGCTGTACGACGGCTTTGGAGGCGAGATCCTGCTGAACGGCCGGGATATACGGACCTATGCGCCCGCGCAGCTCAAATCGCTGGCGGCGCCGGTGTTTCAGGATTTCGCGCGCTATCAGGTGCCCGTGCGGGATTCGATCGCCCTGGGCATCTCCGAACGGGAATTGAAACTGGAGGAAGCCCTGCGGGCCGCCGGCTTGGAGGCGACCGTCAAAAACCTGCCGAAAGGCCTCGACACGCCGCTCGGCAAGATCTACGAGGGCGGGCAGGATCTCTCCGGCGGCGAGTGGCAGCGGCTGGCCATCGCGCGGGCGCTGGTGAGCGGCGCGCCGCTGCGCATCCTGGACGAGCCCACCGCCGCGCTTGATCCCGTGAGTGAAAGCGAGTTCTATGGGCGTTTCGGCGAGCTGAGCCGCGGCGTGACGACGATATTCATCAGCCACCGGCTGGGCTCCACCACCCTGGCGGACAAAATTTTCGTGATCGACGGCGGCCGCGTGGCCGAGGAGGGCTCGCAGGCCGAACTGCTGGCGAAAAAGGGCCTCTATGCCGGGATGTTCGAGGCGCAAAGGAGCTGGTATCAGTGAGCGAAAAGAATAAACCGGCGAACGCGCTCGTCACGCTCCGGCGTGCGCTGGCGCTGAACCTGCGGCTGAGGATGAAGCGCGGCAGGGCGCTGGCGCTCGTCACGCTGGGCGCGTGTGTGCTGCCGGGCGTCATGGAGGCCCTCGCCGTGCCCGCGCTGGAAGGCTTCATCGCGAACATTGCCCGGGCCGCGCAGGAGAACACGCTGGCGCCGGTGGTGCTGTCCGCGGCGGTTCTGGGGCTGGTCTACATCGTCATGCACGCTTCGCATCATTTCTGCTATTATTGGCGGGACGCCTACGACACACGCCTCAACGCCGACCTGAACGCCATGCTCATGTGTTCGATGGCCCGCAAGGAGCCGGTTTGCTTCGAGGATACCGGCCGGCTGGACGCCCTGGAAAAGGCGCAGGACGGCGTGGAGGCGCTGAACAGCAGCTGCTCGCTGATCTTTGACGACGGCATGTGGTCGCTCATGAATCTCGTGGCGCTCTCCGTGTGGCTTGCGGGAAAGAGCGCGCTGCTGGCCTGCCTGCTGCCGCTGACCTGCCTGCCCATGATCGGCTCGCAGCTGATCCTGCAGAAGCTGAGCTTCGACACGGAGGAGAAGGAAGCCCCTGTCAGCCGCGCCACCACTTACTGCGAAAAGGCCATGACCAGCCGCGAGACGTTCAAGGAAACCCGCGTGCTGGGGGCGTTCGGCTATTTCCATAAGCGTTATTCGAAGCACCTGAGGGAATACGCCGGGCTCAACCGCGCGCTGACGCTGAAGAGCACGGGCGTCTCGCTGGCGGCGAACCTCGTCTCGCTGGCGGGCTTCGCCGGAATGCTGCTGGTGATGCTGTTCGAGCTGCGCGCGGGCCGCATCGAGACGGCCGCCTTCGCCGCGCTGTTCGCGGGGCTCCTGGGCGTGTACCAGAGCATTTGCGTGTTCTTCATCGGTTTCGGCGAGACCATCGCCACGAACATACCGAAGGCGGGCAACCTGTTCAAAGTGCTGGACATGCCCGAGCGCCCCGGGAATGCCGGCGAGGCCGACGGCGGCCGGGGCGTGACGCTGGAAAACGTGCGCTTCCGCTATCCCGGCGCGGCAAACGAGGCCGTGCGGGGCGTGAGCCTGGACATCAGGCCCGGCGAGACCATCGCCATCGTGGGGGAGAACGGCGCGGGCAAAACCACTCTGGCCAGGCTCCTCACCGGGCTGTACCTGCCGGAGGAGGGGACTGTGCTCATCGGCGGGAAGGATACGCGGGCGATCAGCCTGCCAGCCGCGGTGAAAAACAGCTCCGCCGTGTTCCAGAAATACGCCCGGTACAAGACGACGCTGGGCGAGAACGTGCGCGTGTCCGACCTGGCGGGCGAGAAGCGCTCCGCCGCTGCGCCGCTCAGCGACGCCGATCTGCCTGCCGATTCCCCCTGCTTCCCGCAGGGGGAGGAGACCATGCTCTCGCGCGAATTCGACGGCGTTGACCTGTCCGGCGGCCAATGGCAGCGGGTGGCCATCGCCCGGGGACTGTACCGCGTCCACGGGCTCATCGTGCTGGACGAGCCCACAGCGGCCATCGATCCATTGGAAGAGACGCGGGTGTACAGAAAATTCGCCGCGCTGTCGAAAAACAGCACGGCGGTGATCGTGACCCATCGCATGGGCTCCGCGCGCATCGCGGACCGCATCGTGGTGATGAAGGGCGGGAAAATCGACGACATCGGCACCCACCACGAGCTCATGGCGCGGGGCGGCGCCTACGCGCAGATGGTGGCCGCCCAGGCCGAATGGTATGAAGCGGCGGAGGGGTGAGACCACGCCTTCCGCCCAAAGTATGCCGCACTTAAGCATCATCCGCCTGCGAAAGGAGGCCCGGTCGTGCGCGAAATAAGCTATACCGCCCAGCCCGGAGACGACGGCCGCGAAATCAAGCGCGTCGCGCGGGCCGGCCTGGGCCTTTCGCACCACCTGTTCACGTCGATCAAGCAGAAGGATGCCCTGTTGCTGGACGGCGTGCCCGTGCACGCCAACGCCGTCGTGCGGGCGGGCCAGGTGGTTTCCGTGCGCCTTGAGGACGCGCCGCCCGCGGCCGTTCCCGCCATCGACCTGCCCGTCAACGTCGTCTATGAGGACGACGACATCCTCATCGTGGACAAGGACGCGCCGCTCTCCTGCATGTGCGGGGTGGACAAGCCCGTCGATTCCCTGGAGAGCCGCCTGCACTGGCGCTACCGGGACGGGAACTATGTGTTCCGCCCCGTCAACCGGCTGGACAGGGGCACCAGCGGACTCATGGCCGTGGCCAAACACGCCCACGCCCAGCAGCGCATGCAGCGGCTGCTGCACACCGCCTCCTACGTGCGCGAATATCTGGCGCTGGTCGAGGGGGAGGCGCAGCCGCCGGCGGGCGTCATTTCCGCGCCCATCGGCAAGGCGGACGGGGCCACCGTGCGGCGCGAGGTGCGGCCGGACGGCAAGAGCGCCGTGACGCATTACGCGACTGTGGAGGCGGGCGGAGGCTATACGCTGCTGCGCCTGCGGCTGGAAACCGGGCGCACCCACCAGATCCGCGTGCACCTGGCCAGCCGGGGCTGGCCGGTGGCGGGGGATTTCCTATACGGCCGCGAGGACGCGCGCCTGCCCGGCCGCTTCGCGCTGCACTCGGCATATCTTTCCCTCCTGCATCCCATGACGGGAGAGCGCATGGTTTTCGAGAGCGCCATGCCGCCCGTGTTCAGCGAACTGCTGCGCGGACCGCGCTGACGCTCTGCCGCGGTAAACCAAACGAAGGAACCGGACGGGGCGGCCGTCAAAGCGGCGTCAAACATGCGCATAAAATGCAGAAAAATGCAGAATTGGACCGGCAATATCCGGCAAACCGCGCGTGAAAAAGCGTAAGAAAATGTAAAAAAGCGGCGGCGGGGCTTGACATGGCCGGAGTGAAAACGTATAGTATTCTCTATTGATACGCGTATATAAATATGCACGCATCGAAAAAACATCGGGAGGAATGTATTATGAAGTCCATGAAGACGATCATCGCCATGATCCTCGCCGTCGTCCTGCTGGCGGGCCTTTCCACCGCCGCGCTTGCGGATGAGAACACCATCAAGATTGCGGTCATCGGTCCGTTCACCGGCCCTGCCGCCAATTACGGCCTGGCCTGCCGTTACGGCGCTCAGGTCGCTGCGGATGAAATCAACGCGCAGGGCGGCCTGCAGATCGAGCTGCTCTTCGAGGACGACGAGCACGATACCGAAAAGGCCATCAACGCCTACAACGCCGTCATCGAGGCGGGCGCGCAGATGATCGACGGCAACACCACCACCTCTCCCTGCCTGGCCGTGGGCGCCGTGGCTTACGAGGAGCGCATGTTCATGCTGACGCCCTCCGCTTCCAGCGACCTGGTCGTGGCCGACAAGGACAACGTGTATCAGGTGTGCTTCCAGGATCCGCAGATGGGCACCATTTCCGCGAACCTGATTTCCGAGAACGGCATGGGCACCAAGATCGCCGTGATCTACAACAACGCGGACGACTACTCCACCGGCATCTACAAGACGTTCATCGCCCAGGCGAAGGAAATCGGCCTGGAGATCGTCTCCGAGAGCGCCTTCAACGACGACACCACCGACTTCTCCGTGCAGGTGGCCGACGCGAAGGACAAGGGCGCCGACCTGGTGTTCCTGCCCATCTACTACACCCCCGCTTCCATGATCCTGCAGACCGCCAAGAACATCGAGTACGCTCCCGTGTTCTTCGGCGTGGACGGCATGGACGGCATCCTGGCCATGGACAACTTTGATCCCGCGCTGGCCGAGGATGTCATCCTGCTGACCCCCTTCTCCGCCTTCAGCGACGACGAGCAGGTTGTGAATTTCGTCGAGAAGTATAAGGTGATCTCCGGCGGCGTGGAACCCAACCAGTTCGGCGCGGACTCCTATGACGCCATCTACGCCCTGTATCAGGCCAGCGTGAACGCCGGCATCGACGGCAACACCTCCTTCGAGGACGCCTGCGAGCTGCTGATCGCCCAGTTCTCCGAGATGGAGTACACCGGCCTGACCGGCGTCATGAAGTGGGACGAGACCGGCGCCGTCAGCAAGCTGCCCGCGGCCTACGTCATCAAGGGCGGCGCTTACGTGCCCTACGGCGAATAATCCATTCCGGTTTTTTCCGCCGCTTCCGCGAAAGCGGAGCGGCGGATCGGCAGAATGAAACGAGGTAACCGACGACAGCCCGCCCGACGCAGCGACGGGGGCGCCGGTTACCTTGAATCTGTTCATAAGGGAGTTGGAACACATGGTCGCATTCCTGCGATTCCTGATCAACGGCATCAGCCTGGGCAGCGTATACGCCATCATCGCCCTGGGCTACACCATGGTATACGGTATCGCAAAGATGCTGAATTTCGCCCATGGCGACGTCATCATGGTGGGCGCCTACATTGCCTTCTGTGCCATGGCGTATCTCAGCCTGCCGCCGATCCTGGCGGTGCTGCTGGCGATGGTCGCGTGCACCGCGCTGGGCATTGTCATCGAGGGGCTGGCTTACCGGCCACTCAGGCAGGCGGCGTCGCTGGCGGTGCTCATCACGGCCATAGGCGTGAGCTATTTCCTGCAGAACGCGGCGCTGCTCATCTGGGGCGCGAACCCGAAGAGCTTCCCGAGCGTGTTCAGCGTGGGCGCCATCCGGCTGTTTGAGGGCGAGCTGGTCATCTCAAGTGAGACCATCCTCACCATCATCAGCAACATTGTGATCATGATCGGCCTGACGCTGTTCACCGGGCGGACCAAGCTGGGCAAGGCCATGCGCGCCGTGTCTGAGGACAAGGGCGCGGCGGAGCTGATGGGCATCAACGTGAACCGCACCATCTCGCTCACCTTCGCCATCGGCTCGGCGCTGGCTGCCGTGGCGGGCGTGCTGCTGTGTTCCACCTATCCCATCCTCATGCCCACGACCGGTTCCATGCCCGGCATCAAGGCGTTCACGGCGGCCGTGTTCGGCGGCATCGGCTCCATTCCGGGCGCGATGATCGGCGGCATCCTGCTGGGCGTGATCGAGATCCTGGGCAAGGCGTACATCTCAACCGAGCTGGGCGACGCGCTGGTGTTCGCCGTGCTGATCATCGTGCTGCTGTTCAAGCCGGCCGGCCTGCTGGGCAGACCGGTGCGCGAGAAAGTGTGAGGTGAGACGCATGAAGCTGAAAAAAAGCACCGTCAACGCCATCATTTCCTATGCGATCGTCATCGCCGCCTTCCTCATCTGCCAGTGGATGATCGCCACGAAGAACATGCCGCGCACGCTGAAAGGCCAGATGATCCCTATCTGCGTGTATATCGTCATGGCCGTGTCGCTGAACCTGGTGGTGGGCATTTCCGGCGAGCTGAGCCTGGGTCATGCGGGCTTCATGAGCATCGGCGCGTTCTCCGGGGCCATCGCTTCCACGTATTTCCTGAACGCGCTGGGGCTTGAAAGCGCGATCGTGCGGCTGGTTCTCTCCATCCTGGTGGGCGGCGCGTTCGCGGGGGTGTTCGGCGTGCTGATCGGCATTCCGGTGCTGCGGCTGCGGGGCGACTACCTGGCCATCGTGACGCTGGCCTTCGGCGAGATCATCCGCAACGTGGTCAACTGCCTGTACTTCTCCGTGGACGGCATGCGGCTGCACGTGTCATTCAACAACCCGAACCTGCCGGGCAGCATCATCGTGAACGGTCCGGCGGGCAGCAAGGGCATCAAGGCCATTTCCACCCTGCCGGTGGGCTTCGTGCTGATCCTGTTCACGCTGTTCGTGGTGCTGAACCTGGTCAACAGCCGCTCCGGCCGCGCCATCATGGCCTCGCGCGACAATCGCATCGCGGCCGAGGCCATGGGCATCAACGTGACCAAGTACAAGATGATGGCCTTCGTCACTTCGGCCGTGCTGGCCGGCATGGCGGGCGCGCTGTACGGCCTGAATTTCTCCACGTTCACCGCGGCCAAGTTCAAGTTCGATACGTCCATCCTGGTGCTGGTGTTCGTGGTGCTGGGCGGCATCGGCAACATATGGGGCTCCATCATCGCCGCGGCGCTGCTCACGGTTCTGCCCGAGCTGCTGCGCGCCTTCGCGGACTACCGCATGCTGATCTACGCCATCGTGCTGATCCTGGTCATGCTGGCGACGAACAATCCGATCATCCGCTCGCTGTTCAACGGCCTGATCCGCCGGAACCGGGCGGATCAGGCGAAAGCCGGGAAGGGAGGCGACGCGCAGTGAGCCAGACGTTCAAACGCCAGCCCACCAAAATGGTGCCGGCGCCCAGCCAGGGCATCATTCCGGAACGCGACCTCTACAGCGCGCCGGTGCTGGAGGCGCGGCACCTGGGCATCGACTTTGGCGGCCTGAAGGCCGTCGAGGATTTCAACCTCATCATCGGCAAGACGGAGATCGCCGGACTGATCGGCCCGAACGGCGCCGGCAAGACCACCGTGTTCAACCTGCTCACCAAGGTGTACCAGCCGACGATGGGCACGGTGCTGCTCAACGGCCGCGACACGGCGGGCATGAACACCGTTCAGGCCAACAAGCTGGGCATTGCCCGCACCTTCCAGAACATCCGACTGTTCGGCAACATGACGGTTGAGGACAACGTGCGCATCGGCCTGCACAACCAGGTGAAATACGGCATGTTCACGGGCATTTTCCGGCTGCCGGGCTACTGGAAGCAGGAGAAGCGGCAGCATGAGCGCGCGCTGGAGCTGCTCTCGCTGTTCGACATGCAGGACCTGGCGGGGCATCGCGCGGGGTCGCTGCCCTATGGCGCGCAGCGGCGGCTGGAGATCGTGCGCGCGCTGGCCACGAACCCCTCGCTGCTGCTGCTGGACGAGCCGGCGGCCGGCATGAATCCGCACGAGACGGAAGAGCTGATGGCCAACATCATCAAGATCCGCGACAAATTCCAGATCGCCGTGATGCTGATCGAGCACGACATGAACCTGGTCATGGGCATCTGCGAGGGCATCTGCGTGCTGAACTATGGGCGGATCATCGCCAAGGGCACGCCGGAGGACATCCAGCAGAACCCCGTGGTCATCGAAGCGTATCTGGGCAAGAAGAAGGAGGGCTGACGAAATGGGCGAGCGGAAAACCCTGCTGAAGGTAAACGACATCCACGTCTATTACGGCAGCATCCACGCCATCAAGGGCGTCTCCTTCGAGGTGAACGAGGGCGAGATCGTGACGCTGATCGGCGCGAACGGCGCGGGCAAAAGCACCACGCTGAACACCGTGGCGGGCCTGCTGAAGCCCCGCACGGGCACCATCGAATTCGAGGGGCGGCCCATCACCGGCATGAGCGCCAGCCGCATCGTGTCGCTGGGCATGGCGCTGTGCCCGGAAGGGCGGCGGGTCTTCCAGCAGATGACGGTGAAGGAGAACCTGGAGATGGGCGGTTTCACCCGCCAGCCGCAGGAGCTTCCCGCCGCGCTGGAGAACGTCTTCACCCGTTTTCCCCGCCTGAAGGAGCGCGAAAAGCAGATCGCGGGCACGTTGTCCGGCGGCGAGCAGCAGATGCTGGCCATGGGCCGCGCGCTGATGAGCAAGCCCAAGTTGCTGATGCTGGACGAACCCTCGATGGGCCTGGCGCCCATCCTGGTGGAGCAGATTTTCGACATCGTGAAGGAGCTCAACGATGCGGGCTCCACCATCCTGCTGGTGGAGCAGAACGCCCAGATGGCGCTCTCCATCGCGGACCGCGCCTATGTGCTGGGCACCGGCCGGATCACCATCTCCGGCGACGCCGCGGAGGTGCTGGCGGACGATCGCGTGCGCGCGGCCTATCTGGGCGGATAGCGTTCGGCGCGGGATCCCGGCAGGCGGTTCGGGTCTGTCTCCATAAAGGGCAAAAAAGCGCCCGTCCGGCTGTTTCACAGCGCCGGGCGGGCGTCGTTTATTCGTATTTATCCAGCTCGTCCAGCCGGCGCGTGATGGCGCGGCTGCGGGCCGCTGCGGTGTCCAGCTCGCCGGAGGCCTGGTCGAGGCGCTGGCGCATGCGCTCAAGGGCCTCGCCG
>LVAP01000103.1 GCA_001603025.1 Clostridiales bacterium Firm_10 | reverse complement strand
GGTCTACGATCCGGCCCTGGCGGCCGACGAGGCGGGGGTGCCGTTGCGCCTGGTCAAACGGTGGCTGGCCAAGGCGGGCTTCCGGCAATCCTACGAAGAGGCCCGGCACTACTACAGGGCCGGGGTCCGTCGGGACCTGGTCGAGGTGGGACGCGGGAAGATCAAGGGCGGTTACGGGGTGGCGCTGCTCGGGTTCCTGAACGCCACCGACGAGGACTTCGGAGTGGTGCGCAGCCGCGCGGTCCTGAAGGTGGTGGACCCGCTGCTGGAAGAGTGGCTGAGCATCCTGCAGGAGGAGCTGGGGCCCCAGGCCGAGGCCGCCCTGGCCCGGGTCCTGGAGCGGATGGATGCAGCGAAGGCGGATCGCCTGGCTCAACTCGGATAGGGGGACCACGAGGTGCAGTGCGGACCGCAGACCTGCAGACCCGGATCCAGGCGAAGGCGCGCAGCCGCCTGCGGAGGAAGGCCACCTGGATCCTGCACGGCGGTCGCAAGCGCAAGCACGAGCCCCTGGTCGAATACCAGGGGCGCCCGATCGAGTTCGCCAGGGAGGTCCTGGGTATCGAGTTCTGGTCCCGTCAGCTCGAGGCCATCGACCTGGTCAACACCTGGCAGGAGACCTACATCAGCAGTGGCCACGGGGTCGGGAAATCGACCTGGGTGGCCGCCTTCGCGAACTACTGGTTCTGCACCGGGATCGGCCCGGTGCTCCTGACCTCGAGCTCGAACACCCAGTTGCGGGACATGCTGTGGGACCAGAGCCTGCAGACCCAACGCCTGGACGCGGCCCGGGCCCTGCCCGGAATCGTCAAAGAAGGACTGATGGAGATCGTGGTGCCGGGCACGAAGAAGTGGTGGCTGAAGGCCCGCACCACGGACAAGCCGGAGCGCTTCCAGGGCCGGCACATCGACTACCTGCTGGTGATCATCGACGAGGCCGCCGGATTCCCGCGCCGGCTGTGGAGGGCCATCAAAGGGTGGCTGAGTTCCAACGTCGGCTGCAAGATCGTGGCCATCGGGAACCCGAACGAGGACCTGTCCTCGGAGTTCGCGCGGGCCTTCCACGAACGCCAGGGCGACGTGGGGACGCTCTACATCTCGTGCGAGGACTCGCCCTACGTCGACAAGCAGTGGATCGCGGATCGCGAAAAGGAGTGGGGCCGGGACAGCGTCGACTTCTTGACCCGGGTCCTGGGGCGCTGGCCCACGGACTCGACCGACAAGGTCCTGCCCCTGGACCGACTGGAGCACGCGCACAAGCTCTGGCACCAACTGCCACCGGACGACGGGCGCATCCAGAAGGTCTTCTGGGACGTGGCCGGCCGGGGCAAGGACCACAACGCCCTGGTCGGCCTGCAAGGGCAGCGCATCCGGGTCTTCCGCTACTGGAAGAAGCGAGACTTCTTGGACAGCGCGCACGACGTCTTCGAATGGATGCGGGCCCTGCCCAAGGAGCGGCGGCCCCGGGTGCTGATGCTGGACGCGACCGGCATGGGGGACGGCGCCTATCTGGAGATGCGGCGCCTGTGGAAGAACCCGGCCTGGCGCGACGTGGTGTCCGGCACGCAACTGGTGGGCGTCCAGTGGTCGGCGACCCCGCACTCGCGCAACGAGTTCGGCAGCCTGGTCGATGAATGCTATGGGCTGCTCCGGCGCCGTCTGGACCCGAGCCGACCGCTGGAGCAGCGCCTGGCGTTGCCGCCCCAGGACGATCTGCCCGGGAAGTTGACCGTCGGGGAAATGGACGCCCAGCTCAACGCCAAGCGTTTCTGGTTCGACGAACGCCACAAGTTCGTAACTGAAGGGAAGGAGGACCTCCGCAAGAGGCGGGTCAAGAGCCCGGACGTCGCCGACGCCATCGCCGGGTTGATGCACGTCCCGCCTCGGGTCGAGGTCTCGATGCTGTCGGTATGAAGAACACCCAACCTCCCCTGCCCTTTGGATCGGATCCCGTCGTGAGGATCTTCGTGGGTCCTGACCCGGCCGACGAGCGGAACCTGCTGCTGGGCTACCAGCGCGCCAGCGGGGACGTGCAGGTGAGTCCAATCTCCCGCCCCCTGCTGGAGGCCCTGCGGGGGTCCTGGCAAGCGCTGGAAGTGCTGCCGGCCGTTGATGGCCAGCACGAGTGCCGGCATGTGGACCTCCAGCGACCGGTGACCTATGCGCTTCTCGGGTAACCTGAGCGTCCGGGGGCAGTTGGCCTCGACCGCCTTGGCGCGGTCCTCAGCCCCGGCCTCGGACCCGAAGCTCTTCGAGGCGGGCTTCGCCTCCGTCGGGGGGCGAAGCACGTCTGCGC
>LVAP01000102.1 GCA_001603025.1 Clostridiales bacterium Firm_10 | reverse complement strand
GCGGCGCATGGCTGCCGCGGCCCGCTTCTCATGAAAGGAAGGACAGAACGCATGGTGCTCTTTTCCGAGAAGGAAATCGCCCGGTTCCGCGAGCGGCTGAGGGAAGACGATTCCATCCTGGCGGGCCTGCGAAAGGGCTGCGAAAGGGTAAAACGCTTCGGCATCAAGGTGCCCAAAACGGGCATCGCCACATGGGGACACTTTTTCGTCTGCCCGGAGGATTCCGCGACGCTGCTGTACGATTACGAAAACGACCGGGATTACCGCTGCCCCAGCTGCGGCCGGGTGTACAACGGCGAGCCGTATCTGGGCGCGTGGTGGCGCAGCACCAACGGCGTGAGCTGCTCCACCGCCTGGCAGGGCGCGCTGCTGTGGGCGCTGAACGGGGAGGAGGAATACCGCGCGCTGAGCGAGGCGATCCTCTCCGCCTTTGCGGACAACTATCCCAACTACGAAGAGCACGGCGGCATCCCCTACAACAAGCCGGGCCGCATGAACGCTCAGGCGCTGTGTGAATCCTCCTGCTTCCAGTCGCTGGCCATGGCCTACGACATGGTGAAGGACACCATAGCGCCCGCCGAGCGCCGCCGCATCGAGGAGAACCTGTTCGTGCCGGGCGCGCAGCTGCTCATGAAGAACCGCACGAACCAGCTGCACAACCACGAGGTCATCGTGGACGCGGGCGTGGGCATGATCGGCCTGGCCATTGGACGGGAGGATTTCCTGGATTTCGCCGTCAACGGCCCCTACGGCCTCAGGTATCAGCTGGAGCACGGCCTGCTGGACGACGGCATGTGGTTCGAGGCCACCTTCCACTATCACTTCTTCGCCCTGCTCTCCTTCATGACCTATGAAAAGATGGCCCGCGCCACGCGGTGGAGCCTGCTCGAGCTGCCGCAGTACCGCCGGATGTACGCCATGGCGCTGAAGGCGCTGCAGCCGGACTGCAGCGTGCCCCGTCTGGGAGACGGCGGATCGGAGAAGATGTTCCGCGCGCTGGCCGGGCACTATGAGTTCCCCTATCGGGTCTATGGCGAGGCGGCATTCGCGGGCATCCTCAATCGGGTGTATGCGGAATACCCGCGCGAAGGACTGGAATCCTTCCTCTTCGGCGCGGAATCCGTTGAACCGGCTGCGCTGCCCCCGCTGGAGGATTATCACAATGACAGCGGCTCCGGCCTCACTATCATGCGTGGAAGCGACCGGCAGCAGTATCTGCTGCTGCGTCACGGGCGATTCGGCGGCGAACACGACCACTACGACAAGCTGGGCCTGCATTTTGTGGTGGGCGAACACGAGGTCATGCCGGATCTGGGTACCGTGCTGTACGGCGCGCCGCATCACTACGGCTATTTCAAGAACACCTTTACGCACAACACCGTGTGCATCAACGCGCAAAACCAGCCGCCCTGCAACGGCTGCACCGTGCGCTATGAAAAGCGGCATGGCGAAACGCTGGTGGAGGGCCGCGCGGACTGGCGCGGCGCGCCGCCGGAGCTGGACAGCTTTACCATCCGCCAGTGGGACGAGGCCTCTTACGCCGGCGTGCGCATGGAGCGCACCGTGCTGCACCGCGACGAGTACTTCCTGGAGGCGTTCCGCGTGCGCGGGGCGGCCGGGCGGCAGGTGGACTGGATCATCCATCCCGTCGGAGCCTGCGCGGAGCAGGAGGGCGCCAAACGCCCCGTAACGCTGGGCGGCACCGCGCCGACGCGCTTCATGAAAAACGCCCGCGGTTTCGAGGCCGGCGGGCTGGTGGCCTCATCCTGGGAGGGCCCTGCGGGACGGTTCAACGTGTGGTCGGCCTGCTCGCGGCCTTCGCTGGCGATCTACGCCGAAGGCCCGTCCAATCCGCCCACCGAAGAGCTGACCTATTTCATCCGGCGCGACGCTCCCGCCGGGGACGACGTGGTGTTCGCCGCGGTCTTCCAGCTAGAGCGGGCAGGCGCGCGGATCGGGCGTCCGGAAATCGCCATTGACGGCGGGCGGGTGACGGTGCGCCTGACCTGCGGCGGCGAGGAGAGGGAGCACGTGTTCACCGTGGGCGAAGCGTGATCAAATCCACCAAGCGACGGGGGAGTGAGCGGACGTGGCGAAACGGAATTCCTTCCGTTCCCGGAAGAGTCCGTCGTGGCTGCCGGCCGCGCTGGTTGTCCTGGCGGCCGTTCTTTTCATCGCCGTCAGGGGACATGAGCGCGCCGCCTCGCGGCTGACGCCCCTCGAGGTCGTGCGGAACACCGCCGGCATGGCGTCGCTTTCTCCGGCGGCAGATGAAACGTCCGCGCCGGAGGACACGGTCGGCGAATCCGCGCCGGAGGAAACGCCGGAGCCCGGGAACACGCCGGGCGAATCCACGCCGGGCGTATCCACGCCGGAGCCCGATATCCGCTATGTGCTGAACACCAACACGCGCAAGTTTCACCGGCCGGACTGCCCGTCCGTGAAGGACATCAGGCAGAAAAACCGGCAGGATTTCACCGGCTCCCGCGACGAGGCCATCGCGATGGGCTACGCGCCCTGCAAGCGGTGCGGCCCATAGCGGACATAAAGAGAGACCGTCCGCGGACATGCTGTCCGCGGACGGTCCTTTTATGGTCGTTTGTCATTCTTCCGGCGCGAAGGTCAGCAGCATGATGCCGCGGTAATTCAGCTGGAAGCCGTTCTCCACGGGCGTCAGGGTCAGTTCGCTGCCCCCGGATTCGAGGATGATGCAGGCTGCTTCGGTGTCCGGATGCCAGCGTAGGCCGCGGCTTGTCTCGCCGGCCACGGTGAGATCAGCGGTGTCCTCGTGGAATATCAGCGCGTTTGTGCCGCCCAGCGCCGCGGGATCAAACGCGAAGCCATTGCTCTCCGCGGCCACGCACGCATACCTGACGCCGATCAGCGGCAGGAACGCGATTTCAGGCGTGGGCTCTTCGGTCGGTTCCGGAACGGGCTCGGGTGTGGGTTCAGGTGTGGGTTCGGGTGTGGGTTCGGCAGTAGGCTCGGGCGTGGGTTCAGGCGTCGGATCGTCCTTCCAGCGGGCGTCGGGATCGAGACTGAAGATGATCATGCCGTTCCGGCCGCCGTCGTAGGTCAGGAAGCCGTCCTCGTCGATCGTCAGGCGGATGGCAGAGCCGTCGCCAGAGCCGTACCACACGGCGCCATCCTTCTCGTACCACGTCATGCCCGCGTCCGGGCCGAGGTAATCCAGCGTGCCTGTGCCGTCCTCGTTCAGCGTGAGCGTGATATCCAGGTTCCAGAGCGCCTTCGGGTTGCCCTGCATCACCGGCGTGTCCAGATACACCGCATGCCACTCGCCGGGGAAGCCGCTCAGGTCCATCGGCGCGCGCTCGCAGTAGATGGTCATGTTCATGATGGTGAAGGAGATGGTGCCGTCCGCCCGCAGCTCGACGATCTTGTCCAGGATGCCGTCCGGAATGCCGGCGATGTGCGGCTGGATGATCTGCAGGCGGCCGTCTTCAAAGGCGAATTCCTCGGGCTCGCCGCCGAAGTAGCGCACCCGCGTGCCGTCGATCTCCACGGTGGTGTCGGCCGAACCGAACAGCACCGGCCAGGCCTCCAGCTGCGCGTCGACGGGCATTGTCTCGCCTTCCGCGGTCAGCATCGCGGCCACCCATTTGCCGTTCATCGCCTCGGGCGCTTCGGCCAGCACCGGCTCGGCCGGCACGAAGGCGATGTTTTCGGGCGCTTCACGGGCGAACACCATAACCGTTCCGTCCTCCAGTTCGTCGGAAACGAGCATGCCGTCTTCCAGCGTGAATCCCATTTCGGAACCGTCGATCGTGACGGAGATGCCCTCCTGCGCGGCGCGCCACACACCGGCCTGGACGGAGCCCATGGCTTCGGAGGAGGCGGTGCCGTCTTCGTTCAGCGCGATGGACATGCTGATGCCCATGTCAGCCGCGCTGTATTCCACGCCGTTCAGCACGGCTTTCTCCAGATACCAGTCGCCGCCGTAGAGCGCGGCCAGCTCGGCGGTGATCTCCCCGCTGACCGGCTCGGCAGTGGGTCCAGGCGCGGGTTCGGTGATGGGAGTCGGCTCGGCCGTCAGCTCCAAAGCCGGCACGCCGGGGACCAGCAGCGTCAGGATCAGCAAGAGAATGCCACATTCCTTCATGGCGGAAACCTCCCTTTTATCTGTTGTGGTGCGTTGTCCGGGCCGGCATCAATCGCCGACCAGGTGGAGCTGGCCGCACAGGCGCATGCACTCGTTGCGCACGGCGGCGAGTTCCCAGTCCAGCCCGCTGTCATAGGGCGCGTAGAGAACGGCGTGCAGCCTTATGGACTGCTCGAAGGCCTCCCGCGCGGCCTGCACCGCCTCCGCGTCCGCATCGGGCAGCGCCGCCCATTCGGCGCAGAGGCTGTCCAGCGCCGCATACCAGTCGTCGATGAGGGCTTTCAGGGCCGCCTCGCGGGCTTCGCCCTCCATGCCGGTCAGGTCGTCCTCCCGGAGCAGCAACTGCCTGTGTTCATGGCAGGCGGTGACGTATTCGATGCCGATGCCTTCCGACCACAGCACGCAGTATACCGGCGCATCGGAATCGCCGGCGGCGCCCTTCGCCCCGGCGGGTGCCGCCAGGCAAAGCAGCGCCACCAGGAGCGCCAGGATTCTCTTCATGTCCCGCACCTCCTTCACTGGCCGATGCGCAGCGCGCGCATGCCGCACAGCTCCACCACGTGAACGCGGATCAGCTGAGCCATCTGGAATTCAACGTACATGCCTTCCAGCGGATAGGCCGCCTCCAGCGCGGCGCGCTGCCTGTCCACCAGCGCCTTCCACGCGCTGCAGGCCGAGAGCACGGCCAGCTTTTCTTCCGGCGCGGCGCACTCGATCCACTCGGCGTACAGCGCGTCCGCTGCCTCGGCCCACATGTCCGTGACCGAGCGCCACGCGGCAGGGTCGTCTGTGCGATAGGCCGTATCGGCCCGCTCCAGCAAATCCATGTGCTCGGCGCAGTAATCCAGGACGATGGTGTCGCCGTCTGTGAGCACCCGGCAGGGCGCGGGGTCGGTGTAGGCCTCGTAGGCCGGATCCCCGCCGTAGGGCCGGCCGAACAACGACGACCAGCTCCGCTTGAGCGCCTCCACCGTTTCGTCGTCTGCCACGCCGGTCTGCGGCAGCCCCGCGAAGGCCTGGAACTGCTTCAGCGCGGCCTCCGTGTGGCCGCCAAACACGCCGTCCGGCTCCTCGAACAGCCAGCCGGTGTCCTGGAGCAGGGTCTGCAGCTCGATGACGTCGTCGCCGCGGCTGCCGCGCTGCATGTCGGCCAGCGCCGCGCAGGGCAGCAGCGCCAGCGCCAGGGCCAGCAGGAACGCGAGCCTTCTCATGGTCAATCTCCTCCTTCCCGCGATCGGGGCGAAGGGCCCCGCAAACGCGCAGGTTGTTGTCTGACGCCGTTATGTGTTTTTGATATGCACATCTATCTGGGGGTAGGGGATTTCGATGCCGGCGCGGTCGAGCGCCCGCTTGCCTTCTTCCATCAGGTAGAAGAAGAGCGGCCAGTAATCCGCGGTCCTGCACCACAGCCGCACGGTGAATTTGAGGCTGCTGTCCGCGCATTCGGTGAGGTGAACCGTCGGCTCGGGGTCAGGCAGCACGTCGCTCCGGGCGCGGATCACGTCCATCAGCACGCTGACCACGCGATCCATGTCGGCGCTGTAGCTGACGCCGAAAACCACGTCCAGCCGGCGGGTGCCCTCGCGGGAATAATTGATGATGGCTGTGTTGGTGAGGCTGCTGTTGGGCAGGGAGATGTGGCGGTTGTCCGGCGTGACGAGTTCCGTATAGAACACGCCGACGATGCGCGCGGTGCCCTCCGTGTCGCCGATTTTCACATAATCGCCCGCTTTGAAGGGCTTGAGCAGCAGCATGGTGACGCCGCCGACAAAATTGCTCAGCGCGCCTTGCATGGCGAGGCTGACCGCCACGCCGGCGGAGGCCATCAGGGTGATGAACGAAGTCATGGGAATGCCCATCACGGCGGCGGCCGTCAGCACGACTGACACATACAGCAGCAGCCGGACCAGCTTTTCGAGAAAGCCCCTGAGCGTGGGCTCGATGCGGACGAACTTCCGGCTCCGCTCCAGCAGCTTCACAATCCAGTGCGCGATGAAGCAGCCCGCGACAAGCACCATGAGCCCGCCGAAGAGCCGCATGCCCTGTTCTTCCAGAAGCTTGAGGATGTTGCCCGCATCCATGCCGCTTCACGCTCCTTGCCCGATGGGATCAGCTTTATTATACAACATATTACAGGAAAAGGCAAATGCTGCCGTGAATGGAAAGGCGCGCCTGAACGGAGGGAGCCGTCCGGCGCGTCGAGTAAATCTGCGTTATTCGCTCACAGGGTCATCGGCCAGCGTGTAGGTGACCTGTTCGAGCTTCTCATCACCGGTGAACAGCACCTGGATGCAATCGCCCTTTTCATTGCACCAGACGAAGACGCGCTTGACTTCCGGGTCTGCGCTGGAGTCCTGCGCCACCTGCGCGATCTCCATCGAGCGGCCGCCCAGCAGGCCGCAGGCCATTTCGTAGGTGTAGTTCTTGTTCAGGTGCGTGAACTGATCGATGCCGGTGGCGTTCGACAGCTTGCCCAACTGCCGCAGGTCGTCGTAATACAGTACCTTGGCGCGCAGGCGTCCGCTGTCGAAAAACACCGCCGCGACGCCGTAGCCGTCCTCCGTGCGCCAGACGTAGTTCTGACCGTTCTCGGTTTCCTCGATGGTGGGTTCGCCCAGCAGCTCTGTGAGCTGCTCCAGCGTGTCGCCGATGGACACCTTGTTGTAATATTGATACAGCGCGTCGCGATCCTCATACATGGGCTCTGTCAGCGGCGCGATGGTTTCCTTCGGTTCTTCCGGCTCCTGAACGTCGCCGCCCGGCAGTCCGAGGCAGCCGGTCAGCAGCAGCGCCGCCAGCGCGGCCAGCACCGTCAGCTTTATCAGTTTTTTCATGCTTTCGTCCTCCTTGAATGCTCATCTGCTTTATTGTACCACGAAGCGCCGTGATTCTCAAGCCCAATGCGCCCTACGCGAAAAAAGAACTGCGCTCAGAGCACATGCAGCGCCTCGCGCGCCGCCGCGCCGTAGGCGCTGAGGGCCCGGTTCAGCACATCGTGCGTGTGCGCGGCCACAAGCGGATCGGCTCCCGGCCGGAGAATCACCGTCACGTGATAGTACCTCTGCCCGTTCCACAGCACGACCAGGTCGCCCGGCTCGGCCTCGGAAACATCGCATATTTCCGCGCGTCCGGCCTCGAGCAGCCAGCGGCGCAGGAAGCGGACGCCGCTCCAGGAAGGCGTCCGGTCGGTCATGGAACGGTAGTACCAGCCTGCCGCCATCCGCTTGTCCCAGCCCGCCCACAGGCACTGCGACGCGAAGTTGGCGCAGTCGCCGCCCAAGGCGCTGAAATTCCCGAAGGCCGGGTTGCGGTGGAGCGCCCATGCCCGCGCGTAGGCGGCGGCGCTGTTGCGATCGTATGAAGGAGCGTCCCGCATAGCATCCCTCCCGCCTGACATCACAGGGAAAGAAGATGATCCGGCGGCGGGGATTATGACGGCGGGCCGCTTATTCGGCTTTGCCGAGGCGGCTGAAAAACCTGAACGTGAGCGGCCACACGCCGCCCGCGAACAGCACCAGCAGGAAATAGCGCCCGGCGTTGGCCCACCCGCTGCCTTCGCCCAGCAGCGCGGCGAGCACCGGCTTCAGGCCGATGCGCAGCGCCAGCGTCAGGCCGAGGCCCAGCACCACCTTGATGATCTGCGCCCACCACACGGCGCGGGTGTCAAAATGGGTGCGGCGCACATCCAGTTCATGGATGAGCAGCATGCCCGCGCTGCAGCCCAGCAGCGTGTAGGCGTTTTTCACGGCCTCGGCGAGGTTGTCCGGGTCGGTATCCGCGGGAAAGGACGTTATGGACATATACGCCAGATAGGCGATGGACAGCGCCAACAGCGCCAGGAACACGGCGCGGTTGACCCGCGGGTCATCCTTTTTCATGAGCGGCAGCAGCACGAGGCTGATCACCAGCGCGCACCCCGCGCCTACGCATACGTCCAGCGGCGTGTGCACGCCCAGGTACATGCGCGAGAAGCACACCAGCACGGCCAGCACGGCGCCAACGACGCGCACCGCCTTCCGCTTTGACCAGAGCGCCATGCCGCCGTAGGCGCTCACGGCGATCTGCGAATGCCCGCTGGGGAAGGAGTAGCCCGTCGCCCCGGCCCGCGCGCTTTCAACGATGGTGAAGCCCTCCTGCTGCACCCACGGCCGGGGCACACGGCAGGCGATTTTCAGCCACTGGCTGACCACTGTGCCGCTCAGCCCGCCGGAGAGCAGGAAGTAGCCCTCCTGTTTGCATACGCACCAGAATATGATCAGGCCGATCACCAGAAACGCCGTCTCGTCACCCAGATAGGTCAGCGCGCCCAGAACGGCGTCGCAGAACGGGTTGCGCAGGCCCTCGAGAAACTGCAGAAATCCCATAAAGTTTTCCCCATTTCACATGTAAACTACCGGATTATTATACCAGACCGGCGTGCCTTTGGCAATGGGAAACGCGCGGCAAAGGGCTGCGCACGGAGCGGTTTTCCGAAAACTTCTTCAGAATAATGAACGCCGCCCGCGGCAGTTTTATTCTTTTGGGACGTGCTTGCGTGTTGTTTCTTTGTGAAAAAAGGGAATTTGGGAGGAAACGGGAGAAAAACAGAGCGATTCATCGAAACAGTGATATATGGCTTGCTTTTCGGGATTCACTGCTCGTTCGGAGAATTAAATCGGGAAAGGGTCTTTGACTTGCTTGGAGATTATCGATAGAATACTCAAAGCTGAAGTGATTGTCCGGTCCTGTTCTCACACAAGGAGGTTTTTGATGGACATTGTCAAGCGCCTGGCCGGCATGCTGAAGCCGTATCGGAACAAGGTGGCGTTCGCGCTCTTCCTTCAGCTGCTGGTCATCCTGAGCCGCCTGCTGGCGCCCTTCATCACCCGTGACATCGTGAACGGCGTCATTCCCAGCCGGGACCTGACGCTGCTTGTTCCGCTGTGTCTGGAGCTGCTGGCGCTGGTGCTCGTGCGCGCCGCGTCGAACTATGTGCGCTCGGTCACGCTGGAGCGCGTGTCCCAGAACGTGACGTACGACCTGCGCACCGGGCTGTACGCCCACCTGCAGGAGCTGCCCTACGTCTTCTACGACACGCACCGCATCGGCGAGATCATGTCCCGCATGACCGGCGACATCGAGGGCGTGCGCAACCTCATCGCCGGCGGAATCATCACCATCTACGACAACGCGCTCAACTTCATCGGCGCGCTCATTTTCCTCACCTTCATGAGCTGGCAGCTGATGCTCTCGCTGCTCATCTTCGCGCCGCTGATCGCCGTAACCGCCTGGCAGTTCAACAAGCGCATCCGCCCCGCGTTCCGCAACATCCGCGAACAGAACGCCACGCTGAACACCCGAACCCAGGAGAACGTGTCTGGCGTGCGCGTGGTCAAGGCCTTTGCGCGCGAGGATTACGAATCCGAACAATTCGACAAGGACAACCAGAAGCTGCTGAACCTGAACCTGGAGGCCACGCGCATCTGGTCCATTTTCGTGCCGCTGATGGAGCTGATGAGCAGCCTGTGCACGCCTATCATGCTGCTGGTGGGCGGACTCCTGCTGGTGAACGGGCAGATGGACATCGGTACGCTGGTGGCTGTGAACGGCTATGTGTGGCTCATCATCAACCCCATGCGCGCCCTCTCCGGCATCATCAACATGGCGGCGCAGGCCGTCACCTCGGCGGAGAAGCTGTTCTATTACCAGGATTTCGGCTCGGTCATCCGTGAAAAGGACGACGCCCGGGCGCCAGAAAAGTTCGAGGGCCATGTGGAGTTCGACCATGTGACCTTCTCCTATGGCGGCGAAGACATTCTCACCGACATCACCTTTGAGGCCAAGCCCGGGCAGACCATTGCCGTGATGGGCGCCACAGGCAGCGGCAAATCCACGCTGGTGAGCCTCATCGGCAGGTTTTACGACGTGAAATCCGGCGCCGTCAAGGTGGACGGTATCGACGTGCGCGACCAGCAGCTCAAGCCGCTGCGCAGCCACCTGGGCTACGTGATGCAGGAGACCTTCCTCTTCTCCGACACGCTCACCGACAACATCCGCTTCGGCCGGCCGGACGCCGACCAGGCCGCCGTGGTGCGCGCCGCGCAGGTGGCGCAGGCCCGCGAGTTCATCGATCACATGCCGCAGGGCTACGAGACGGTGGTGGGCGAGCGCGGCATGGGGCTCTCCGGCGGGCAGAAGCAGCGCGTGGCCATCGCCCGCGCCGTGCTGGTGGATCCCTCCATCCTCATCATGGACGACTCGACTTCCGCCGTGGACATGGAAACCGAATACCTCATCCAGCAGGAGCTCAAGGACGTGCTGAAGGGACGCACCACCTTCATCATCGCGCACCGCATCTCCTCCGTGAAAAACGCGGATCAGATCCTGGTGCTGGAAGGCGGTCGCATCGCCGAGCGCGGCACGCATCAGCAGCTGCTGGAGCAGAAGGGCATCTATTACCGGATGGTTCAGGACCAATACCGCGATTTCGACCGGTTCGCCCGCGGAAAGGCAGGTGAGGCCTGATGGCAAAGGTGCTGAGACAGATCGACGACGAAGCGATCGAAAGGCCGTTTGACAAAAGCCAGTTCCTTCGCCTGCTGAGCTATATGAAGCCCTACAAGGGCCGCGTGGCCGTCGCGCTGGCGCTGATGGTGGTCACCACGCTGTGTTCGCTGGGGCAGACCTTCCTGCTGAGCCGCGCCGTGGGCCTCCTGCAGGCCGAAACGCCGCTGGTGCCCTGGCACTTCGTGCTGGGCATGGCGGTCATGGCGGCGCTCATCGCCCTGTGCACCCGGCTGCGGGTGCGCCTGATGGACTATTCGGGCCGCCGCGCGCTGGCGAAGCTGCGGCAGGACCTGTTCGACCACATCCAGACGCTCAGCTTCTCGTTCTTCGACACACGCTCGGTGGGCAAGATCCAGGTGCGCGTCATCAACGACGTGAATTCGCTGAACGACCTGTTCACCAACGGCATCGTGAACGTGCTCATCGAGGTGTTCATGCTGGTGACGCTGCTGGTGATCATGCTGGTGGTGAACTGGAAGCTGACGCTCATCTCCATGTGCATCATGCCGCTTCTGATGCTCATCATGTTCCGCCTCAAGCGCATGATGCGCAAGCGCTGGCAGGTCGTGCGCATGAAGACCTCCAACATGAACGGCTACCTGCATGAATCGCTGGCCGGCATGCGCGTGACCGAGGCTTTTGTGCGGGAGGACGAAAACCTCGACACCTTCCGCAACGTGGGCGACGACATCCGCTCCAGCTGGATGCGCGCCATCCACATCAACAACGCCTTCTGGCCCGCGCTGGATCTCACCGGCACCATCGGCACCGTGCTGGTTTACTACTTTGGCGTGAAGCTCATGGGCGACGCGGCCCATCCGCTGGACCTGGCCAACCTGCTGCTCATCCTGTGGTATCTGGGCCGCTTCTGGGAGCCGCTCAACGTGCTCTCCAACTTCTACAACTCCGTGCTCTCGGCCATGGCCTCCGTGGAGCGCATCTTCGAGATCATGGACACGCCCAGCGACATCCAGGACAAGCCCGGCGCGCAGGAGATGCCGCCCATCGAGGGCAGCGTGAGCTTTGAGGATGTGACGTTCTCCTATGATCCGGAAAAAGTGATCCTGAAAAACGTGTCCTTCGACGTGAAGCCCGGACAGACCATCGCGCTGGTGGGGCCCACCGGCGCGGGCAAGTCCACCGTGGTGAACCTCATCAGCCGCTTCTACGACGTGGACAGCGGCGCCGTGAAGATCGACGGGCACGACATCCGCGATGTGAACCTGCGCTCGCTGCGGCGGCAGATGTCGGTGATGATGCAGGACAGCTTCATCTTCTCCGGCACAGTGATGGACAACATCCGCTACGGCAAGCTGGACGCCACCGACGAGCAGGTGATGGCGGCGGCGAAGGCTGTGCACGCGCACGATTTCATCATGCAGATGCCGAACGGCTACCAGACCGAAGTGTCCGAGCGCGGCTCGTCGCTGTCGGTTGGCCAGCGGCAGCTGATCTCCTTCGCCCGGGCGCTGCTCAACGACCCGAAGATCCTCATCCTGGACGAGGCCACCTCATCCATCGACACCCACACGGAAATCCTCATCCAGAAGGCGCTGGACGTGCTGCTGCGCGGGCGGACGAGCTTCGTCATCGCGCACCGGCTGTCCACCATCCGCAATGCGGACTGCATCATGGTGGTGCAGGACGGCCGCATCGCTGAGGCGGGCACCCACGACGAGCTGATTCAGCACGAGGGCGGCCACTACAAGGCGCTGTGCGACGCGCAGTACCGCTTCCTGCTGGAGGAATAAGGGACGCAGCACAGAGGCCCCTGCGGCATGCAGGGGCCTTATTCTTTTGGCCAGTTGGGCGATGCTGTCCCCGCCCTTTTTTCCCGTCCCTGCGCTTACCGCGCCAGCACCGGCACCGGGACCCGTCCCACGCTGGTGTTGTCCGCGTGGCGGTCGCGCAGCGCCTCGATGGGGTTGGGCGCGGTCTCGAAGCGGTAATCCTCGCCGTCGCGGGCGATGCACTGCCCGATGACCACGTGACTGGGCACGTCCTTTTCCCGGCCGTTCACCCGATCCTGATAGTCGAAGTAGCGGTTGTCCTTCCTGAGGGAGGACACGTCCACGTAGCCCTCGCCCTGGGCGGTGTTCTGCACGGAGGAGGCCAGAACGCCCCGCACGTAGTCGATGTTGCCGGTGAGCTTCAGCGGCGCGGGGAATTCGCCGTCGCCCAGCACCTGGCGCCAGTCCTTGCCTTCGATGCGCCGGAGCAGCCCGGCGGCCTCGTGCAGGTGCGCGATCTCCTGCTCCAGCAGC
Organism: Clostridiales bacterium Firm_10; assembly: GCA_001603025.1. Taxonomy (GTDB): domain Bacteria; phylum Bacillota; class Clostridia; order Christensenellales; family Aristaeellaceae; genus Firm-10. The sequence continues at coordinate 8,611 of LVAP01000102.1, read as the reverse complement.
CGCTGCCAGATGCCGCGGATGCGCGGGTCGGTCTCGCTTGCGGCGCAGGACCAGTACAGGAAGCACTCGGTGTACTGGTGCATGAGCAGGCACTCCAGCCACGTTTCGGCGGGATCCATCAGGCTGCCGTAATGCGTCACGTGCTGCTCCTCAATCATGCCGATCTCCTGGTAAAGGCGGCGTCCCAGGTCGGTGGCGTAGGCTGCGCTCACGTTCATGTAGTAATTCATGGTCTGCTGTTCCGCGGCTGTGATGATGCCCACGCACAGCCGGGTCTCGAGGGCGTCTTTTTTCGCGCTGATGTGCGGCCGGATGGAATCGAAGGGATGGCGGTGCTCCGCGATGGTGGGGCGGCCGGGCATGATCTCCGTGTAGCGGCCCACCAGGTTTTCGGCGTACTCTCCGTTCTCCATTTCCATCAGGTCGGCATAGCGGTAGAGGTGGTCGAAATCCTCCAGCAGGGCGAAATCCAGCGCGTCCTTCACGAATCTGTTGGGCTCGCGCTTCGCCAGGCCGGCGGTGAGGTCCACGGCCAGCTGCTCGTAGCCGATGGTGTGCTCGAGCAGCGTCTCCTCCGGCGGCTTCAGAGCGCTGATGAGCTTTTGCTGCTGCTGTTCACTGCGGCGCATGAGGGCCAGTGAGCGGCGCAGGTCGTTGTTCATCTCGTGGCGGGAGAACTGGTGGCCGAACCACACGCTCTCGAACTCCGTGCCGTTCATCAGGATGACGCGGGTGCGGGTGTAGGGATCCACGGCGTGCTTGTCGTAGGGGGCGGGGCAGAGGGCGCGCCAGTCCATCAGGGTGTCTTCCAGCTTCATGGGCTTTTCATTGAATGGGTTCATGATTCATCACGCTCCTTGTGAAGCTAGTATGGATGAAACGCGCGGCTTTTATGAGGAAAATGCGGCGCGCCGGGCCTGTTTTTCCGGCGCTCCGCTTGACGAAGCCCTGTCGATGGACTAAAATGGAAGCGCGGCGGGCGTCGCATATCCGAACGGATCAAACTCAGCGAAGGAAAGGGATATTTTTATGAGAGTTCTGCTTGAGCATCTGACGAAAAAGTTCCCCGGCCGAGGACGCAAGGCACATACCGAAGTGATTGCCGTGAACGATTTCACCTTCGAGATTCCCGATGGCAAGCTGGTGGGCCTGCTGGGCCCTTCCGGCTGCGGCAAGAGCACCACGCTGAACCTGATCTGCGGGCTGGAGAAACCGACCGCGGGCAGAATATTCTTCGGCGAGGACGATGTGACAACCCTGCCGCCCGAAAACCGCGGCGTGGGCTTCGTGTTCCAGAACTACGCGCTCTATCCGCACCTCACGGTGCTGGGCAACATCCTCTTTCCGCTGCAGAACCTCAAGGGTGCGGCGAAGCTCTCCAAGGAGGAAATGCTGAAGCGCGCGAAGGAGGCCGCGCACCTGGTGCAGATCGACAACCTGCTCGAGCGCAGGCCGGGCGAGATGTCCGGCGGCCAGCAGCAGCGCGTGGCCATCGCCCGCGCGCTGGTGAAAATGCCGCGGGTGCTGCTGCTGGACGAGCCGCTTTCCAACCTGGACGCCCGGCTGCGCCTGCAGACGCGCGAGGAGATCCGCCGCATCCAGCAGGAGACGAAGATCACCACCATCTTCGTGACCCACGACCAGGAGGAGGCCATGAGCATCTCCGACATGATCGTGGTCATGAAGGACGGCGTGGTGCAGCAGATCGGCAAGCCGCAGGAGGTGTACGACAGCCCGGTGAATCTGTTCGTGGCAAAATTCCTCGGCACGCCGCCCATCAACGTGTTTGAGGGCCGGGTGTCCGGCGGCCGCCTGTTCGTGGGCGGCGACGATATCCTCGCGGCGCCGGGTGTAACGGACCGCGAGGTCTGGGTGGGCATCCGCCCGGAGGGCTTCGTGCTGCAGCCGGACGGCCCGCTGCGCTGCGCGCTCAGCCGCGTGGAGGTCATGGGCCGCGACACCAGCGTGGTGTCTTCGCATCCCGCCGCGGCGGGCGCCTCCATCCGCTCCATCATCAGCGCGGAGAACAGGGTGGACACGGACAGCAACGCCGTGCGCTTCGCCGTGAAGCCCGCCAAGACGTTCATCTTCGACAGGGAGACGGAAGAGCGCATCCGCTTCGGCGGCCAGTGACGCCGGGGGAGGCAGCAAAATGAAAAGCAGCAATGTCAAGGGCTGGCTGTATCTCCTGCCGGCCATCCTGTTCCTGGGCTTCTTCATGGTCTATCCGCTGATAGACGTGTTCATCTATTCCTTCGAGGAAGGCTATAACTTCGCCTCGCAGACCTCGTTCGGCATCGGCCTGTACAACTATTCCTATGTGCTGCACGACGGCTACTTCCTGCAGGCGGTGAAAAACACCTTCATTCTGGTGATCATCACCGTGCCGCTTTCCACCGGCATCGCGCTGCTGATTTCCCTGGGCCTGAACGCCATCAAGCCGCTGCGCAATCTGTTCCAGACGGTCTACTTCCTGCCCTATGTCACCAACACGCTGGCGGTCGGCCTGGTGTTCATGATCCTCTTCAAGAAGACCGCTTATTCGGAGGGCCTCATCAACCTGCTCATCAACCGCTTCGGCGGCGAGTCGGTGGATTTCATCGACGGCCCCTACTGGGCGAAGATGTTCGTGATGTGCTTCTACACCATCTGGGTGGTCATGCCCTTCAAGGTGCTGATCCTCACCAGCGCGCTGGCCTCGGTCAATCCGGACTACTACCGCGCCGCCCGGGTGGACGCCACGCCCAAGAGGCGCATCTTCACGAAGATCACGCTTCCGATGATCTCGCCGATGGTGTTCTACCTGGTGATCACCGGCTTCATCGGCGCGTTCAAGGCCTACAGCGACGAGGTGGCCCTGTTCGGCACGGATCTGAACGCCGCCGGCATGAACACCATCGTCGGCTACGTCTACGACATGCTTTACGGCGACAGCGGCGGCTATCCTTCCTACGCCTCGGCGGCGGCGCTGATCCTGTTCGTCATCGTGCTGACCATCACCTGCGTCAACCTGCTGGTCAGCAAGAAGCACGTGCATTACTGAGGAGGCGGGCGCAATGGCAAAGCAAGTCGATTATGAGAAAATCGGGCGCGCCGCCCGGGCGCGCGGCGCAGCCGGCAGGACGGTCATCTACGCGCTGCTGGCGGTGTGGGCCGTCATGGTGCTGTTCCCGTTCTACTGGATGGTGCTGACCTCCGTGAAGAGCTACAGCGCGTACAACTCCGAGTACATCCCGAAGTTTTTCACGCTCTCGCCCACGATGCAGAATTACGCGGACGCGTTCACGGCCGTGCCGCTGGCCCGCTATTTCATGAACACGCTCGTGTTCACGCTGGTCACCACGGCGGTCATGCTGGTGGTGGTGGTGCTGGCGGCCTTCGCCTTCGCCCGGCTGAACTTCCGGGGCAAAAACGCCGCCTTCACGCTGTTCCTGTCGCTGATGATGATCCCCAGCGAGCTGGTGGTCATCACGAACTTCGTCACCATCACAAACCTGGGCCTCAGGAACACCTTCACGGGTCTGATCCTTCCTTCGGTCACCAGCGTGTTCTACATCTACCTGCTCAAGGAGAACTTTGAGCAGATCCCGGAGGAGCTCTACAAGGCCGCTAAGGTGGACGGCACCTCGGACATCAAGTATCTCGCCCGGGTCATGCTGCCCATCAGCCAGCCGACGATCGTCACCATCACCATACTGAAAATCATCGAATGCTGGAATTCCTACGTGTGGCCCCGCCTGATCACCGACGACGCGGCCTACTTCCTGGTGTCCAACGGCATTCAGGAGATTCGCGAGAACGGCTTCGGCCGCGAGAACATCCCCGCCATGATGGCGGCGGTGGTCGTGATTTCGGTGCCGCTGATCGTGCTGTTCCTGATCTTCCACAAGAAGATCATGGCCGGCGTTTCGAGGGGAGGGACGAAGGGATGACCCGCGGAATGAAACTGCTGCCCCTGTGCGGCCTGCTGGCGCTCTGCCTGCTGCTGGCGGGCTGCCATGGCACGGCCGGCCGGCAGGCGCTCAGCATACCGGAAACGTTCGACGAAACCCGGCCCATCGAGCTGACCTTCTGGGCCAAGAACGACACCAACCGCACGCAGGTGGACATTTATGAGAAGGCCATCGCCGATTTCCAGGCGCTGTACCCCAGCGTGACGGTCAACATGCGCCTGTACACCGACTACGGCCGCATCTACAACGACGTGATCACCAACATCGCCACCGGCACCACGCCCAACGTGTGCATCACCTATCCCGACCACATCGCCACTTACCTCACCGGCAGCAACGTGGTGGCCGAGCTGGACAGCCTGATGGCCGATCCCAATTACGGGCTGGGCGGCTCGCGGCTGAAGTTCGACGGGCCGGACCGGGAAGAGATCGTGGATCAGTTCCTCTCCGAGTGCAGGCTGGACGGGCGGACCTGCGCCCTGCCCTTCATGCGCTCGACGGAGGCCTGTTACGTGAACAAAACCCTCGTGGAAGCCCTGGGCTTCGAGCTGCCCGAGACCCTCACATGGGACTTCGTGTGGGAGGTTTCCGAGGCCGCGGCGGAGAAGGACGCGGACGGCGTGTTCAGGGCCAACGGGCAGAAGGTCATGATCCCGTTCATCTACAAGTCCACCGACAACATGATGATCCAGATGCTGAAGCAGAAGGGCGCCGGCTATTCCGCGCCCGGCGGCGAAATCCTCATTTTCAACGACGAAACAAGGGCGCTGCTGCTGGACATCGCGGAGCACGTGAAGAAGGGCGCTTTCTCCACCTTCAAGATTTCCAGCTATCCGGCCAACTTCCTGAACGCCGGCCAGTGCGTGTTCGCGGTGGACTCCACCGCCGGCGCCACCTGGATGGGCAGCGACGCCCCGCTTTCCGACATTCCCGCCGATCAGTTCGTCGCGTTTGAGACGGCGGTGTATCCCGTGCCGCAGTTTGACCCGGAGCACCCGCAGATGATCTCGCAGGGCCCCAGCATGTGCATCTTCAACAAGGAGGATCCCCAGGAGGTGCTGGCCAGCTGGCTGTTCATGCAGTATCTGCTGACCAACGACGTGCAGATCGCCTACGCCGGCACGGAGGGTTATGTGCCCGTGACCGTCAAGGCGCAGAACGACCCGGCCTATCAGGATTACCTGAGCCGCGCGGGCGAGGACACCGGCGCGCACTACGACGTGAAGATCAAGGCCTCCCGGCTGCTGCTTGAGCATACCGCGGACACCTTCGTGACGCCCGTGTTCAACGGCTCCACCTCGCTGCGCGACGCCGCGGGCCAGATGATCGAGAACGTGACCAAATCCATCCGCCGCAAGCAGACGGTGGACGACGCCTACATCGACAAGCTGTACGCCGACATGATCTCCCTCTACCGGCTGAATATGAACGGCGGGCAGGAGGTTTCCGGTTCGGCGCGCGCAGATCTGGGCCCCCTGCCGAAAACGGCGGTGATCCTGCTGGCCGCGCTGGCCGCGGCGTGGGTGCTGATCGGTCTGTATGTGCTGAAGCAGGCGGCTGCCCGGAAAAAGCATCGGAAAATAACATAAGCGTCATGGTTTTCTTTACAGGATACAGTATAATAAAGGTGAATCCAAACAAGGAGGAGAAAACACATGAAAAAGATTATGACTCTGGTTCTGGCCGTTGTGATGGCTCTGTCCCTGTTCGCCTGCGCGTCCGCCGACGATGTCACCGTGATGACCCACGATGAGTATGTGGCCGCCGAGATGGACACCGAAGTGACCGTCGAGACCTATGTCCAGGCGCATCAGTCCTGGTGGAACGATCAGATCACCGTCTATGCCCAGTCCGAGGACGGCGCTTACTTCTTCTACAACATGGCCTGCTCCCAGGAAGACGCTGAGAAGCTGGTTCCCGGCACCAAGATCCGTGTCACCGGCTTCAAGAGCGAGTGGTCCGGCGAGGTTGAGATTGTGGACGCCACCTTCGAGATCATCGAGGACGCCGAGCCTTGGATCGCCGAGGCGACGGACGTGACCGGGCTGCTGGGCACCGAAGAGCTGATCGACCACCAGAACGAGTTCGTGGCCTTCAAGGGCGCGACCGTTGAATCCTACAAGTACTCCAAGGGCGACGAGACCGTCGACACCGAAGCTGCCTTCGCCTATGGTTGGGATGCTTCCGGCGCCGAGGGCACCGATGCCGACCTGTACTTCAGCGTGAACGTGAACGGCGAGACCTACACCTTCACCGTCGAGTACTATCTGTGCAACGAGACCACCGAGGTCTACGAGGCCGTGCGCAGCCTGAACGTGGGCGACGTCATCGACCTGGAGGGCTTCCTCTACTGGTACAACGGCGTCAATCCCCACATCACCGCCGTGGCGCCCGCTGCCGAATAAGCAGAACGACAATCGCATAAAGAGGCCGCTTCCGGAAGGGAGCGGCCCTTTTCGGAAGGAAAGCAAGGAGTGAGCCGGTGTGCTGGATCATTACGCCTATTACCTGAAGGTATTGGAGCGCTCGGTGCGGAACACGCTGCGCTGGCAGTGCATGGATCCCGAATCGCCCCTGTACGGCACGATCGAATCGGTGGCCGCGGGCTACACGGAGCCCCACAGCGCCGTGGGCGTCGCGCGCACGCTGATCGAGGGCTGCTACGCGCCGGGCTCCGCGTTCTGCGGCGACATGCAGCTGCTCCGCCGCGCCGCCGCGGCCATGCGCTGCGCCGCCTCGCTGCAGCATGAGGACGGCACGCTGGACCTGCTGTGCACCAATTTCCACGACGCCGCGGAGACCTCCTTCATCATGCAGACCATCGGGCCTGCCTGCCTGCTGATGCGCGCCCGCATGGGCAGCCGGCCGGAAGAGGAGGAGCTGCGCGCGTTGCTGGAAGGGTTCGTCTCCCGCGCCGCCGACGGCATCCTGGCGGGCGGCTTCCACACGCCGAATCACCGCTGGGTGCTGTGCGCCGCGCTTGCGCTGTGCGCCCGGCTGACCGGCCGCGCGGACTGCCTCGCCCGGATCGACGATTTCCTGCGGGAGGGCATCGACTGCGACGAGGAAGGCGAGTATACCGAGCGTTCCTCGGGCACCTACAACATCGTCTGCGACCGTTCGCTGATCATCATGGCGGAAATGCTGGACATGCCCGGCCTCCTCGATCACGTGGGCCGCAACCTGGATATGGTGGAGAAATACGTCGAGGCCGACGGCACCATCAACACCGCCAACTCCACTCGCCAGGACGCGGGCACCGCGCCGGACTGGCGCATCTATTACGGCTGCTACCTCTACATGGCGCTGCGCACGAACAACGCGGAATACGCCTGGATGGCGGACAGAATGCTGCTGCAGTCCCAGTCCGCGCTGGAAATGAGCCGCGACGATCGCTCGCTCACGCCCTTTTTCGACATGGCGTGCTTCGCGATCGCCGATCCCGCTCTGCTGGAACGCATGCGGGATATTGAGCCGCGCATGCCGGATTTCAACTACGTGAAGCACTTTGAAAAGAGCGGCATCGTGCGCGCGCGCCGGGGCGATTTCAGCCTGACGCTGCTGAGCGGCCATCCGGTGTTTGCCATGCTGCGCTGCGGCAGCCACAGCGCGTGCCTGCGCATGGCGGCCAGCTTCTATGCCCGCGCGCAGTTCGCCCCGCAGGCGCTGATCCCCACGGAGGATGGTTTCCGCCTGAGCTTCGCCGTGCGCTGGGGCTACAAGGGTCCCCTGCCGGAGAAGCCCGCCACCAGCGACTGGCGGCAGATGGATCACTCGAAGCGGCCGGATGTCTTCATGCAGGATCTGCGCTTCCGGGTGGACGTGCGCATCCTGCCGGACGGCGCGCGCTTCGGCGTTTCCGCCGAGGGCCAGGACCGCGTGCCGATGAAGCTGGAGATTCTGCTCGATCCCGGCGCGCGTTTCGCGACGGAGGACATTGAATTCAGGGCGCGGCCGGGCGATTACGTCTACATGAAGGGGCCGCGCGCCGAATACCGCTATCCCGACCACCGCCGGCTGTTGATCGACGGCGGGTTCCATTCGCACAGCTGGGGCGAGAACATGCGCGGCACGCTGCCGGGCGACGATTCCTCCTTTTTCGTGGCCATGACGGGCGACACGCCCGTTCACGAAACGGTGACGCTTCGTTTTGAAGGATGAGCACGGGGCGGTGGAGCCCTATATAGTATTCCGTGAAAAGCCGAAAAAAGCCCCGCCCGCGGAACAGCTTCGCGGGCGGGGCTTCTTATGTCGCCGACAAACCTCCCGGCATAAATGATGCAGGATTGACAGCGCAGTTTGTCAGGACCCCTGGGATCAGGCGGGGCAGATGCACACGGCGCCCGGCAGCGGCAGCGGGTCGCATGCCTCGAACACGCCGCCTTCCAGCATGTCGAGCTCGGCGGCGGTTTCGCCGAGGATGGCCCGCATGCCCATGCGGAAGGTCTGGCGGCGCGGCCGGCTCATCGGCGCCGCGGCGATCAGGCGGATATCGCCGCTGTTCTGGTTGGCCGCCAGGATGAGGCCGTCCTGCAGCATGATGAAATCGCGCGGGAAGGCGCCGAAGGTGGGAATGGTGCGGGAGAGCACCAGCGAGCCGCCCAGGCGGATCTCAAACTCGGCGATGCAGTCGTTCTGGCGATTGGAGACATACAGCC
>LVAP01000101.1 GCA_001603025.1 Clostridiales bacterium Firm_10 | reverse complement strand
CTTCCGGGCCCCGCCGCCTGACACTATTCTAACGTAGTTCACCGGGGCCGTCAAGCCCATCAGGGGCTTCCCGGGGACAATCCTGTTTTTCGGCTTCGCTGTACAGGCTCGCCTGCAGGCCGTACAGCTCCGCGTAAAGGCCCTTTTGCGCCATCAGCTCCCAATGGGAGCCGTACTCGGCCAGCCGTCCGCCGGCAAACACCGCCACGCGGTCGCAGAAGCGCGCCGAGCCCAGCCGGTGCGAGATGAACACCGCGCTTTTGCCCGCCGTCAGCGCGGCGAAGCGGGCATACAGGTCGCGCTCAGCCCTCGGATCCAGCGCGGACGTGGGTTCGTCCAGCACGACGATGGGCGCGTCCCGGCACAGCGCCCGGGCCAGGGCGATTTTCTGCGCCTCGCCGCCGGAAGGCTCGAAGCCATGCTCGTCAAACGTCCGATTCACACAGGTCTGCACGCCCCAGGGCAGCGAGGCGACGCGCTCCTTCAGGCCGGCGAGCGCCAGCAGATCCGCCACCTCCTCGTCCGTTCTGGGCTGGTCGAAGGCCACATTATCCCTCAGTGAGAAGGAAAAGAGCCTGAAATCCTGGAACACCGTGCCGAACAGGCCCATGTAGGCTTCCAGGTCCAGGGTGCGGATATCAGCGCCGTCCAGCAGGATCGCGCCTTCCGTGGGATCATACAGCCGCGTGAGCAGTTTCACAAAGGTGGTCTTGCCCGCGCCGTTCTCCCCTACCACGGAGAGCGTTTCGCCCGGCTCCAGCGTCAGGCTCACATGCCGCAGCGCCCAGGCCGCCTGGCCGGGATAGCGGAAACCAACGTTCCGGAACTCAATGCGGCGCGGCCCCGCCGGCAGCGGCAGCCCCGGTCCCTGCCGCAGCGTCGCCGGCAGGTGAAGATAGCGCTGCACGTCGTCAAAATAGCCGTCGTAATGCCGGATCTCCACCGCGCTGCCCATCACCCGCCTGAGCGCCGCGCCGAAGACCGCTGCCGCCGACGCGTACATCGCGAAATCGCCTATGCCGATCGTCCCACGCAGCGCGGCGGCGCACAGCCAGGCGTAGGCCGCCGCCTGCTGGACGAACTGGCAGGCCGCTCCCGCCGCGCCGGCGCGGATGTAGTGGTCGTTCTGCCGCTTCATGCCGTCAATCGCCTCCGTCAGGAACCGCTTCTCCCGGCCCAGCAGCCAGCGCGCCAGCCGGTTCAGGCGGATCTCCTTGCCGCAGCTGTAATCCCCGAAGAGGTCGGCATAATACTGCCAGCCGCGGGAGGCGGCCACGATCTGATCATACAGAGCCATGGCCTTTTTCCTGGCCCGCAGCTCGATCCAGCCGCCCAGCAGCGCCGTCAGGGCGAACAGCGGCGCCAGATATCCGTTCAGCGTGAAAACCATGGCGGCGGCGCCCGCCAGGGTGACGCATTGGCCGGCGATGTCCAGCGCGCAGTCCAGCAGATAGCCGAACCCGTGGTAATCGCAGGTGATGAACTTTTCGGCCTTCCTGCGCAGGTCCAGGTATTCCGGATCCTCCAGCGCGGCCAGGTCGGCCTTCGCCTGGGTCTCATGCAGCGCCTGCCCGAAGGCGGCGTCCACCTTCAGCCGGTGGGAAAAGCTGTCTTTTTCCAGAAAGGCCGAGAGGGCGCCGGCCAGGAACACATAGCCTGTCACCGCGGCGACGTACAGCGCCAGCTTCTCCGCACGGCCCGCGCCGGTCAGCTCGTCGATGACGAGCTTGGGCAGCAGCGCCGCCGCCAGCGGCACGAGGGAATTGACGAATTGATAGAGTATCTTCTCGACGACGTAGAGCTTATCGTATTTCCAGCCGTAATGAAAGAAAAAGCGCAGTGCTCTGAACATAAAAACTGCCTCCCGTCTCTGCAAGCGGTTCAAAATGGGCAAAAAAATCCCGCAAAGAGCCGCGCAAAGCCGGAAGGCATAGCAGCGCTATCCTCCTGGCGTTTCCGAACCGCTCTTTACGGTCAGCCGATGATGAAGGGCTTGTAGTTGCAGTAGCAGCGCATGGCGTTCACCGCGCGCAGGGCGCGTCCTTTCCCTGTTTTGGCCAGTATAGCACGAGGGGAGGCTGTCCGTCAACCTCCCCCGCTTGTCCCACAGCCGCCTATTTCAGCGCCTCGAATCCGTTCCAGACGGGCCGGCCGGAATAGCGCAGGATCTCCCGCTCACCCCTGAGGGCTTCCAGCACGGAACGCGCCAGGGCGTCCTGCTCCATTTCGCCCGGATACACGGTGATCGGCGCGATCCAGCCGCAGCGCTCCTTCACGCCTTCCACGATGTCGCTGAAGCGCACCAGCCCGCCCGTGAGCAGGATGCCGTCCACCCGGCCGCAGAGCACCGCCGCCATCTCCCCCACCAGCTTGCAGATCTGGTAGATCATGGCGTTCCACACCAGCGCCGCCGCCTCGTCGCCCGCCTCCGCGCGCGCGTGGATGACGTCCGAATCGGACGTGCCGAAGAAACTCACGAAGCCGCCTGCGCGGGAGCACATCAGCCGCGCTTCGGCCAGGGAATGCGCCTCGATGTAATCCAGCAGGGCCAGCACCGGCACGCTGCCGATGCGGGTGGGCGTGAACGCCCCGTCGCCGCCCGCGCCCACGTTGCCGTCCACCATGCGGCCGTGGTCGTGCGCGCTCACGGTGATGCCGCCGTCAATATGGCACACGATGAAGCTGCAGTCCTCATAGCGGCGGCCCATGCCGCGGGCGTGCACCTCCGCCGTGGCCTTCTGGTTGAGCACGTGGGACTGCGCGGCGCGGTATACGCCGCGGATGCCGGTGAGGCGGGCCAGGTCGCACAGCTCGTCCACGTTGGTGGGGTTGAGGGTGTAAGCCGGGCGGCCAAATTTCCGGCTGAATTCCCACGCCAGCATCACGCCCAGCTTGGCCGGGTGTTCGCTGCCGCCCACGCCCGCCACCGTGTCTCGGTACAGGCGCTCGTCCACCTCCGTCACGCCGGAAGGCTGGGTGCAGGCGCTGCCGCCCCGGCCCACGAATACGTCGATGTCCTCCGGAGCCACGCCGTAATCCTCCAGCATGTCCAGGATCACCTGATAGCGGAAGGGGGTCTGGTCGTTGACGTTCGGATACTGCAACAGCACCGGCGCGTCGTGAAACAGACTTTTTTCAAAAAGGGGCGTTTCGTTTTCATACAAACTGACCTTCGTGGATGTGGAACCCGGATTGATGACCAGTATTTTGTATTTCTTGTCTTGATTGTTCATCGTGACCCTCCAGCGTTCGCACGAGCGGACCGTATATTTATGTATTCTAGCCATTCGCGGGCGGCTTGTCAACGAAAACTGGGTTATTTCATCCGAATTCCGTTGACTTCGCATCCGCGGCTTAGTATAATGAGCCTGATATTTCACACCGCCCGCGCGGCACGCGCGTGCGAAAAGGAGCGATACATCATGAGCGAACGCATTCCCGAACGCAGCGACATCGAACTGCGCGACACCTGGCGGCTGGAGGACATCTATCCCTCCCGGGACGCCTGGGAAACCGATTACAAAAAGGCCGAAGCGCTGCTGGCCGCCTTTCCCGCCTTTGAGGGTCGGCTGAACAGCCTCCCCACGCTGCGCGAGGCGCTGGACGCCATGACCGAAATCAACCGCCTCGGCGAAAACCTGTTCACCTATGCCCGCATGCGGCGCGATGAGGACAACCGCCTCGCCGAATACCAGGCGCTGGCAGAGCGCGCGCAGGCGCTGCTGGTGCGCTGCGAGACCGCCTCCTCCTTCGTGCAGCCCGAGCTGCTCGCCCAGCCGGCCGAATACCTGAAAGAGGCGATGGAGACGAAAGGCTTCGAGGACTACCGCGTGATGCTCTCCGAGCTGGAACGCCAGCGTCCCCACACCCTTTCCGCCGCGGAGGAGCGCATTGTGGCCATGACGGGCGACATGGGCGCGGCCCCGGACACCATCTTCTCCATGCTCAGCGACGCGGACATGAAGTTCCCCGCCGTGCCCGGCGAGGACGGCAAGCCCGTCGAGCTCACCCACTCCAATTACATCCCCCTGATGATGAGCCGCAACCGCGCCGTGCGCCGGGCGGCCTTCGAGGCCATGTACAGCACCCACAAGGCGTATTCCTCCACCATTCCGGCCATCTACAGCGCCTCCGTGAAGGGCGACGTGTTCTATGCCCGCGCCGCGAAGCACGAAAGCGCGCTGGCTTCCCGCCTGTTCCCGGACGCCGTGCCGGAATCGGTCTATACCAGCCTGATCGAAACCACCCACCGCCATGTGGACAAGCTGGGCCAGTACATGGCGCGCAAGGCGGAGCAGATCGGCGTTTCCGACATGGGCATGGAGGACGTTTACGTGCCCGCCGTGGAGGGTTTTGACATCAAGCTGCCCTTCGATGAGGCCTACGAGCTGATGATCGACTGCCTGCGGCCCCTGGGCGACGACTACCAGGCGGTGCTGCGCAAGGCGCGCGAAGAGCGCTGGATCGACCCCTTCGAGAACGCCGGCAAGTCCGCCGGGGCGTATTCCTGGGGCACGTATGATTCGCATCCCTTTGTGCTGATGAACTACCACCCCAGCCTGGATTCGCTGCTGACCATCGCCCACGAGATGGGCCACTCCATGCACAGCTACTACTCCAACGCCGCCCAGCCCTACACCACCGCGGGCTACTCGCTGTTCGTGGCCGAAGTGGCCTCCACCACCAACGAATGCCTGGTGCTGATGGAGCTCATGGAGCGCTACAAGGACGACAGGAGCGCCCAGGCCTTCCTCATCGCGCAGCTTTTGGAGAACTTCCGCACCACCCTGTTCCGCCAGACCATGTTCGCCGAGTTCGAGCGCGAAGCCCATGCCATGGCCGAGCGCGGCGAGCCGCTCACCGCGGAATCGCTGAACGCGGTGTACGCCGCGCTGAACGCGCGCTACTATCCCACCGTGCGCCAGAACGAGCTGATCGCCTACGAGTGGATGCGCATCCCGCACTTCTACCGCGCGTTCTACGTTTACAAGTACGCCACCGGCTTCTCGGCCGCCATGGCGCTGGCCGGCGGCATCCGCCGCGAAGGCGCGCCCGCCGTGGAGCGCTACCGCAAGTTCCTCTCGCTGGGCTGCAGCATGCACCCCATCGACCTCCTGAAAGTCGCGGGCGTGGACATGTCCGATCCCGCCTCCGTCGAAGCCGCGCTGACCCAGTTCGACGAGCTGGTCGACCGGTATCTCGAATTGACGAAGTGACATAAAAAAAGCGCGGGGCTGCCGCCCCGCGCCTGAACGCCCCGCGCCCGCTTCCCGGCAGGCGCGGGGGTATTTTTATTCCGCCCTTTCCTCGATGGGCATCCACAGCTCGATGTAGCGC
>LVAP01000100.1 GCA_001603025.1 Clostridiales bacterium Firm_10 | reverse complement strand
CGCCGCGAGGCAGCCCGCGGCGTCCAGCCCGGTCAGCGTTCGCAGCGCCCGCCGCACGATGGCCGGCGGCGCGTCCACGCAATCCAGCCTCCAGCCGACCGGCACGATCTCCGCATGAGCGCGCAGGAAGGCGTCTGTTTCGCCCGCCATGAAAGCGTCCTCCGCCCGGGCGATCTGAGCGAATCGCCCCAGCGCCCGCACGGCCCCGGGATACGCCCGCTCCAACGCGGGCATGGCTTCCAGCCGGATGATATTGCGGGGATTGTCCGGCAGGGCGTTGGAGGCGTCCTCACGCCAGGGAATGCCCTTCTCCCTCAGGTATTGGACGATTTCGGCCTTCCGGCAGTTCAGCAGCGGGCGCCACAGGTCGCCTTCCCGCACGGCCATGCCGGCCGCGCCGCGCAGGCCGGATCCGCGCAGCAGGTGCATGAGAACCGTCTCCGCCTGATCGTCCAGATGGTGCGCCAGCGCGATGACCTGCGCGCCGGTTTCCGCCTTCGCGCGGCGGAGGAACCCGTACCGCGCGTCCCGGGCGGCCTGTTCCAGCCCGATCCCGCGCGACGCCGCCAGCGTGGGCACGTCGGCAGCGCCCTCGAGAAGCGGAATCCCCCACTCTTCGCACAACTGCCGCACAAAGCGGGCGTCCTCGCGCGAAGCCTCGCCGCGGATGCCGTGCTCGAAATGCGCAGCACACAGCCGCAGCTCGCCCTCGAGCGCGGCTTCGCGCAGCAGCGCCAGCATCGCCACGGAATCCGGCCCGCCGGATACCGCGGCCAGCACGAGCCGTCCGCGCTCCCCGACGGTTATCTCCAGTTTCATCATTCTACCCTCTTATCATGAATCCCGCAAGTACTTCCCGGTGAATTTGCAGTTTGTTAATCGTTCCTCGTCCGCTATTGAAAAAAGAATGCGTCGAACACGTGTCGGAAGGCGTCGCCCAGGCCGCGCACCGCCACGCTCTGCGCGGCGATCACGGGCAGGCGGGCCGTTTCCGCGCCATTCTGCAGCACGCTTACCCATCCGATCACATCGCCCGCCCCCACCGGCGCGCTCACCCGCTCCGGCAGCTCCGCGCTGAGCGTCACATCCGCCTCCGCGCCTTTTTTCACCAGCAGCGTAAGCCCACGGCCCAGCAGCAGGCCAACGCTCTCTTCGCGGCCGCCTTCCACCCGCACGGGCTCGCGCATCGGCGCGCCCGCCTTGGCCACCGGATACAGCCGATAGCTGGCGAAGCCGTAATCCAGCATCTGCGCGGCGATGCGGAAGCGCTCCTTGCCGGTGGGCGCACCCAGTACCACGGCCACCAGCCGCATGCCGCCGCGCTTCGCGGAAGCCGCCATGCAGTAGCCCGCCTCGCTCGTGGAGCCCGTCTTGATGCCGTCGCAACCGTCATAACGGCGCACGAGCTTGTTGGTGTTGGTGAGCGTGGTCACGCGGCCGCTCTCATGGGTAAAATCCTCCAGCCAGATGGTGGAATAATCGAAATAGAGGCTGTGCTTCGTCAGCTCGACGGCCATGGCCGCCACGTCGCGGGCGGTGGTGTGCTGACCGTCGGCAGGCAGGCCGGTGCAGTTCACGAACACCGTGTCCGCCATGCCCAACGCGGCGGCCCGCGCGTTCATCCTGTCCACAAACAGCGGCACGGAGCCTGCGATATACTCAGCCAGGGCCACGGCGGCATCATTCGCGCTGCCTACGATCACAGTTTTGAGCAGCTCACCCACAGTCTGCGTCTCGCCGGCGTCCAGCAGCACCTGCGAGCCGCCCATGCCCGCGGCTTCGGCGCTCACCTGCACGCGATCGTCGAGCCCGATGGCGCCGCTCTCCACCGCCTCGCAGGCCAGCAGGATGGTCATGATCTTCGTCACGCTGGCCACGGGCCTCTTTTCGTCGGCGTTCTCCGCAAAGATAACCTGTCCGCTCTCCGGTTCCACGAGCAGCGTCGCCGCGCAGTCATATCGCGCGGGGGCGCCGTCTTCCAGCGCCGTCCATTCGGCCCGCACGCCGCCCGGCAGCGCCAGCAGCGCGCACACGATGCATATCGCGATCCGCTTTCCCATATCCGATCCCTCCCGCCGATTCAGCCTGTTCTTAGGATATCCGGGGAGAGAACGCGATATGCTGCCGGCATATCGCTGTCCGGCGCCTGTTATTATAACATGTTTTGTTCCCGTACACAACGCATAATCCGCCGGAGAGCGGGCATGCTTGCGGCAGAGGAGGATGACGCAGATGAAAAAACATGCTTTCACCATCATGATCCTGGCCGCCACGCTGCTGCTCTGCGGCGCGGCGTGGTTTGTGAAAAACCGGGCGTGGTTGCCATGGGTCGTCGGAGCGGACGCGCCCGTGCAGGAGGGGACAGTCGCTGACGATCCGCTGGAAGGATTTGAGACGTTCGCCCCGCCCGGTCCCGTGTGGGACGGGATGCTGGGACAATGGTCGCTGCGGGAGGCCTCGCTGCTGCGCGGGGAGATCGGGACGCTCGTGCGCGCGCCGACCGGCGGAACCGTGCGGGAATGTCGGAGAGAAGGCGGCGCGTGGTCGGTGCTGATCGTGCGGGACGATGGCGGCAGCCTGCGCCTCGGCGGCCTGCAGGATGGCCTTGTGACCGGCCGGCGCGTGGAGGCGGGTGAAATCATCGGCCGGCTGGCAGGCGACACCCTCTCGCTGGAAGAGTGCCGGTGATTTGCCCCGCAGGCAGGATTTTCCATGGTCGGCGCCGAAGAAATTATAATCTGTATTCGTCATTTGCACCGGAGGGAACAGCCGCATGAAAATCATGATCGCCTCTGACATCCACGGTTCCGCACTGTGGTGCGGCCGGCTCCTCGAGGCTTACCGCCGCGAAGGCGCGGACAGGCTCCTGCTGCTGGGCGACATTCTGTATCACGGTCCGCGCAACGCGCTGCCCGAAGACTACGCGCCCGCGCGCGTGGCCGACATGCTCAACGCCGTCGCCGGCGAATTGCTCTGCGTGCGCGGCAACTGCGACAGCGAGGTGGACCAGGTGGTGCTCTCCTTCCCCATCATGGCGGAATACTGCATCCTCTGGGCCGGCAGCCGCATGATCTTCGCCACGCACGGCCACGTGTTCAACGAGGGCACGCCGCCCAAATTGAAGCGGGGCGACATCCTGCTGCACGGGCACACGCACGTCCCCCTCTGCCGGGAGCGCGAGGACTTCCTCTGCGTGAATCCCGGCTCCGTGTCCATCCCCAAGGAGGGCAGCTGGCACGGTTACATGACGCTCGATGACGGCGGACTGGTCTGGAAAACCCTCGACGGCGAGGAAAAGATGAGGAAACCATTCAGCCCGGCGCTGGGTTGAAGCCCGCGCGCCAACCACCAAAGAAGGGTTGTCCTGCATGCACATCATTGCCCATATCCGCACTGATTTTCCCACCAAGTTCGGCATACCCCGCCAGAGCGGCCTGATCGACGAGCTGGCGGGACGCGTCGTGTTCGAGGAAGAATACCGCTCGGCTGAGGCGCTGCGCGGGCTGGAGGGCTTCTCGCATATCTGGCTCATCTGGCAGTTTTCGGAAGCCGTGCGCGAGGGCTGGTCGCCCACTGTGAAGCCGCCCCGGCTGGGCGGCAACCGCCGCATGGGCGTATTCGCCACGCGCTCACCGTTCCGCCCCAACCCCATCGGCCTGTCCTGCGTGCGGCTGGAGCGGATCGAATTCGGCACGCCGGAAGGCCCAGTGCTGCATGTGCGCGGCGCCGACCTGATGGATCAGACTCCCATCTACGACATCAAGCCCTATCTGCCCTACGCCGACTGCCGCCCAGAAGCCACGGACGGATTCGCCGGCGCCGTGTTCACCGACGCGCTGGAAGTCGACTTTCCCCCGACGCTGCTCGCGCTGCTGCCGGAGGACCGGCGTGAAGCCGCGGTGAAGCTGCTCTCGCAAGACCCGCGCCCCGGCTACAAACGCGACGGCGCGCGTCGCTACGGCGTGCCCTTCGCCGGATACGACCTGCGCTTCACCGTGCAGGACGGCGTGCTGAGGGTGTGCGAGGTGACGCCGCTCGACGAGATGGACGGCCATACGGAGGACAATGCATGAGGACCTGTTCAATCGGCATATTCGCCCACGTGGACGCGGGCAAGACCACCCTCAGCGAACAGCTGCTGCTGGCGGCCGGCGTCATCCGCACGCCCGGTTCCGTGGATCGCGGCACGGCCCACACCGACCGCATGGACATAGAGCGGCGGCGCGGCATCTCCGTGCGGGCCACCTGCGCGCCGCTGACGTGGAAGGGCGTGCGCCTGAACCTCATCGACACTCCCGGCCACAGCGATTTCTCCGCCGAGGTGGAGCGCTCCATGTGGCCGCTGGACGCGGCGGTGCTGGTGCTGAGCGGCGCGGACGGCGTTCAGCCCCAGGCCGAAGTGCTGTTCGAGAGCCTGCTGCGCCAGCGTATTCCCACGCTTGTCTTCGTGAACAAGATGGACCGGGAGAGCGCCAGCCTGGAGTCGACCCTCCGCCAGGCCCGGGAGCGGCTGCATGCCGGCGTGGTGGACCTGACGGACGACGAGGCGCTCATGGCCGCGCTGGGCGAGCGGAGCGAGACCGTCCTTGAAGATTACCTGTCCGGCAGGATCTATCCCCGCGGCGCGCTGCTCGAAAGGCTGCGGCCGCTGGTCCGCTCGACGGAGGTATTCCCGGCCCTGTCCGGCTCTGCGCTGAAAGGGCAGGGCGTCGAGCCGCTGCTGGACGCCGTGGTGGAGCTGCTGGCGCCGGAGGAGACGGCCAACGCCGGAGGCGAGCCCTGCGGCATCGTGTTCTCGCTGGACGACGACCCCGCCATGGGGCGCGGCGCCTGCGTGCGCATGTTTTCGGGCACCATCCGCAACCGCGACCAGCTGGAGCTGTCCATCTCCCGCGAAGGCGCCTATGCCGCCGCCACCCGAGTCGAGCCCTGCAAGATCACGCAGATTCGCGACATCGCGCTGGAGGGCCGCGGCGCGGACATCGGCGCGCTGGGGCCCGGTGAAACCGGGATCGTCTACGGGCTGGGGGACATCGCCGTGGGTCAGGTGATCGGCAGCGAAGCGCTGCTGCCCCGCGCCATGGGCAAGGGTATGCTGAAGGCGCCGCTTCTGATGGTGCGCGTGGTGCCGGACAGCCCGGAAAGCCGCCCTGCGCTCAGCAAGGCGCTGTCGATCCTCAGCGCGGAGGACCCGCTGCTGGACGTGAAGCAGTTTCTTGGCGAGCCCCACATCCGCATCATGGGCGCCATCCAGATGGAGATCCTGGCCGAGCAGATGAAGACCCGCTTCGGCCTGAACGTCACTTTCGCCGAGCCTCAGGTGATCTACCGCGAGACCATCCGCCAGGCCGCGGAAGGTTTTGTGGCCTACACCATGCCCAAGCCCTGCTGGGCGGTGATCAAATTCCTGATCGAGCCCGGTCCGCGGGGCAGCGGCGTAACCTACAAGAGCAAAGTGCCCGTGCGGGTCATCAAGGAACGCTACCAGCACCAGATCGAACAGGGCCTGACGCTGGGGCTCCGGCAGGGTATGCTGGGCTGGCAGGTGGACGACATCGCCATCACCCTCATCGACGGCAGCGACCACCAGTGGCACACCCACCCGCTGGATTTCATCGTAGCCACCCCCATGGCGCTGATGGACGGCCTGCGCCGGGGTGGCAGCGTGCTGCTGGAACCCATCGTGCGCATGCGCATCACGGTGCCCGCGGAGCTGGGCGGCCGTGTGATGAGCGAAATCGTGGCCATGCGCGGTGAAACGCTTTCCACAGAAAACGTGCCTGCCCGCGGCGCTATGGCGCTGGTGGCGGAAGCGCCGGTGCGCACCAGTCTGGACTTCCCCACCCGCCTGGCGGCCCTCACCGGCGGTCGGGGCGCGCTCACAATGCGCGTGAGCCGCTACCAGGAATGCCCGGAGGAGCACACCTGCCCGCGCGCCGGCGTCAACCCGCTGGACACGGCGAAATACATCCTGGCGGCGCGAAGCGCGCTGGAGGGAGAAATCTTCTGAGAAGAGAGTAGGGCTTCCCTGCTGCCGGCGGCGCGGCGTTCAGGAAAGCCCGTTTTATGCCTACCGCAAAAACGACGCATTTTTCATCTTTGCGCTTTTCCCCCGGTGACAGGCCATGTCGGGCATGGTATAATGGTTGTGTTCCGAATTCCCATCGCAACCGGCAAAACAGGAGGTTCAACATGACGTACATTCCCGCTGAAACCCGCTACGACAACATGGTTTATCGCCGCTGCGGACGGAGCGGCGTGCTGCTGCCGGCTATCTCCCTGGGCCTGTGGCACAACTTTGGCGACATCACGCCCTTCGGCGTGCAGCAGAGCATCCTGCGCGCGGCCTTCGACCACGGCGTGACCCACTTCGACCTGGCCAACAACTACGGCCCGCCCTACGGGGAGGCGGAACGCAACTTCGGCCAGCACATGCTGCGCGACTGGAAGCCGCACCGCGACGAGCTCATCATCTCCACCAAAGCGGGCTACGACATGTGGAAAGGCCCTTACGGCGACCACGGCAGCCGCAAATACCTCATCGCCAGCCTGGACCAGAGCCTCAGGCGCATGAACCTGGACTATGTGGACATCTTCTACCATCACCGGCCCGATCCGGACACCCCCATCGAAGAGACCATGGGCGCGCTGGATTCCATCGTGCGCAGCGGCAAGGCGCTTTATGTGGGTATCTCCAACTACGGCCCGGAGCAGGCGCGGGAAGCCATCCGCACGCTGCGCGCCCTGGGCACGCCCTGCCTCATCCACCAGCCCAGCTATTCGCTGTTCAACCGCCGCATCGAGCAGGGGCTCACCGACGTGCTGCGCGAGGAGCGGGTGGGCTGCATCTGCTTCGCGCCGCTGCAGGGCGGCCTGCTCACCGACCGCTACCTGAACGGCATTCCCGCCGATTCCCGGGCGGCACATGATCCGCGTTTCCTGAAGCCCGAAGCCATCACCGAGGAGAAACTCGTGAAAATCCGCGCCCTGAACGCGCTGGCGGCGAACCGCGGCCAGAAGCTCAGCCAGATGGCGCTGCAGTGGGTGCTGCGCGACGATGTGGTCACCTCCGCCCTCATTGGCGCCAGCCGCCCGCAGCAGGTGATCGACAACGTGCAGGCTGTGCACGGCCCGGCGTTCACCGCGGACGAGCTCGCCGAAATCGACCGCGTCCTGGCCTGACCACACCGAAAGGAAGGAATGCCATGCTCATCCGATCCATGCGCCCGGACGACCTGCCGCAGGTGATATCCATTTGGAACGCCTGCGTGAACGCGGGCGAAGTGCTTTACTATCCGCTGACGGAGGATTACTTCCGCCGCAAATTCGTGGAAGGCGAAGGCTGTGAACCGGACAACCTGCTGGTCGCCGAGGATGGTGGCCGCGTCATTGGTTTCATTCACGGCGTCGCGCCGGAAACCTTCCGCCTCGCCCGGCCGGGGCAGGCGTACCTCACATGCGTGCTGGTCGCGCCGGACCGGCGCGGGCATGGCGCAGGCATGGCGCTGCTGGAGGCGCTGAAAGACCGGATGAAGGTGCGCGGAGCCACGGCGCTGTCCGTATCCAGTCTGAACCCGGTGAACCTGGACTGGCGCATCCCCGGCACGCCCGGCCACGACCACAACAACATGCCCGGCGCAGACGTCGGCTGCGCGGGCTTCGGTTTCTTCGAGGCGCAGGGCTTTGCGCGCCGGCACGACGAAGTGAGCATGTATCTGAACCTGGCCGATTACAGAAAGCCCGAGGGGCTGGATGGCCTGCGTGAAAAGCTGGCCGCCGAGGGCGTATACACCGGTCCCTACGACGCGGCGCTGAACTGCGATTTCGACGGCATGTGCGACCGCGTGGGCAGCGACTACTGGCGCGACGTGCTGCGCACCGAGATCGCCGCCTGGCGCGCAGGCCAGCCCAACGCCGACTCGCGCATGTGGGCCGATGGCATCCGGCCGGCCGGACCGCGCACCATCCTGGCCGCTGTGCATGACGGGTGCATCGTGGGCTTTACCGGCCCCGTCGACAAGCAGAGAAGCGGACGCGGCTGGTTCACCGGCATCTGCACCGACCCGCTCTTCGAGCGCCGGGGCATCGCCACCGTGCTGTTCAACCTGTTGATGCAGGCGTTCGTGGAGGAAGGCGCGGCCTTTTCCACGCTGTTCACCGGCACGGACAACCACGCCCAGAAGATCTACCGGAACGCGGGCATGCGGCCCGTGCGCCAATTCAGCATCATGACGCTGCCGCTGTAAGGAGGAAAAAAGACACCATGAGCAAAACCATTATAGCTGTGGGCGCGCACACCGGCGACGCCCAGCTGACCTGCGGCATGCTGCTGGCCAAGCACGCCATGGCGGGAGACCGGGTGGTCATCGTGGACCTGACAGCCGGGGAGCGCGGCACGCCCGCCGGCTGGACGCAGGCGGATTTCCGCGCCTATAACGTGGAGTGCGCGGGCAAATTCGCCGCGAAGATCGGCGGTGAATCCGTCGTGCTGGATGTGCCGGACGGCGAATTGTACGCGGGAAAGGACATCGAGCTGCGCCTCGCCGCGCTGATGCGCGAATACCGCGCGGACGCCGTGCTGTATCACTGGAAGAACAGCCTGCATAAAGACCACGAGGCGGCGCACCGCATCACCGAGAACGCCATTTTCTATGCCTCGCTGCCCACCTTTGAAATGGCCGAACCTCCTGCCCGCGTCCGCCGCTTCATGTGCGCGGAAAACTGGGAGGACGAGCCGGGCTTCACCCCCTACTACTGGTTCGACGTGACGGCTGCTTTCCCCGTGTGGAAAGAGGCCATCAAGGAGCTGTGGCTGGCCGAACACTCCACCAGCTTCAAATACCTGCGCTACTATGAGGCACTCAGCGTCGCCCGTGGCGCCCGCATGGGCGTGGATCACGCCACATGCTTCGCCGCCTCACCCATCGTGGAAAAGCGGCAGATCCTCGACCTGCTGTAAATGACAGGGCTCCCCTTAGCCGGGGAGCCCTGTGTTTATGCCCTTTTTATGCCATTCGCTCGAACACCGGGATGCGGTCCAGCGGCGCATCGGCGGTGACCGTGCGGCCGCCGGGATACTCGGCGCCGGTATCCACGTCTTTCCAGAGGCCGGCGGGCAGGTATACCCCGCGGCTGCGCGCGCCCGGATACAGCACCGGCGCCACCAGGAAGCGCCCGCCGAACATGTACTGATCCTTCAGCGCGGCGCAGGCCGGATCCTCCGGGAACTCATAGAACATGGCGCGCATGAGCGGCGTGCCGTTTTCGTGCGCCTCGCGCATCAGCTCGCGCACATAGGGCCGCAGCGCCTCGCGGCGCTCCATATATTTCGTGAGGATGGGATACGCCTCCTCGCCGTAGCTCCACACCTCGTTGGGGCCGCCGGAGGAAAGCACCTCCGTGCCATCCTTTCGGAACACGCGCTCGTCGGGCCTGCGGTCGCCGTGCAGGCGCATGACCGGGCAATAGCAGCCCCACTGGAACCAGCGGATGAGCAGCTCCCGGAAACCCGGATCGTCGGGATGGCCGTCGTGGAAACCGCCGATGTCGGTGGTCCACCAGGGGATGCCCGCGCAGCCCATGTTCAGCCCCGCGCAGACTTGCCGGCGGAAGTCCTCCCAGCGGCACATGATGTCGCCGGACCACACCAGCGCACCGTAGCGCTGGCTGCCTGCCCAGGCGCAGCGGAGCAGGTTCACGGGGTTCTCCATGCCCGCTTCCACCATGCCTTCGTAGAAGCCCCGGGCATACATCTGCGGATAAATGTTGCCGATCTGCTGGTTGCTGCCCAGCCAGTAACGGTAGTTTTTGAAATCATAAGTGCCGTACTCGGGCTCGGCCTCATCCAGCCAGAATATGCGCACACCCGCATCGAAGTAGTTTTTCTTCACCTTTTCCCATACATAGCGCCGGGCGCGGGGATTGGTGGCGTCGTAGAACATGGAGTCCTCGACAAAGCGCATGCCTACCTGCTCGCCGTATTCTGCCCGCACCAGCAGCCCCTGCTGAAACATCTCGTCGTAGTTCTCGCCGGTGAGGGACACCTGCGGCCACACGCTGACCATCAGCTCAATGCCCATTTCGTTCAGTTCGCGCACCATGGCGGCGGGGTTCGGGAAGAATTCCGGATCGAAGCGGTAGTCGCCCATCTTCGGCCAGTGGAAGAAATCACACACGATCACATCCACCTTCAGCCCGCGGCGCTTGTATTCCCGCGCCACCTCCAGCAGCTGTTCCTGGTTCCAGTAGCGCAGCTTGCACTGCCAGAAACCCAGCCCATATTCCGGCATCATGGGCGCGAAGCCCGTCGCCAGGGCGTAATTGCGGCTGATGTCGGCGGGCGTGTCGCCGGCGGTGACCCAGTAGTCCAGCTGCTTTGTGGATTCTGCGCGCCAGGTGGTGCGATTCGCCCCGAAGCTCACCGAGCCGATGGCCGGATTGTGCCACAGGAAACCATAGCCCAGGCTGGAAATATAGAACGGCACGCTGGCCTGCGAATTGCGGTGCGCCAGCTCCAGCGTGCAGCCCTTCCAGTCCAGGATCTCTTCCTGATACTGGCCCATGCCGTAAATGTGCTCGCCGTCCTGCCCGTCGAAGGTGGCGGTGAGCTGGAAATCGCCGCCCAGATACGGCTCGAATTTGCGGCTCCTGAGTGCCAGCGCGTTGCCTGTCGCGGTTTCGCGCAGCAGTACCTCGCCGCGCTGGTTGGTGAAGGTAACGCGGGCATAGTGATGCCATCCGTCCATGGTAATGGTGGCGGTCAGCCGGCCGTTGCGGATGCTGGCCGTCTCCTCCCCGATTTCCACCGACGCTTCGGGCGCACCGCCGGGCTCGAGCAGGGCGAAGCGGTCGTCCCGCACCTCACCCACCAGCGCCGCGCGGACCCGCAGGCTGTCCTCGCCCCAGGGCGTGATGCGCAGCGTTTCGCCGCGGTTGCGCCAGATCAGTTCCTGGCCATTCTGTTCAAAATAATTCATGGTATTCAAACCTCCATGGCGGCGGCTCCACCCTCCGCCCCTTCGTCACTTCTTCCGCTTGCGATTCAGGTATTCGTCCAGTTCGCCCCTGAGTTTATCGGGAATCTCCCGACCAACCGGGCAGCGCACGGCGTCGGCCATGACGGCGGTGAAGGCCGCGGCAAATTCGCCGTCCTTCTTCAGCTGCTCGTCGGAGAGCAGCGCCATGGTGTCGTAGCGGCTGTGGATGTTGGACTGGCTGCCAGGCGCAAGCCGCGCGAACGACACGGCGGGCACGCCCTTGTCGGCAAAAGGCGTCGAGTCGCTGGAATACACGCCCGTGCGCACGTCAATGCCCCAGCCGCGCTGCGCCGCAAAGTAGCGGATGTAATCCGCCAGCGCGTCTTCAGCGCTCACACAGGCGATGAAGCGGCCCATGATGGAGCCGATCATGTCCAGGTTGACATTCAAAGCGATCTTCTCCAGCTCGCCCTCGTGCGCCTGGACGTAAGCCTTTGAACCCAGCAGGCCGCGCTCCTCGCTGCCGCAGAACACGCAGCGGATGCCGTAGCGGTGAGGCGCGGAAGGCGTCATCGCCTCGATTGCCTCCAGCAGGCCGACGCAGCCGGACATGTTGTCGTAGGAACCGCGGGAGAGCGGCACGGTGTCATAGTGCGCGGTGAGCACAATCCACTCATCGGTCAGGCCGGGCAGTTCGGCAATCACATTGTGCGACTCTCCCTGGAATTCAGTCTGGCTGACGGTAATTTTCACGGTTTTCACGCCGTTTTTGACCAGTTTCAACGCTTCTTTGGCGTTTATGTTGACGCAGGGCACCTTGCGTCCGTTGGCCACGTAGCCGCGCAGCTCCCGCTTGTCGATGTCATCATCGCGGAAGTTGACGTTGCCGTCGTAGGTGATGAAGCCCACGGCGCCGTTGTCCAGCAGGTCGTGGTAGAGGAAGTGCCGCAGGCCGGAATCCAGCAGCACGATCTTGCCCTTTACCGACAGGAGCGACGTGGGATCGGTGTTCGGCAGGTAGCACAGCGGCGCTTCAACCTCGCCGCTGCCGCAGCAGCGATAGCCTTC